>NZ_LMGU01000001.1:2770205-3140410 GCF_001427525.1 Microbacterium sp. Root61 | reverse complement strand
GCACCGAGCACCGCCGCGGGCGAGCCGTCGGCCACCACACCGCCCTGCCCGAGCACGATTACCCGGTCCACGAGCGGCAGCCACACCTGCACGCGATGCTCGACCACGACCAGCGTCGAACCGGTCGCATCCAGCACACGTCTGACCGCCTCGCGCACCTCCTCGACCCCGGCCGGGTCGAGATTGGCCGTCGGCTCGTCCAACAGCAGCAGTCCCGGGCGCATGGCGACGACGCCGGCCAGCGCGAGGCGCTGCTTCTGTCCGCCGGAGAGCGCCTTGGTCGGGCGGTCCAGCGGCACGTCCAGCCCCACGGCGTCCAGCGCCGCCTCGACCCGCGGCCAGATCTCCCCGCGCGGGATGCCGAGGTTCTCGCATCCGAACGCGACGTCGTCGCCCACGCGCGCCAGGATCACCTGCGAGTCGGGATCCTGTAGCACGAGTCCCGCGCGCCCCCGCGCCCGTGCGGCGGGGACGCCGTCGATCAGCAGCGCGCCCTCGGACTCGCCCTCCTCGTCGCCGCCGAGCACCCCGGCCAGGCCGTGCAGCAGCGTCGTCTTGCCGGAGCCCGAGGCGCCGAGCAGCAGCACCCGTTCTCCGGGGTCGATGCGGAACGAGGCATCCTGCACCGCCCAGGCATGTCGGCCCGAGTGGCGCCAGCCCCAATCGCGCGCCTCGACGGACGCCGGGGTGAGAGCGGCCACGACTACACGCGCGCCTGGACCTCTTGCCCCGACGCGAAGCGGTTGAGTGCCCCGGTCGCGGCGATGCCCCGTGCCAGGACCCACGAGAGTCCTCCCGCGATGACCGCGCCGGACACGACGGTGCTGGCGAGGTAGACCACGGTGAACGTGACGTCGGCGCCCGCGTACCAGAGCAGCAGGTTGTTGATGCCACCGGCCAAGGCGGCCCCGGCACCGGCGAGGATCGCGACCGGCAGGCTCCAGCGGCGGTAGAAGAAGAGCAGGAAGATGGCCTCCGCGCCGAGGCCCTGGATGAAGCCCGCCTCGAGCGTGAGGAAGCCGCCCCACTGGTTGCCGATGAGCGCCGAGACGACCGCGGCGAGCACCTCGGTGTAGATGGCGGCACCCGGCTTGCGGATGATCAGTGCGCCGAGCACTCCGGCGAACAGCCAGGGTCCGTCCAGCAGGCCCTGCAGGCCGGGCAGGAGGGGCTCGAGGATCGCCTTCGGGCCGAGGTAGCCGATGTTCCAGAGGAGGAAGATCAGCCCGGACGCGACTCCGATGACGCTGGCCACGACGATGTCGACGACCCGCCACCGCCAGACGATCGACCCCCATCCGCGGCGTGCGGAAAGCTCATCCTTCGAAGCGGACGTGGGCGTGGAAACACTCATTCTGACTCCTCCCTGCGCTGGCATGATCCAGATCAGGTTCGACGGTCGAAGCGTGGTTCGCTTCCTCTCAGCCCGGCTCACCGGACTCCCGTGGTTGTGCCGTTGAGTATAGCGCGACCTTCGGCGGGGTAACTTAGGCAGGTGACCCACGACGACGCCCCCGCGCCTTCGCGACGTATGCTGCGACAGCAGACGGATGCCGGGGCCTCCGGTATCCCGTCAGGTGTGCTCACCGTCGAATCCGACGCACTGCCCCCTGCACCGCTGCCGCCCGCCTCCGACCTGTCCGGCGGACGCCCGCCGAAGAAGGCCCCGGCCGCGCCGCGCGTGGCCTTCGGCTGGGTGGATGAGGCATCCGTCCTCTCGCTCACCCGCGCGACTCCCGCGCTCGAGAACAGCACCGCGCCGTATGTGCCCGTCACGGCCGATCTGCTCTCCGACGCGCCCCGCCGCTCGCCGTGGCGCCCCGGCGTGCTCGTCCCCGTCGGGATCATCGCGCTGCTGCTGGGCGGCTACTCGGCCACGACGCTCCTCTGGCCGCTGCACTCGGTCGCACCCGAGATCACCGCGGTCGCGGTGCAGCCTGTGGCCGCACCCGTGACGACTCCGGCATGGCCGGCCGTGGGAAGCGCCGCCGTCGAGGTCGCCGGCATCGACGGCGTCACCGCGTCCACGACCGACGCCGACACGATCGCCAGCATCACCAAGGTCGTCACCGCGCTGCTGGTGCTCGACCGGATGCCGCTCGCGCTCGGCGAGCAGGGGCCGGAGTACGCCTTCACCGGCGCCGACCGCACGCGGTACTGGAGTTACCGGGCCAACGGCGAGTCCGCACTGGACGTGCCGGTGGGCGGCACGCTGACCCAATACCAGCTGCTGGAGGGCATGCTGATCGGCTCGGCCAACAACTATGCCGACCGGCTCGCCGGCAACCTCTGGCCCAACGACCGGGTCTTCGCCAGTGCGGCGCAGAGCTGGCTGGAGACGCACGGCGTGCCCGGGGTGACGATCGTGGATCCGTCCGGCATCGAGATGGGCAACGTCGCGAGCCCGGAGGCGCTGATCCCGCTCGCCGAGCGGGCCCTCGCCAACCCGGTGATCGCCGAGATCGTCGCCAAGCAGTCCGTCGAGCTGCCCGGCGCGGGGCTCGTCGAGAACACCAATGGGCTGCTCGTCGACCCCGGCGTGCTCGGCATCAAGACCGGGTCGCTGGATCGGTACAACCTCCTCTCCGCCAAGACCATCACGGTCGGCGACACCGCCGTGCGCCTCTACGCCTCCGTGCTCGGCCAGCCCGACGACGCGACCCGTGTCGAGGCCTCGCGCGCGCTGTACGCCCAGCTCGAGCAGGAGCTGCAGCTGCGCCCTTCGGTGACGGCTGACACTCTCGCCGGAACAGTCAAGACGCTGTGGGGTGCGAAGGCGAACGTGCTCACCGCGGCGGATGCCGACGTGATCCTCTGGAACGGTGGCGTGGGCGAAGTCACCACGACCTACGCCCTGGACGACAGCCGGAAGGCCGGCGACACGGTCGGCTCACTGTCGGTGCGCGGACCGTTGGACTCGACGACCGTCGATCTGCGGCTCTCCGACGACATCGACGGCCCGTCGCCCTGGTGGCGGCTCACGCACCCGCTGGACCTCTTCGGCCTCAACGGCTGACGCCGCGTCAGCCCGCCTCGGGGCGACCGGGTCAGACGAATCGCGCGGTCTGCTGCAGGCGGGTGCGCACATCGAAGACCTCGTTGCCGCCCATCGAGCGCGAGCCGGTGATCCCTCGACGCAGCACCGTCGACAGCGCGCTGCGGGCCACGATGGCGACGGGGATGCCGCGGACCTTCCCGATCTCGTCGATCACGCTCAGTACGTCCTCGTCAGGCAGCACCACGATCGCACCGCTGAAGCGCACCCCGGCCGCCCGGGCCATCACCCGCATCCGTGCCAGCAGCGTCCCGACCGGCGAGCCGTCCACGCCGTCGCCGATCAGGTCGCCGCGGCGCACGCGCACCGGCCCGCCGAAGTCCTCCGACAACACTCCGTAGAGCCCGCTCGGGCCGAGCACGATGTGGTCGAGCTTCGCCTCGGGGTCGGCATCCCTCCCGCCGGCCGCCACGTCGTGCCACACCGTGTAGCCCATGCCCAGGTCGCCGACGATGCGGGCCGTGGCCTCCTCGGCGAGCGCGTCGGCCAGCAGCCGCCGGATGCCGTGCGGCGCCGACCGCACCAGGGCGGGGTCGTACGGGTCGGCGAGCGTCACACCGCGCCCCGCCCACTCCCGGATCAGCGTGAGGTAGCGCTCGCGCCGCCAGCCGCCCGGCTGCCCGTGGGAACGGGCACGGGGACGGGTGTCGTTCTGCGCGGCAGGCGCACGCCATCCCGACCACTCCGGCGCCGGGGCATCCGCGAAGCCGTGCCCGCGGTCGTAGGCGGCGCGGGCGTCGGGCGTGCCGACGAGCTCCCACGCGCGCTGCACCTGAATGAAGACGGCCGCATCGCCACCGGTGTCGGGATGCGTCTGGCGCAGCCGCAGACGATACGCCTTGCGCAGCGCCTCCTCATCGACGGCGGGCAGGACTCCGAGCACCTCGTAGGCCGACGCGGACAGTGGGCTGTCGAACACGTTTCTCCCCCCGATCCGTGCGAGCGGATCTCAGGCTAACGCCCCAGAGGGGCGGTGGCGCTCAGCCGACGCTCAGCGCCGCTCGTTGCGGCGCGCGTAGGCGGCGGCGCTGCGGCTGGACAGCGCCAGCAGCACGAGGATGTCGAGGGCGAGCGACAACAGGCTTCCGCGCAGTTCGATCTCCTGGCCCTGCACCCACCACCCGACGAACGAGGACGTGATCGAGATGACCGAGAAGATCATGACGACGACGCGCGCCCAGTTCACGCCGCGGATGATCAGCACCGCCAGGGACGCGTCCACCAGCAGCACGAGGATGCTGATGCCGACGAAGACGGCGAGGGTGCCGTCGACGAACCCGGGCGAGAACTCCACCCCTTCGAGCGCCCCGTCGATCTCAGCCGCGTACGAACCCCAGTGCGCCGCGAGCTCGATGAGCCACACCGCACCCGCCAGCACGCGCAGCAGCACGAGCACGGCGCCGGCGACGGTCGAGATCGGACGCCGCATGGCGGGGTCGTACGCCATCGGCTTCATCAGCCGGGTCGGCGGCTCGAACGCCGGGCGCTTCTGCGGTTCGCTCATGCCACACTCACCTCCACACGGCGGACGTCCACGATGGGCAGGTCGCCGTCGGTGTGGATGCTGTCTCCTCCGCCGTTGCGCGCGTGGTAGCCGGTCGCGAAGTCCTCGATGACGTCGACCTGCACGCGGTCGTCCGCGCCGCGGAGGGTCGTCACGATGTGGTCGCGCTCGATGTCGGTGTTCGCGTCGATGCGGTGCGTGATCTGCAGGGTGAACAGGGAGAGCCCGACCGCCGTGTCGAACGTGCCGGCGGCCAGCCAGTCCACGCGCCGTCCGCCCGGCAGCAGCCAGCCGTCGGGGCACTTCCAGAACCGCACGTGGTGGCGTTGGGCCGGGTTGCCGTCGACCTCCTGCTGGTATGCGAAGTCCTGCGGGTGGCCGAACAGGAACAGCGGGCTGACCGGCGCCTCGTCATAGCTGCGCCGCGTCAGCGTCGACGTGACGATGCGCCACGACGAGCCGAGCGTCACCGGGTCGGCCTTGGTCCAGCCGGCGGTCTGCAACGCCGCCTCGATCTGCTCTCCCGACCCCATGAACCCGAGGTTCACCGGGTCGCCCAGGAGCCCGTCGCTGGTGCGGGTGCGGCCGATGAAGTAGTCCGGCACGTAGATCGTGGTCAGGATGCGGTGCAGGCGCGGCAGCACGAGGTAGGCCAGCAGCACCCAGAAGACGATCGCGACCAGGATCCCCCACCAGCCGAGCTTGAACGTCTCGGTGAAGCTCAGGTACGCGAGCCAGATCGCCGCGAGTCCGGCGAAGACGAAGAAGAACCAGTCGAGCGCGACACCCACCGAATACGCGCGGCGACGTGGCGGATCCTCCTGCTCGGACACCTCGACCTCACCCCCAGAGCGCGACGACGGGTTCGTAGGCGAAAGCGGATGCCGCGGCATCCGTCGGCAGTTCCGTGATGGTCGCCGGGACCCAGCGCGGGGAGCGGTCCTTGTCGACCAGCTGGGCGCGGATGCCCTCGACGAGGTCGGGCTGCGTGTGGGCGAACCACAGCACCAGGCGGTACTCCTCGGCGAGCGCCGCACGCAGGTCGGGCAGTGCGCGGGCACGGCGGACTGCTTCGAGGGTGACGGCCAGACCGATCGGGGACAGCTCCTCGAGAAGGTCGGCGGTCGCGATCGCCTCGGCTTCGGGGCGTGCGCGCAGGCGCCGAACGATCTCGGCGACGGTGTCGGCGGCGAAGGCGTCGTCGATCCAGACCTGGGCCGCTTCGAGCCGCGACGGCCCGGCCGTCTCGTCGAACAACAGCACGAGCTCGGTCGGGCTGGACGGGTCGGCCCGCGTCTCCAGCGCGTCGCGTAGGCCCTCGAGGTTCGCCGAAGGCACGAGGTGGTCGGCGAAGCCCGTGTAGATCGCGTCCGCGGCGTCCATTGCGGCGCCGGTGAGCCCGAGGTACTCGCCGAGCCGTCCGGGGGCGCGCGCGAGCAGCCAGGAGCCGCCCACGTCGGGGGTGAACCCGATGCGGGTCTCGGGCATGGCCAGGCGCGAGCGCTCGGTCACGATGCGGATCGCCGCGTGCCCGGCCAGGCCGATGCCGCCGCCCATCGTGATGCCGTCGGCGATGACCACGATCGGCTTGCGGTACTCCGCGATGCGGGCGTTGAGCGCGTATTCGGCCCGGAAGAAGATGCCGGTGTCTTCGGGGCGCCCCGCCGAGATCTGGTCGTACAGTCCCCGCACGTCGCCGCCGGCGCACAGGCCGCGCTCGCCCGCGCCGTCCAGCAGCACGATGTCGACGTCGGTGTCGCCGTCCCACGCGTCCAGCGCCTGGGCGAGCCCGTCGACCATGTCGAGGTCGAGCGCGTTGATGGCGCGGGGGCGATTGAGCGTCAGATGGCCGAGGCCGCCGCGCGCTCGGGCCAGGACTCGCGGCTCTGCATTTCCGGTCTCATCCGTCACACGAGCAACGTTACCGCCGGGGTCGGCCGGAGTGCGCTCGACCGTCGCCCGCGGCGCGCGGAGAGACGACTTTTCACATCCGCGCCGTACTTTCCGCAAAGATAAGGGAAACAACTCGCGACGAGGAGAGGGTTCGGCATGCCCGAAGGACAGATGCTGGAATTCTCGGGACTCACAAAACACTTCGGCTCCATCGCCGCGGTCTCCGGCTTCACGGCCCAGGTCGAACCCGGTGTGGTCACCGGATTCCTCGGTCCCAACGGCGCCGGCAAGACCACGACGCTGCGCGCGCTGCTCGGCCTGATCCGGGCCGACGCCGGCACCGCGACCATCGGCGGCCTCCCCTACGCTCGGCTCGCGCACCCGCTGCAGACCGTCGGCGCCGTGCTCGAGGCGTCCAGCTTCCATCCCGGACGCACCGCGGCCAACCACCTCAAGGTGTACGCGCAGGCCGCGGGCCTGCCCCTCTCTCGGGTCGATGAGACGCTCGGTCTGGTCGGGCTCGCCGACGCTGCCGGCCGCAAGGTCGGCGGCTTCTCGCTGGGCATGCGGCAGCGCCTCGGCCTCGCCTACGCGCTCCTCGGCGACCCGGGCGTGCTCGTGCTCGACGAGCCGTCCAACGGTCTCGACCCCGAGGGCATCAAGTGGCTGCGCGGCTTCCTGCGCGAGTTCGCACGTCAGGGCCGCACCGTGCTCGTCTCCTCGCACCTCCTGTCCGAGGTGCAGCAGACCGTCGACGCGCTGCTGATCATCGCGCAGGGCCGTCTCGTGTTCCAGGGCGGCCTCGACCAGCTGACCGACCCGTCCGAGTACACGACGATCGTCGACTCCCCCGACCGCGCCGCCCTCTCGGCGGCTCTCAGCGACGCCGAGGTGCCGTTCGAGGTCCTCCGCTCCGGGCTCACCGTGCGCGGGGCCGAGCCGGTCTCCGTCGGCCTGATCGCTGCGGCATCCGGTGTGCCCCTCTCCGCGCTGCAGCGTCGCGGACCGGCGCTCGAAGAGGTCTTCCTGGATCTGGTCAACGGCGTGCGCGTGCACCCCAGCGCGAGCGGTGGAGTGCCGGATGCCGCCTACATCGCCGCGGTGGCCGGTGCCGTGGAGGCGATGGACGACGTGGTCCCCGGTGACGAGGTTGTCGAGGACGGTGACGAGCTCGAGGCGTCCGCGCTGGCGGCGACCTTCGACGCCGAGACGCTCGGCACCCCCGGTGGCGCCGTCGCCGCGGGCGCAGCCGCCGGACTCGGTGCCGCGGCACTCGCGCAGGCCTTCGAGCCGGAGGAGCCCGCGGCGGCACCCGAGGAGCGGCATCCGTCCGCGGAGGCGTCGTTCGCCGTCGCGAGCACGGGCGTGATCGACATCATCCCCGCCGAGGTCGCAGCGGTCGCGGCGACCGTCGATGACGAACCGGCCGTGGACGCCGACGTGGATGTGGACGCGCTTGCCGACATCGACGACGACCTGACCGACGCCCTCGACGACGAGCCCGACGCGGACGCTCCCGAGGGCACCGTGTCGGACCGCCCGTGGGAGGACTACGTCAAGACCGAGGCGGATGTCGAGGCCGATCGCTTCTTCCACTCGTTCGACGACGAGGGCAACGCGATCCCCGGGACAGCCGAGGGCGAGGCGTCGAGTGTTGCGGACGCGGATGCCGAGGCTGAGGTGGATGCCGAGGCGGGCGTGGACGAAGCGGACATCGAGGCTCCCGTCGAGCCCGTTGCCGACGCGGTCGAGGTCGAGGTCGAGGTCGACACCGAAGCAGATGCCGACGTCGAGACGTCGACGGATGACGCGGCTGAGGCCGTCGAGAGCACCGACGACGACAGCACCCCCGAAGCCCCTGCGACGGTTGACGCCGAGGGCTCCGCGGAACCGGAATCCGAAGCATCCGAAGCATCCGAAGCATCCGAAGACCATTCGCCGGAAGACGATGACCCCGGAGCTGACCCGGCCGAGCCCTCGAGCGACGAGCCTGGGCCGGAAGCCGACGACCACGAGGAGGGTGAGCAGCGATGAGCCTCATCAACGCCAGCCGCTCGGAGGCCACCAAGCAGTTCTCGACGGCGATGTGGTGGATCCTCGCGATCGTCCTGTTCGTCTACGTCGCATTCACCGCCACTGCGCTCGGATTCGTGTTCTCGGCCGCATCCACCGGCTCTCTGCCGGGCAACGGCCCCCAGATTCCGGCCGACATGCTGCCCTCCCTGCTCTACAGTTCGGCGACGTCGGTGGGCTACGTCTTCCCGGTGCTCATCGGCACGCTCATGGTGACGACGGAGTTCCGTCACAAGACGCTGACCCCGACCTTCCTCGCGACACCGCGCCGCAGCACCGTGCTCATCGCGAAGGTCCTCATCGGCATCCTGCTGGGCGTCCTCTACGCCGTCGTCGGCATCGTCGCATCGGTCGCGCCCTCGGCCGGCTTCCTCGCCGGATTCGGGCTGGACACCGGGTTCTCTTCCGGCGACACCTGGGCACTCATCGGGCGCATGGTGATCGCGTTCGTGCTGTGGGTGCTGGTCGGCATCGGTGTCGGTGCGCTGGTGCGCAACCAGGTCGGCGCCATCGTCGGAGTGCTGGTGTTCACACAGTTCCTGGAGCCGATCGGCCGGGTCGCGGCATCCTTCGTCGAAGGACTGTCCGACGCGACGAAGTTCCTCCCGGGCGCCGCGGGCGACGCCCTGGTGGGTGCCAGCGTGCTCAGCATGTCGGCGGGCACCGGCGCATCGACCGGTGATCCGCTGGAGTGGTGGGCGGGCGGCCTCGTCCTGCTCGGCTACGCCGCGGTGCTCATCTTCCTCGGCTACCTCTTCAGCTGGCGCCGCGACGTCAGCTGACGGGCTCGCCCCGGGTATCTCGCCCGGGATCGGGGGGGGCGGGCGGGCGCTCGGCTCAGGAAGCGGTGGCCGGCTTCGCGGCGCGGGTGCGCGGCTTCTTCGGCTTCGGCTCGGGTTCGGCCTCGGCGGCGAGCTCGACGACATCCGCGGCTTCGTCCTGCACATCCAGCCGCAGCGCCTGCACGAGGGCGAGGCCGTGACGCGTGGTCAGAATGATCCGCTCGAACTCGTCGTGCCCATCGAGGTCGATGACGACGCCCGGACGATGACGGCGGATGAGGACGAAGTCGTTCGCACCGGTGGACTTCCACGTGCCCATGGCGACGGCTCCGCGCACATGGGTGCCGGGGCTCGGCACCCCGCGCAGCCAGGTCCATCCGTCATCCGTGAGCTGGACCTTGGCGATCGCCGATCTCTCGATCACCACATTCCCTTTTCGGAATGCAAGGGTGCGCTCGACTCGCGAGAGCACGACTTCGAGCTGCGTCGAGTCCAGCAGCAAGGTCACCATGCTCCTAGTCTGCCAGCGCGACGGTCACCCCCGCTGGACGTTTGCTTACGGACCCGCAACGATCCGACGGGACCGGGTGCTGTCAGCGGTGAGAGACTGAATCGATGACCACCGTGGATTCGCCCGTCGCGGCTGCCGACCACCGCTCGATCGCAGCGGGGCTCGCGCGAGCCGCCCGCGGCGAGCGACTCGACGTCGACGACGCCGAAGCGCTGCTGCACGCCCGGGGAGAAGACCTCGACGAGCTCCTGCGCATCGCCGGAGCACTCCGCGATGCCGGGCTCGAGGCATCCGGGCGTCCCGGTGTGATCACGTACTCGCGCAAGGTGTTCGTGCCGCTGACCACCCTGTGCCGCGACCGCTGCCACTACTGCGTGTTCGTGGATACCCCGGCCCAGTTGCTGAAGATGCACAAGCCCGCGTACATGTCGCCGGAGCAGGTGCTGTCGGTCGTGCGGCAGGGCGCCGCGCTGGGCTGCAAGGAGGCGCTGCTCACGCTCGGCGACCGCCCCGAGGACCGCTGGCCCGAGGCGCGCGCCTGGCTCGACGAGCACGGCTTCGCCTCGACGCTGGACTACGTCGGCCACATCGCGCGCCTGATCACCGCCGAGACCGGGATGCTCGTGCACCTGAACCCCGGGGTAATGGCGTACGACGAGCTGCGGATGCTGCGGCCCACCGCTCCGTCGATGGGCATGATGCTCGAGACCACCTCGCGTCGCCTGTTCGAGGAGCCCGGACAGGTGCACTTCGGCTCGCCCGACAAGGACCCCGACCTGCGGCTGGCCGTGATCGAGGATGCCGGGCGTGCCGGCATCCCGTTCACCACTGGAATCCTCGTGGGCATCGGCGAGACCCTGCGCGACCGCGCCGAATCGCTCATCGCCCTCCGAGACTCGAACGAGCGGCATGTCCGCGGCGGACGCGGTCACGTGCAGGAGGTGATCGTGCAGAACTTCCGCGCGAAGCCCCGCACCGCGATGCAGTCGGCACCGGATGCCTCGGTCTTCGAGCACGTCGCCGCCGTCGCCGTGGCGCGCGTGGTCATGGGTCCGCACATGCGCATCCAGGTGCCGCCGAATCTGTCCGATCCGGCGGAGTTCGCGCTGCTGATCGCGGCCGGCGCCGACGACTGGGGCGGCGTTTCGCCGCTCACGGCCGACCACGTCAACCCGGAGCGGCCATGGCCGCACGTCGACGACCTCGCGGCCATGACGGCCGAACTCGGCTTCATCCTGCGCGAGCGCCTGACCGCCCACCCCGAGTACCTGCACGATGCCGCCGCGTGGATCGACCCCGACCTCCTGCCGGCGGTGGTCGCGCTGGCCGACCCCGCGACAGGCCTCGCCGCCCCGCTGACACTCCCCACCCCGTTGCGCGAGACGCGGCAAACGGTTCCACCCCGCGCCGCGGCAGGCACTTTCGCCACGTCTCGCGCGGGGGACGTGCGAGGGGTCGCGGCGCGGGCCGCCTCCGATCCGCTGAGCCTCGACGACGCCGAATGGATCGCACTGCTCGAGGCCACCGGCGACGACCTCGACCACCTCGCCGCGACCGCCGACGATGTGCGCCGCTACACCGTGGGCGAGGCCGTGAGCCTGGTCATCAACCGCAACCTGACCTCCACCGGGTTCCGCTCCGCCGCCACCTCCGAGCCGGGCACATTCACACTCGACGAGGTCGGCGCCATCGCGGCCGACGCGTGGGACCTGGGCGCCACCGAGCTGTGCGTGCAGGGACGCCTCGAGCCGTCCGAGGCTCCGGAGGCGTACCTCGAGATCGTCCGCGCCATCCGGACGGCGTCGCCGGGCCTGCACATCCACGCCTACCGTCCGCAAGACGTGTGGGATCTCGCCGAGCGCGGCGGCCTCGGACTCACGGGAGCCCTGGCCGCACTGACGAGCGCCGGAGTGAACACAGTCCCGGGCACCGGGGTGAAGGTGCTCAGCGAACGCGTCCGGGGCCTGATCGCCCCCGGCGACCTCGAGATCGACCGCTGGGTCGAGGGCATCACCGCCGCACACCGCGCCGGGTTGAACTCGACGTCCGTCTTGTTCTACGGGCATGTCGAGACCGCCGCCGAGCGCATCGCCCACCTGCACCGACTCCGCGGGATCCAGGCCGAGACAGGCGGATTCACCGAATTCGTGCCCATCCCGCTCCCCGGACACGGCACTCCCCTGGTCACCGGCAGATCCGCCCTCGACGAGCACCGGGCGATGGTCGCAGTATCCCGACTGCTGCTGTCCGGCAGCATCCCGCACGTCCAGATCCCGTGGACGCGCGTCGGCCGCGAGACCGCCGCCGTCCTCCTCCGCGCCGGCGGCGACGACCTCGGCGGGACGCTGCTGGACGGACGCGTGCGTCCGGACACGGGCATCGAGCAGGGCCTCGAACTGCCGGTGGCGGATGCCGCACGCATCGCCGCGCGCCTGTTCCGGCCGTTCCGGGTGCGCACGACGGACTACCGCGAGCCGACGGGCACGCGATGACAGTGCGCGTGGAGGTCGCGATCGTCGGCGCCGGGTTCGCCGGCATCGGCATGGCGATGGCGCTGCGGCGGGCCGGGCGCGAGTCGTTCGCGATCCTGGAGCGCGCGGCATCCGTCGGCGGCACCTGGCGCGAGAACACCTATCCGGGCGTCGCGTGCGACGTGCCCTCGCACCTGTACGGTTTCGCCGCACACCCCAACCCGGCCTGGTCGGGCGTGTATGCGCGCGGCGACGAGATCCGCGGCTACCTCGAGGACGTCGTCGATCTCGAGCAGCTCGGCGACCGGCTCCGCCTGCGCGCCCCGATGCTCGCTGCCGTCTGGGATGACGACGTGTGGCGCATCGAGACCGGCGGCGACGCCCCCGAGACTATCGAGGCCGAGGCCCTGGTCCTGGCCTGCGGCCGACTGACCGAGCCCGATGTCCCGGACGTGCCGGGGCTGGAGAGCTTCCCCGGCCCGCTGTTCCACTCGGCCCGCTGGGATCACTCCGTCGACCTCGCCCACGCCAGGGTCGCCGTGGTCGGCACCGGCGCCAGCGCGATCCAGCTCGTGCCGGAGCTGGCGTCCCGCGCCGCACGGGTGACACTCTTCCAGCGCACCCCGGCATGGATCGTGCCCCGCGACGCCCGCGCGTACAGCGACGCCGAGCGCGCCGACTTCGCCGCGCATCCGGAATCCCTCGATCGACTCCGCGCCGAGCTGTACGCCGAGGGCGAGGCGCGCTTCGCCTCACGATCGGGGGATGCCGCGGCATCCGTCGCAGCCCGCGACATCGCACTCGCGCACCTGCACTCCCAGGTCGGCGACCCCGCACTGCGGGCCTCACTCACCCCCGACTACGCGTTCGGGTGCAAGCGGGTGCTGCTGTCGGACGCGTTCTACCCCGCGATCGGCTCGGGCGCGGTGACGCTGGAGGCGTCTGCGCTCGCGTCGGTCGAGGGCTCGACGCTCGTCGCCGAGAGCGGCGCGCGCCACGAGGTGGACGTGCTCGTGCTCGCGACCGGCTTCGCGTCCACCCGGCAGCCCTATGCGGCGCTCGTCCGCGGCGAGGACGGCATCACCCTCGACGAGCACTGGTCCGAGGGCATGACCTCCTTCGCCTCCACTGTCGTCGGCGGGTTCCCGAACATGTTCGTGCTGAACGGCCCCAACGCGTCGCTCGGCCACAACTCGTCCGTGCTGATGGTCGAGGAGCAGGCGGCCTACGCCGTGCGCGCCCTGGCCCTGCGCGAGACCCTCGCCGACGGCGTGCTGCGCGTGCATCCCGAGGCCGAGCGGACCTATACCGACGAGATCGCGCGGGCCGCCGCATCCACCCCCTGGATCACGGGCGGATGCCGCAACTGGTACGTCGACGAACGCTCCGGCCGCCTCACCCTGCTGTGGCCCGGAACCGTCGACGCGTTCCGCTCGCGGCTGGCGCGCACCGGCGGCACGGAGTTCGAACTGGAAAGCATCACGGCGAGCGGCGCGGACGCGCGGCCCGCGAGAGGAGAAGAGTCATGACGGTTCCCCTGCGGTTCGGGTACAAGGCCTCCGCGGAGCAGTTCGGACCCACCGAGCTGGTCGAGTTCGGTGTGCTGGCCGAGGAGATGGGCTTCGACTCGGTCTTCCTCTCCGACCACTTCCAGCCGTGGATGCACGACGGCGGTCACGCGCCGGCCGCCCTCCCCTGGCTCGGCGCGCTCGGCGCCCGCACCGAGCGCGTGCTGCTCGGCACCTCCGTGCTGACCCCGACCTTCCGGTACCACCCGGCCGTGATCGCGCAGGCGTTCGCCACCCTCGGCGTGATGTATCCGGGGCGCATGATCCTCGGCGTCGGCACGGGTGAGGCGCTCAACGAGGTCACGCTGGGGCTGGACTGGCCGGATGGCCCGGAGCGCTTCCAGCGGTTGAAGGAAGCCATCATCCTGATCGAAAAGTTGTGGGAGCAGGACCGCGTCACGTTCGACGGGACCTACTACTCGGTCAAGGACGCCACGATCTACGACCGGCCGCCCGCCGATCAGAAGGTCCCGATCTACATCGGCGCGTCCGGTCCGGCAGCGACCCGACTCGCGGGCCGGATCGCGGACGGCTACATCACGACGAGCGGCAAGGACCCGGCGCTGTACACCGAGACGCTGCTGCCCGCGCTGGCGGATGGTCTCGCGAAGGCCGGCCGTCCCGCCGACGCCGTGGACACCCTCATGGAGGTCAAGGTCTCGTACCACCCCGACCGCGAGGTCGCTCTGGAGAAGACCCGGTTCTGGGCGCCGTTGGCGCTGTCGGCCGAGGAGAAGATGGGCGTCCACGACCCGATCGAGATGCAGCGACGGGCTGCCGAACTGCCGATCGAACGTGCCGCGTCGCGCTTCATCGTCTCGACCGACCCCGACGAGCACGTCGAGCGCATCGCGGCCTACGTAGAGCTCGGTTTCCGCCACCTCGTGTTCCACGACCCCGGTCACGATCAGGCCGAGTTCCTGCGCACGTACGGCGCCGAGATCCTGCCGCGCCTGCGCGCACGGTTCGGAGTGTGAGCGGGCCCGACGGCTGGACCGTGATCGTCCCGGTCAAACCGTCGGCGATCGGCAAGTCCCGACTGGCCGGAGTCGGCGTCGACCGGGAAGCGCTCGCGCGTGCGATCGCGCTCGACACCATCGAGGCGGCCGCCGCCGTGGCCACGGTGGTCGTCGTGACGGACGACGCGGGCGTGACCGAAGCCGCTCAGGCGATGGCGGGGGTGCGCGTGGTTCCCGAGGGCCCGACGCGCGGGCTGAACGCCGCGATCGCGACGGGAGCGGCCTCGGTCGGGGTCGACGTGCCGCGGGCGGCGCTCCTGGGCGACCTCCCCGCGCTGCGCCCGGGTGATCTGTCCGCCGCGCTGGAGTCCGCGGCATCCGTCCACCGTGCCGTCGTCGCGGATGCCGAGGGCACCGGCTCGACGCTCGTCACCGCGCGAGCGGGGGTCACCTGGGAAACGGCCTTCGGCGCGGAATCGTTCGCGCAGCACCTCGCGCGGGGCTGCGTGGCGCTGGAGATCCCGGATGCCTCGACCCTGCGTCGCGACGTCGACACCGTCGCCCAGCTGACGGCCGCGGCGGCCCTGGGCGTCGGTCCGCGCACCGCGGCGCTCCTTGGCGGACGCGCGCTCGCCTAGGGCGTCGCTCGGCACCGCCCCAGATCGCCGGCGCGCCGGTGCGGTGCGACCTATCGCCAGTCCACCAGCGCACCGCGGTTCGTAACTCCTCTTCGCCGCGCGCCTTGACAGGGGCCCGCCGCGGAAATCCGCGCCGTCGCTCCCCGCTGACCGATGACCTGGAAGAGTTGTGAACGCCGAGCCTGCGTTCACAACGGTCATCTCTCAGAGCAGCAGGTACACCGCACCGATGATCGTGAGTGCGATGACGAGGCGCTCGAAGACCTGCTGCTTCATCCGATCCGCGAGTCGGCGCCCGAGCAGCGCACCGACGACGACCGCGGGGATGAGCACCAGGTCCAGGAGCACCCCCGGTGCCGTGACGAGACCGAGTCCGATGGAGAACGGCAGCTTGGTCAGATTCACGAGGGCGTAGAACCATGCGGCCGTGCCGAGGAACTCCTTCACGGAGAAGCGCGACGCCAGGAAGTACATCGACATCACCGGACCGGCCGCATTTGCCACCATCGTCGTGAATCCGCCCAGCGTGCCGTAGGTGACCGCAGCGATGCGGTGCGGACCGGCGTCGGCGACCTGGCTCTGCACCCGGCGCCGGAACAGCGTGATCGCGATCACCGCGATCAGGATGACGCCGATGAAGCGCTTCACCCAGGCGTCGTCGGCGACCGCCAGGAAGGCGACACCGAGCGCGAGCCCGACGATGACCGCCGGAGCGAGGCGCAGCAGCGCGGGCCAGTTGGTGTGGCGCCGGTAGGAGACGACGGCGAACACGTCCGCGACGAGCAGGAGGAGGAGCAGGGTGCCGGTCGACTCCTTCGCCGGCAGGATCGCCGCGAAGATCGCGACCGCGATCGTGTTCCCGCCGGGCAGCCCCGTCTTGGAGATGCCGACGACGAATGCGGCGAAGGCCAGCAGCACCCACGCGAAGGTCGAGAGATCGGGCACTATGCGTCGGCCGCGGCGAGCGCGTGTTCGACGATCGCCGCGGTGGCCGCAGCATCCGTCATCCAGAGAGGGCAGACGACCGAGCGGATGCCGCGTCCTTCGACCGCGGGGGCGAGCGCCGCGTCCTCCTCGGCGAGGAGCCAGGCGTCGAGCAGCCCGCCGTCGCGGCGCGCGCCGTAGTGACCGGCGACGGCGGCGGCCGAGGTTTCCACGCCGATCGCGGTCAGGCAGACGTCGGCCATGCCACGCACGACCCGGCCGCCGATGATCGGTGAGACGCCGACGACGGTCGCGCTCGTGGTCGCGAGGGCTTCCCGGATGCCGGGCACGGCGAGGATCGGCCCGATCGAGACGACGGGGTTCGACGGAGCGAGCAGCACGACGTCGGCGGCGGCGATGGCCTCGACGACGCCGGGCGCGGGCTGGGCGGCGGCGATGCCGGGGTTCTCGAAGGCGGTCGGCTCGAGGGTCGCACGGTGCCGCGTCCACCACTCCTGGAAGTGCATCGCCGCACCGTCGCGGACGTGCACGATCGTGTCGACCTCCGCATCGGTCATGGGCAGCAGGTGGGCGCCGAGGGGCCAGCGCCGCGACATCCGCTCAAGCACCTGCGTGGGCGTCAGTCCGTCGCGGAGCCACCCCGTGCGGGCGAGGTGCGTGCCGAGATCGAGGTCGCCGAGCGTGAACCACGGCCAGCCCGCGCCCCACGCCTGCAGCTCGTGGTTGACGCGCTCGGTGTCTCCCGCGCGACCCCAGCCGCGGACGACGTCGTTGACGCCGGCCAGGGCGTAGACGATCGAGTCGATGTCGGGCTGGAGTCGGACCCCGCTCAGCCAGAGGTCGTCGCCGGTGTTGACCACGACGGTGGCCTCGGGTGCGCCGCGCCGGACGAGCGCCTCGCGCACGCCGAGCGTGAACTTGGACCCGCCCACGCCTCCGGCCAGCACCACGATGCGGGGGGATTCAGTCATGCCTCCAGGCTAGTTGCGCCGCAGGGGTGGGTCGGTCCCGGGGCCTCTTCGTGAAACCTGCCCCGCACGCGACGGCGGGGGCGCGTGCGAGCGCGCCGCGCGGTGCGGCAAAGGGTCCCGCGCGGGAGAAGGGCGTCAGGCCGCCGAGGCAGCAGCCGCGGCGCGGGCGGCTGCGGGGAGGGCGGCGACCACGCGGGCGAGGGCATCCTCGTCGTGGGCGGCGGTGAGGAACCACGCCTCGAACACGCTCGGCGGCAGCGACACCCCGGCGTCGAGCATCGCGTGGAAGAAGGGGGCGTAGCGGAACGACTCCTGCGCGAGCGCCTCCGCGTACGAGCGCGGCGCGTCCGCGGCGAACACCACGCCGAACAGCGAGCCCGCGCGGGGCACCGCGTGCACGACGCCCGCCTTGGTCAGGGCCGACGACAGCGCGGATGCGACGACGGATGCCGCAGCATCCACTCGCGCATACACCTCGGGTGTTGCGAGCTGCAGCGTGGCGATGCCGGCCGCGACCGAGAGCGGATTGCCCGACAGTGTGCCTGCCTGGTACACCGGACCGGTCGGTGCCAGCTGTTCCATGACCTCGGCACGACCGCCGAGGGCCGCCAGCGGCATCCCTCCGCCGACGACCTTGCCGAACGTGAACAGGTCGGGTGTGTACGTCTCGCCCTGCGACTGCTGCAGCCCCCAGAAGCCGGCAGGGTGCACGCGGAACCCGGTGAGCACCTCGTCGAGGATGAGGAGAGCGCCGTGCGCGTGCGCCAGGTCGGCGAGTGCGGCGTTGAATCCGGGGAGGGGCGCGACCACGCCCATGTTGGCGGCGGCGGCCTCGACGATGATCGCGGCGATGCGGTCGCCGTGCACCGCGAACACCTCGCGCAGGGCGTCAAGGTCGTTGTAGGGCACGACGAGCGTCTGCGCGGCGATCGGTGCGGGCACCCCTGCCGAACCGGGCAGGGCGAGGGTCGCGACACCGGAGCCGGCCGCAGCCAGCAGCCCGTCGGAGTGACCGTGGTAGTGCCCGGCGAACTTCACGAGCAGGTCGCGGCCGGTGTAGCCGCGGGCGAGGCGGATCGCGGTCATCGTCGCCTCGGTGCCGGTCGAGACGAGTCGCACCCGCTCGACCGGACGCTGGTCGCCGACGGCGACTCGGTCCGCGATCAGGTCGGCGAGCTCGACCTCGGCGCCGGTCGGGGCCCCGAAGGAGAGACCGCGGGATGCCGCGGCCTGCACGGCCGCCACGACCTCCGGCTGCGCGTGCCCGAGCAGCGCCGGACCCCACGACGCGACGAGGTCGACGTACTCGCGCCCCGCGGCATCCGTGATGTACGGACCCCGCGCGGATGCGACGAACCGCGGCGTGCCGCCGACCGAACCGTAGGCGCGCACGGGCGAGTTGACCCCGCCCGGGGTGATGGCCCGGGCGCGGGCGAACAGCTCATCATTGCGGTCAGTCATGCGTTTCCTCTGCACATCGTTTTCGCGAGCTCACAGAAATGGCTCGCTGAGCCCCGTCTGAGCGAGCAGTTCTTGTGAGCTCGCGTAACGGGGTGGGGCTACTCGCGGAGCCAGGCGGCAGCCTCGAGTGCGAAGTAGGTCAGCACCGCGTCGGCGCCGGCACGGCGGATGGACAGGAGCGACTCGAGCACGGCGCCGCGACGATCGATCCAGCCGTTGGCGGCCGCGGCCTCGATCATCGCGAACTCACCCGACACCTGGTACGCCCAGACGGGCACATCCACGGTCGCGCGGACCTCGGCGAGCACGTCGAGATACGGCAGAGCGGGCTTGACCATCACGACGTCGGCGCCCTCCTCGACATCGAGCACGGCCTCCCGCACGCCTTCGCGCGCATTGGCCGGGTCGAGCTGATAGGTGCGGCGATCGCCCTGCAGCTGAGAGTCGACGGCCTCGCGGAACGGTCCGTAGAAGGCGCCTGCGTACTTCGCCGAATACGCCAGCAGCAGGGTGTCGGTGAAGCCCTCGGCGTCGAGCGCGGCGCGCACATGCGCGACCTGCCCGTCCATCATTCCGGAGAGCCCGAGCATCGGCGACCCCGCGCGCGCCTGCGCGAGCCCCATCGCGGCGTACCGCTCCAGGGTCGCGTCGTTGTCGACGCTGCCGTCCGCGGCGAGCACTCCGCAGTGTCCGTGGTCGGTGAATTCGTCCAGACACAGGTCGGTCTGCACGACGAGCGCGTCGCCCACCTCGGCGACGAGCGCCTCCGTCGCGACGTTCAGGATGCCGCGGGGATCGTCCGCGCCCGACCCGCGCGCATCGCGCACGGCGGGCACGCCGAACAGCATGATGCCGCCGATGCCGGCGGCCGCGGCATCCGTCGCCGATCGACGCAGCGAATCGAGGGTGTGCTGCTGGACGCCGGGCATCGAGGAGATCTCGACGGGCTCGGCGATGCCCTCCCGCACGAACGCGGGAAGGATCAGCTGCGCCGGATCCAGGCGCGTCTCTCGGACGAGGCGACGCACGGCGGGACTCTGCCGCAGGCGCCGCGGTCGATGGGTCGGGAAGCTCACCGTGGACCTCAGACCGAGAACTCGTCCGACGCGTGCGGCAGCGAGAAGCTCGAGACCGCGTGGATGAGCGCGTCCACGGTCTGTCGCTCGGCGACGACGTCCACGCTGAGACCCGCACGGCGCGCATCCTTGGCGGTGCGGGGTCCGATCGCAGCGATCACGGTGGATTCCGGGATGTCGGGGAACTGCTCGTGCACCTGCTCGGCGACGGATCCGCTCGTCACCAGGATGGCGTTGATGCGCCCCGAGTTCACGTCGTGCGCGATCTTCTCGGTGACCGGCACCCCCACCGTCCGGTACGCGACGACGCTGCGCACCCGATGGCCGGCGTCGATCATCATGCGCGTCAGCACCGGCTTGGCGATCTCACTGCGCAGGGTCAGGATGTCGCGGGGCTCCGGTTCGAGGGCGATCAGCTGCTCGGCCATGCCGGCCGCGGAGTTGTCGCGCTCGGGGATGAGGTCGACGCGGTAGCCCATCGACTGCAGCGCGGCGGCGGTCGTCTCGCCCACGGCGGCGACACGGGTCGTCGGCGGCACCACCGCGCGATACGCGTAGAGCACGTCGGCGGTGGTCGCGCTGGTCACGGTGAGCCACTGGAACGCGCCGGCCGCGAGGTCGGCGAGTGCCTGCTCGAGGGAGGCCTGATCGTTCGTCGGCGCGAAGTTGATGAGCGGGGCCACGACCGGCACGGCTCCTTGCGAGCGCAGCGTGGCCGCGACACCGTCGCCCCATGGTCCACCGCGTGGCACGAGGACGCGCCAGCCGGCGAGGGGCTTGGGTACTGCGTTGTGGGGTGCTGTGTTCATGGGGTCGACTCTCGTGGCACGATGTCGGCCGCCCCACGTTCGAGCAGCCGACGGGCGACATCGGACCCGGCGCGCGCAGCACGCGCGATCGGGTTCGCGCCATCGGCAGCATTCGCGCCATTGCTGCTGCCTGGTTCCCGAGCATACCCCGGGCCGAGAGCGAACGTCCTGTCCGCTGCGATGCGGTGCAGACCGTCCAGGGTGTAGACGACCGCCTGCAGGTGAAGTTCCTCTCCGATCACCTCTGCGTGGGCGCCGACCGGTGCATGGCATCCGGCCTCCAGGACCGTCAGGACCGTGCGCTCGGCCGTGATCGCCACCCGGGTCGGCTCGTCGTCCAGCAGGGCGACGGCTGCGGCGAGCTCGGCCGGGGCATCCTCGCGGATCTCCACCGCCAGCGCGCCCTGTCCCGGCGCGGTCGGCCAGGCCGCCAGCTCCAGCGACTCGAACCGCAAGTCGTCGTGGGCGACGCCGAGCCGCGCGAGTCCGGCGGCCGCGAGGATGACGGCATCCAGCTCGCCGTCCCGCACGCGCCCCAGCCGCGAGTCGACGTTGCCGCGCAGATCCTGCACGACGACCCGCGGGTTGCGGCGGCGCAGCTGTGCCGCCCGGCGCGGAGAGCCGGTGCCGACGAGGGCACCCTCCGGCAGAGCATCGATCGGCGTCCCGTCGCGCGTGACGAGCACGTCGCGGGCGTCCTCACGAGTCGGGGTCGCGGCGATCACCAGTCCGGGCGGCTGCGCCGTGGGCAGGTCCTTGAGCGAGTGCACCAGCAGGTCGCACTCCCCCGCCAGCAGCGCCTCCCGCAGCCGCGTCGCGAACACGCCGGTGCCGCCGAGCGAGGCGAGGGAGGCACGCGACACGTCGCCCTCGGAGACGATCGGGACGAGCTCGACAGGACGTCCGGATGCCGCAGCCAGAGCATCCGCGACATGGCCGGACTGCGCCATTGCCAACGCGCTGCGACGCGTGCCCAGGCGGAGCGCGCTCGTCATCGCCGCACCGGGGGCCGGGAGTCCCGTCGCGAGGTCGTCACTGGAGCACCTCGGGGATCTCGTGCAGCTCGAGGCGGCGGCCGGTGTAGAACGGGACCTCCTCGCGCACGTGGCGGCGCGCGTCGGTGTAACGCAGGTCGCGCATCAGGTCTACGAGGTCGCCGAGGTCATCGGCTTCCAGCGGAAGGATCCACTCGTAGTCGCCGAGCGCGAACGATGCCACCGTGTTGGCGGTGACGGTCTCGAACGCGGCGCCGCGGCGGCCGTGCTCGGCGAGCATGCGGCGGCGGTCCTCCTCGGGAAGGAGGTACCACTCGTAGCTGCGCACGAACGGGTAGACGCACAGCCACTCCCGCGCCGGAACCCCGCGCAGGAAGCCGGGGACGTGCGCGCGATTGAACTCGGCGTCGCGGTGCACGCCCATCGCGTTCCACACCGGCAGCAGGTGCCGCAGCAGTTCGGTGCGACGGAGCCGGCGCAGGTCGCGCTGCAGCTCGTCGGGGTTCGGACCGTGCAGCCAGATCATGAGATCCGCATCCGCCCGCAGACCGCTCACGTCGTAGAAGCCGCGCACGGTGACGCCGCCTTCTTCGATCAGTGCCGTGATCGAAGCGAGCTCGGTCTCGTCCGGTTCGGTGACGGGATGCTGCGGATCGCGGCGCAGCACCGCCCACAGAGTGAACGCGGCGGGAGCAGGGTCGGTATCGGGAGCCATGTCTCCAGTCTCCCCCTGCGGCGCGCAGGCGGCAAACGGACCCGGACGGCGGCCCGATCAGCGCGTGTAGGCGCGCACCGCTCCCCACACCAGGAGTCCGATCGCGGCAGCACCGACGACCACGGCAGCCGCGGCAGCCGCGGGGCTCTGTCGCGAGAACGCACGCGCCTTGGCGACGTTGCGCTCGGTGGAGTTGGCCACGCGCCGGGGGAGGTTCCCCTTGACCTCGATGGCGGCGAGGGTCGCCTTCAGCTCGGCACGAGCCTTCTCGACGGGGTCGGTGATCCCGAGGGGGACGGCGGTGCGCGGCACGGGTACGGGCGAGCTAGAGCTCAAGCTCATCGCGCACCTCCTTCACGTCTCGGGCGATGGATTGGGCGGGGTTCTCGTCCTTCGCTACCTTGCGGAACCGCATGACGCCGAGAAGGGCGAGGACGGCTGTGAGCACGAGCATGAAGAGGAACACGACCAGCGCCGACAGCCACACCGGCCACCACGAGGACAGACCGGCGATGACGAAGGTGCCGAGCGCCGGGACCGTCCAGAACAGCACGAACAGCGCGCCGACGATCCAACCCGCGCCGACTCCGGCGTCCTTGGCGGTGCGACGAACCCAGGCCTTGGCCGAGTTGACCTCGGCGATGACGAGGTTGCGGACGAGCTCGGGGACTTCGCCGATCAGAGTGAACAGGCTGTCATCCGCGCGATCGCGGAAGCCACGGGGGCTGGACACGTCAGGCCCCGTTGCGGCCGGCGGTGTCGGCGATGTCGTCGATCGCCTTGTCCGCAGCCTTCTTGACGGCCGACACAGTGGTGTCTGCCGCGTTCGCGACCTCGTCGATCGAGTCCTTGCCGGCGTCGATCGCGGCGTCCAGCTTCTGGCCCGCGGTGCCGCGCGAGGACGTGGCCGCCTTGGTGACCTTGACGGCACCGTCCCACAGCGCGTTCGGCAGCGCCATGGCGCTGGTCTTGGCGAAGTCCTTGACCTTGCTGACCTGCGCCTGCACGGGATCGAGGTTCCACACCTTGAGCCACTGCGTCTTGATCTGCTCGTAGCGTTCGCGACCGGCACGAGTACCGAGCACGTAGCCGACTCCGAGGCCGATGACGAGTCCTGCTTTGCCCCTCATGGGGTCTCCTCACGCTGGATGAGACGGATGGTCTGGTCCCAGGGTAGTCCTGTATGCCGATTCCGGCATCAGTCCTTCCGGTCTCGGCGCCGTCAGACGGTTCAGAGCGTGCTGTCGGCCGGTGGAGCACCGAACAGCGTGGTGCGGCGCACCAGTTCCGCCTCGTTCACGGCGTCCGGCACCACCTGGGCGAGGCCGGTTCCGGCGACCCAGGCGCCGACCACCGCGAGTCCCGGCCGGCGATGCACGGTCGTCCGCGCGGCAGCACTGGCGGCCGCGCGGCCGATGACCGACGCCGGCTGCGACTGTGTGAACCGCTCACGGTGCGCGCCGCGCAGATCGCCGGGCTGCAGCGGCACACCCAGCAGAGCGGATGCCTCGGCCAGAGCCAGCGCTGCGGCATCCGCGTCGTCCAGCCGCGCGGTCGCAGGCTCTTCGCCCTGCGCCCCGAACGACACCCGGACGACGTGCAGGCCATCCGCGGCTCGGGCGACCCAGTCCCACTTGGCGGTCGAGTGAGTCAGGGCCTTCGCGGAGAAGGAGCCGGGCACGGTGAGCACTCCGGTCCCGCGCGGCGCGGCATCGAGGGCACGGGACTCCAGCACGAGGGTCACGATCTCGACCATGGGCGCCTCGCCCGCATCGCCGGAGAGTTCCGGCACGCTCGGCGACAGCAGTGCGCGCGCGATGGCTTCCGGTGTCGCGACGATGACGGCGTCGGCGCGGAGTTCTACGCGCGGATCGTCCTCCGCGTGGATCGACACCGCCCAGCCGCCGCCGTCGCGCGCGGCGACGGCCCGGGCCTCTGTCGAGGAGAGCAGCTCGGCATCGAGGGCGATCAACCGCTCGGTGAGCGCCGCGACGAGCCGCGACATCCCGCCGGCGAGTCCCTCGACGGCCGCGCCCGGAGCGCCGGTGCGCGCGCCGGTCAGCTGGGCGACGGCACCGGCCAGCGAGCCGGTGCGGGTGAGCGCCGAGTTGAGGCCGGGCGCGGCGAAGTCCACGTCGATGTCGTCGGGACGCGCCGAGTAGACGCCGGTCGTGACGGGGGCGACGAGCCGGTCGAGCACGCGCTCCCCCATGCGGGTGCGCACCAGGGCGCCGAGGCTGCGCTCGTGACCGATCGTCAGCGGCGGACGGAGGCGGTCGAGGTAGGCGCGCCAGACGCCGCGCCAGCCGATGATGCGTCGCACGTCGTCGCCCCACGGATTGTCCGGGATGCCGAGCACGCTGCCGGCCGGCAGTGGCGCGGCGCCGACACCTGGGATGCCGGCGACCCACGCGCGACCGGCCGCCGGCCGGACCACGGCATCGCCGAGTCCGAGCTCGTCGATCAGCGCGCGGACGGTACCCCCGCGGGTCGCGTAGCTCTCGGCTCCGGCGTCGACCGTGATGCCGGCCACCTCGGCAGAGCGCACCGCGCCGCCGAAGCTGTCGGATGCCTCGACCACCGTGACCTGCATCCCGACTTTGGCGCACTCCAGTGCCGCGACGAGCCCGGCGACTCCGCCGCCGACGACCACGATGTGCGTATCGCGGGCGTGCGCGGCGAGCTCCTCGACACCGTCGGTCATGCCGTCTCCCCGTGCGCGAGCGCGACGATGCGGGTCAGGACCGCGGGGTCCGTCTCCGGCGGCACGCCGTGCCCGAGGTTGAGGATGTGGGCGCGGGCCGACCGTCCCCGCTCGATGACGTCGAGGACGTGCGCTTCCAGCACGGGCCACGGCGCCTGCAGCAGCGCCGGGTCGATGTTGCCCTGCACGGTCGTGGCGTCGCCGAGCAAGGCGGCCGCCTCATCCAGCGGCATCCGCCAGTCCACGCCCACGGCATCCACCCGTCCGCCGAGCCGCATATCGGCGAGGATCGGGCCGGTTCCGACACCGAAGTGGATCGTCGGCACCGAGCCGAGCATCGGCTCCAGCGCCGAGAGCGAGTGCGGTGCGACGAACGCGCGGTAGTCGGCGGGCGAGAGCGACCCGGCCCACGAGTCGAAGAGCTGCACGGCGGATGCCCCGCCCTCGACCTGCGCTGCGAGGAACGCCGCCGACACGGCCGCGAGCCAGCCCGCGAGCCGGTGCCACGACTCCGGGTCGGCGTGCATCATGGCACGGGCGCGCAGGTGCTCCTTGGACGGCCCGCCCTCGATGAGGTAGGCCGCAAGGGTGAACGGGGCGCCGGCGAAGCCGATCAGCGGGGTGCCGGATGCCGCGAGCTCCGCCACGACGAGCGCGGCGGCCTCCCGGATCGGGCCGGCGGCCTGGGCGACGGCGTCCGGGGAGATCGCGGTGATGCGCCGCACGTCATCGGCGGTTCGCACCGGCTCGGCGAACACGGGGCCGCGTCCGGGCTGGATCTCGACCTCGACCCCGGCCAGGCGCAGCGGCACGACGATGTCGCTGAAGAAGATCGCGGCGTCCACGCCGTGCCGGCGCACCGGCTGCAGGGTGATCTCGGCGGCCAGCGACGGTTCCAGGCAGGCATCGAGCATGCGCGTACCGACGCGCAGATCGCGGTACTCGGGCAGGGAGCGTCCCGCCTGCCGCATGAACCACACCGGCGGGCGGTCGAGGCGCTCACCGCGCAGTGCGCGAACCAACAGGGAATCGGCGGGACCAGGCATTCGTCCATCCTCGCACCCGACGCTGTGCGTCACCGATGGGAAGCGGTCAGCCGCCTCGGGTTACCATGTGACAGTGCTGATGTGCGTGACAGCGAGCCACAAGACGGCCTCCTTCGAGCTCCTCGAGCGCCTCAGCGTGCACACCACCGCGATCGCGCCGCTCATCTCGGCGCATGACGACTGCGTGCAGGGAGCCGTCGTGGTGGCCACCTGCAACCGCTTCGAGGCGTACGTCGAGATGGACGAGCCGGTCACCGCCGCAGGCGCGGTCGGGGTCGAGGCGACGCTGTTGGCCATCGAGGCCGCCACCGGCGTGACACCCGCCGAATTCGAGGGCTCGTACCGGGTCATCGAGGGACGCCCGGTCGCCGAGCACCTGTTCGCTGTGGCCTCGGGGCTCGAATCCGTCGTCGTCGGAGAGGGCGAGATCGCCGGTCAGGTGCGGCGCGCCCTGGCGGATGCCCGGGAGAAGGGCACGACGTCCCGCGAGCTCGAGCGCCTGTTCCAGCGCGCATCCGAGACGCAGCGCGGTGTGAAGAACTCCACGGCTCTGGGCCGGGCCGGTCGCTCGCTGGTGCGGCTCGCACTCGACCTCGCCGACAGCCGCATCGCGGACTGGTCGGCACTGCCCGTGCTGCTGGTCGGCACCGGCTCGTACGCGGCGGCGACGCTGGCGGCGCTGCGCGACCACGGCGCGGCCGACATCAGCGTCTATTCGCCGTCCGGACGCGGCGAGCGGTTCGCCGCGAAGCACGGGATCCGCTCGGTCGCGGCCGACGCATACGCGCAGGTCGCCGCCCGCGCGGAGCTGATCGTGACCTGCACCACCGCGGAGACGCCGGTGCTCTCGGCCCGCACCCTCACCGAGGGCGGCGCAGGCCAGGGCGCGCCGACCGTGGCCTTCGGCTGCCCCGTGCAGCCTGCGCCGCCGGTCACGACGACCCGGCGGCTGATCATCGACCTCGGCCTGCCGCGCAACGTGGACCCGGATGTGGTCGGGATCGACGGCATCGACTTGCTCGACCTCGAGACCATCCGCCTGCACGCGCCGCTGGAGGAGCTGCAGGCGACGGATGCCGCGCGCGCCGTTGTGAAGGACGCCGCGCACCGGTTCGCGGTCGTGGGCGAGAGCCGCGCCGTGGAGCCCGCCGTCGTGGCGCTGCGCACCCACGTGTTCGGCCTGCTCGAAGCGGAGATCGCCCGTGCGAAGGCCCGCGGCGACGACGGCAGCACAGAGCAGTCCCTCCGCCACCTGGTGGGCGTGCTGCTGCACACCCCGACCGCTCGGGCCCACGAGTTCGCCCGCATCGGCCGGGCCGACGAGTACACCGCGGCGCTGACCGCGCTGTTCGGCATCGAGCTCGCCGAGCCCGCGTCCGCCGCCGCGGACGACGAACTCGCCGGCTGAGCCGGGCTCAGCTCTCGCGGTCGCGCAGCGCCCGCGCCTCCGCACGGGTGAGCGGATGCCCGTCACGGGCCCCCGCATCCGCGGTGCCGGTCGGGGCGACCGGGTCTTCCGGGTCGATCGGGTCATCGACGGCCGTCGCGGCATCCCGTTCGCTCACACGCGTGATGCGCCCATCGTGCAGTTCGATGACGCGGTCGGCGCGGGCCACCAGGAGCGGGTCGTGGGTCGACACGATCGCGGCCAAGCCCTGGGTGTGGGCGAGGTCGCTGAGCAGGTCCATGATCGTCGCGGCCGTGCGCGAGTCGAGCTGGCCGGTCGGCTCGTCGGCGATGAGGATGCGGGGACGGGTGACGATCGCCCTGGCGATGCCGACGCGCTGCTGCTGACCGCCGGAGAGCTCGGCGGGGCGCTGCGCCGCGTGGTCGCCCAGTCCGACGAGTTCGAGCGCCGCGGCGACGCGCTCGGCCCGCTCGGCCGGGTCGGTCTTGGCGATGCGCAGGGGCAGTTCGACGTTTTCGGCCGCCGACAGCACCGGGATGAGGCCGAACGACTGGAAGATGAAGCCGAGGTTCTCGCGGCGCAGCTCGGCCAGTGCGTCCTCGCCGAGCGTCGTGGTGTCGACGTCGCCGATCCAGACGGTGCCGGAGGTCGGGCTGTCGAGCACCCCGAGCAGGTTGAGCAGCGTCGTCTTCCCGGCGCCGGACGCGCCGCGGACGACGAGCAGCTCCCCGGGGTGCAGCTCGAGGTCGATGTCGGCGCAGGCGTGCACCTCGCCGGAAGCGGACTCGAAGGTGCGGGTCAGCTTCTCTGCGCGCAGTGCCGTGGTCATGGGGTCTCCTCGGGGGTGGACGTGTCGTCTGAGGATCCCTCAACGTCGGATGCCGCGGGGACCTTCCGCTGACCGGGGAAGACGCCGACGTGGTCGGGCTCCAGTGCCAGGCGCACGCGCTCGCGCAGGTCGAGCGCCTGCACGAAGTCGTCGGGCAGCTGCAGCCGGCCGACGCGGTCGAGCACCGCGTACTCCTCGGCGACGTGCTCCTCGGCGCCGTGCTCGTCGACGCGCGTGGAGCGCAGCACCTCGGTGGAGGTGCGCCCGTCGCGGATCTGCACGGTACGGGCCACGTGCTCCGACACGGAGGGGTCGTGCGTCACGATGAGGGTCGTCACACCGAGTTCGCGGTTGACCGAGCGCATCGCCTCGAGAACGTGAGCGCTGGTGGTGTCGTCCAGCTCACCGGTCGGCTCATCTGCCAGCAGCACGCGCGGGCTGTTGGCGATGCTCACCGCGATCGCGGCGCGCTGCTGCTCCCCGCCCGACATCTCGGTGGGGCGGCGTTCCGCGCAATGCGACACCTCGAGCAGGTCCAGGAGTCCTGCGACCCGGTCGGCGCGCTCCTTGTGCCCCTTCGGCCGACCGGTGATGGCAAGGGCCGCAGCCACGTTCTCGGCCGCCGTGAGATACGGCAGCAGGTTGCGCGAAGTCTGCTGGAAGACGAACCCGACGGCCTCGCGGCGGAAGATCACCCGCTCGCGGGCGGTCATTGTGAGGAGGTCGCGCCCGGCGACGCGGGCGACACCGGCGGTGGGGACGTCGAGGCTGGACAGGATCGACAAGAGCGTGGACTTGCCGGAGCCGGAGGCCCCGACCACGGCGACGAGTTCGCCGCGCTCCACCCGGAGGTTCAACCCCTGCAGTGCTTGGACCTCGACGCCTTGCGTCGTGAAGATGCGGACGAGGTCCGTGCACAGGATGTCGGGCTCGACGGTCGATGCCGGAGTGACGGTGGGAGTGGTCATGACTCCTCCACGGTACGGAGGATCGCCGCGGCGCGGGCGCGCCGGGAGATCGCGAGGGCGATGAGGGTGAAGACGGCGGTCGCCAGCAGGAACCCGCCGATGGCGACGGTCAGTACGAGCGGATCGGCCACGTAGGCGGGCTGCGCGATGCCGCCGGTGAACGGCTGGAGGTCCACGACACGCAGCAGGAGGAGCGGCAGGGCCGCGCCGAACGCGGCACCGGCCACCAGTGCGGTCGCGCAGACCGGCCACAGCTCCCATGCGACCAGCGCGCCGCCGACACGCGGCGGAGCGCCGAGGGTCTCGAGGAGGGCGAGGATGCGGCGCCGCGCCCGCGTGCCGAGCACCAGTGTCATCACGACGGCGATCGCGCTGAGCGCAGCCGCGACGGCGATGCACGCGATCAGCGCGACCCGCAGCCCGGCCGCGGCGGGTCCGCCCTCGACGGTCTCCAGCACCGTCTCGGGGCTGGACCAGCGCACCCCGGGTCCGAGCAGCGCGGTCGCCTCCGCGGCGACGGTCGCAGCATCCGTCCCCGGCGCAAGCCTGACCAAGAGGCTCACCACCGGCGGGGGCGTGTCGTTGACTTCCGGCGCGTAGGCGTCGTCGATGAGCAGCCACGATGCCGTCGACGAGAACGGCGCCTGCTCGTCGATCACTCCGGCGATGGTCGCGGGGGTTCGCTCGAGCTCCAGCTCGCCGGTGTCCGGCTCGATCACGGTGTCGGCGCGCGCGGAGAACAGGATCGGGATCGCGCCCGTGCCGTCGCCGAGATCGACGTCGGACGGGACGAGCGGCGGATGCCCCGCCTGCACTTCGTCGAGGGTGGCACGGTCGACGAGGTAGAGCGGGGCGAGCTTGCGATTCTCATCCACGCTCACCTCGGCGGACGACAGTGCACCGACCGCCGCGACCGCCTCGACGCCGTCGATGCCGGCGACTTCGTCGACAGCGCCCTCGTCGAACCGCGAGGCGCTCAGCTGCAGATCCGCGCCGACGGCCGCGCGGGCGGCGGCGGTCGCGCCGGACTGCACGGTCGAGAGCAGCACGCCGGCGGACACCGCGACCGACACGCCGACGACGAGGGCGAGCACCGGTGCGAGCCCGGTCGCCGGGTCGCGCAGCGCACGGGCGGCACCGAGGAAGCCGACGAACCCGGTGCCGCGGCGCTCCCGCGCCAGCAGCCACCGCAGCAGCACGGGGTACACGCGCAGGGTCAGGATGCAGACGACGAGTGCCAGCAGCAGCGGGGCGACGACCACGAGCGGGTCGAACGGCTCTTCGGGGCGCCCGACGCCCCGCACGATCAGCAGCGCGGTCGCCAGCACCGCGAGTCCGACGACGGCGAGCTCGATCACGACCCGCCACCCGCCACTGTGGGTCGGATCATCGATCCGCTCGCCGCTGCGCACCGACAGAGCGGATGCCGCGAGCGCGACTGCCGGGAGGAGTGCGAGCAGGATCGGCGCGATGAGCAGCGCCGGCGCCTGGATGGGGCCTGCCACCTCGCCCGGGAGAACGGCGGCCGAGACGACGAATGCGATCGCGGCACCGAGCGCGGCGGGGATCACCCCGACCAGAAGCCCCTCGAGCCCGAGCAGTCCGCGTTGCTGCCCGCCCGTGGCGCCGCGTGCCGACAGCAGCCGCAGCGCCGGGCGGCGGCGTTCGAGCATCATGCGGCAGCCGAGCACCAGCACCGCGATTGCGACGCCGAGCGGGCCGGCCGCCAGCATCGCGAGGATGGCGGTGAGGGAGCGGCCCTCGCCGATGCCGGTCTCGAGGGCAGCGATCGCGTCGGTTCGGAAGCCGAGCGGGACGACGGCGCCGAACCCGGCGTCGGCGCCGATGTTCTGGGTTGTACCGGTGAGTCGTCGGAGACCGGCGAGGATGTCCGGCGCGGTATCGGCTGTGACCGCATGGGCCTGGAACGGATACCAGACGGTGGTGAGCATATTGCTGGACACCGCGAGGCGGGCACCCGGCGCCGCGAAGGCCGTGGGCTTGAGGAAGGGCTGACTGAAGGCGTCGAACGCGACCGCCGGTGTCAGGATGCCGGTCGCGTGTTGCCAGTACGTATCGCCCTCGTCGACCGCGTCGAACGTACCCACGAGCGTCAGAGGGAGCGGATACGGCCACGCCGCTTCTCCCGCGACGACTCGCGTCTCACCGAGCGGCCACTCCGCGGCCTCCGCGGAGGCGGTGGAGAGCACGATCTCCACCGGCGGCAGGTCGGCTCCCTCCTCGACGGCGGCCCGGATTCCTTCCTGCCACTCCCCCTCGGTGAGGCCGGCCTCCGGCAGGCGTCCGGTGTCGATCCGGATCCGCGACGCGAACCGCGGGTCGGTCGCGACATACGTAGAGGCCACGGCACCTTTGATGATGCCGAAGCGGGTGAAGTACTGGGCTCTCTCCAGCGCGCCCGACGTCGGTGCGCGGGTGTCTCGGCGCACCTGCTCGAGATCGGCGTCCCAGGCTCCCCATCTGTTCTCGGTGCCCGGCGGGAGGTCGGTCAGCGCCTCATCGCCGGGGCCGACCGTCGGCGGCGCCGCGACGGAGGAATCGACGTCGCGAGCGACCGGACTGACCGACTCCAGACGGTACCGCAGCGACGCATCGCTGAGCGCGGTGAGCGCGAGCGGACCGAACACCGTGATCGCGGTCAGCACGAACACGAGAAGCGCGACCGCGATCGGCGCTCCCGGTGCGGTGCGCAGGTGGCGGCCGATCAGGCCCGCGGTCGAGGTCCGGCTCACGGCGCGGCCTCCTCAAGGCGGGTCGACGCGCCCTGCCGACGCACAGCAGTCGAGCCGCCGATGGAGAACGCGACGAGTGCGACGCCGATGACCACCACGGCGGCGAGGATCGGCCACGGGTCGACGGCGAACGTGGCCTCGACGTCGGTTCCGGGGACGGCCGCCTCGGCGAGGCCGGGGATGACGAGCCACGACAGCACGAACCCTCCGACGGTGCCGAGCGCGGCGGCGAGGATCACGACGACGGATGCCTCGACCGTGCGCATCCGGGCCTGTCGACGCGGCGCGACGCCGACCGCGCGCAGCACCAGCACTTCGCCGGCACGCTGCCCGGTCAGGGCGGTCAGAAGCGCGACCAGCGCGACCCCGGCCAGCAGCGCGCCGCCGATCGCGCACGCCCACCAGGCGGCCACGAGTCCTGCGGTGACGGCGGATGCGGCATCCATCGGCGTCTCGACCGACACATCGAGCACCTCGACGAGGTCCGCCGCCGCGGAGGGGGGACCAGCCGCCCACACTTGATTCGCGAGCGGCGGCTCCAGGGGCGGGTCGACGCGGGGCCCGGTGACCAGCGACGCCGCACTGAGGACGTCCAGTGACGTGAGCATTCCGGGGCCCGACCCGACGCCCGGAATCGCGTCGACGACGGCGGCGACCTCGACGGTGTAGCTGCGCCCGGTCCCGTCGAAGCGGATGCCGGCGTCGTCGCCCACGGTGAGCCCGAGCACCTGGGCGAACGCCGTCGTGACGACGGCGGGGACGACGGTCGCGGTCGCGCCCGTCGAACTCCACAGCAGGGATGTCGAGGGCTGCTCCAGCCCCCATCCGGTCAGCGTCACCGTCTGCGGAAGCTCGATGTCCACGGGTTCGACGACGCCGTCCGCGAGGCTCGCGACGCGCAGCTCCTCGATCCGCAGCTGCTGCAGGCCGTTCTGCCAGCCGCGTCCGCGGGACAGGTCCACCGCGATCAATCGCCACGGCGCGGCGCCGTCGGGAAGGTCCCCCGCCGCGACGAAGCGGCGGCCCTCTCCCTCGGGAGTGGCCGCGATGGTGGTGTCGACGGATACGGTGGCGCCCGTGGCATCCGTCACCCACATGCGCGCGATGAGGTCGCTGCCGGCGTCCGGGTTCGGGATGTCGACGCCGTTGCCGTCGTTGTCGCTCCATGCTTGCGGGGTCGACAGCCCGCCGAGCGCGAGCCCCGTCGACCCCTCGGGCAGCTCCAGCCCGACGGGGTCGCCGGCCAGGGTTGCGGCGAGATCCATCGGCTGCGCGGCACCGGGCACCGCGAGCATGACCTTCGGGATCGCGTCCGCCGGGAGGGCCACGAGCGCCGCCGCGAGCTCGCCCGCGACGATCGGCACGGCGATCGCCGGGGAATCGGCGGTGACTCCGTCGACCGCCCCCGCGGTCGCGACATCCGCGGGCAGCACCGGCCGTGCGGCGAAGTCGGCGCGCAGGTCTGTGCCGGCGGCCAGCTGCGCCGAGTCGGTCGAGGCCGACCGCCAGGTCGCGATGTACGACGCAGCGAGCGTCGCTCCGCACAGGGCGATCGCCACCAGCGCGACCGCCACCGAGAAGGCGACCACGCGCCGCGCCACCTGGCGGGCGGGATACGCCGGAGAGAGTCCGGGCGAACGTCCCGCCACCGCGGCGACCGTGGTCGCCAGCGGAGCGAACAGCAGCACCGCGAGGATCCCGACGGCGGCCACGCCGAACGTCGGAGCCAGGGCGGTGACCCCGACGCGCCACGGGTCGTCGGAGGGCAGGCTGCGCAGCGACACCGACTGCCACACCAGCACGGCCGCCCCGAGCACGACGAGTGCGGCGACACCGATCGAGGCGGCCTGGGCCGCACGCCCGGCGCTCGCGCGTGCGGAGGACGCGATCCGCGCGGCGCGTGCCTGGGCGATGGCAAGGGTCGCGGTCAGCACGACCAGCAGCCCGAGCGCGAGCGGCCAGGTCGTGAGCACGGTGGCCGCTCCCCCGGGTCGGAGAGCGAGCAGTCCGAGCGCGACCCCGAAGCCGACGACGGTCGCCGCGGCCACGATCGCCGCCGATTCCGTGAACGACAGCGACGCCGACTGCCCGCGCGACAGCCCGCGCGCCCGCAGCAGTCCGGCTTCACGCCCGCGCGCCGCGCCGAGCAGGCGGCCGAGCTCGAGCACGGCGAACCAGGCGAGGATCCCGGCGATCGCCACCGGCACCGGGGCGATCGCCGCCGATGCCCGCACCCCTTGCGCCGCCGAGTCGAGACTGACGCCGAGCGACCCGGAAGACTCGCTGCCCTGCACCGCGGCATCCGATTCCCGGAACGCCGTCGACAGCGCGGTGACCCCTTGGTCCAGCCGCAGCACGGCCGCGCCGTCGAGCGTGGCGCGATGCGGCGTGATCCGCCACGCGACACGCTCCGCATCGCTGCCCGGTTCGCCCACCAGCATCCGCTCGATATCGGCCGTGTCGCCGAAGAGCTGATCGAACAGCGCGGATGCCGCGGCATCCTGCGCGTCCGTATCGTCGGCGATCCGCGTCTGCACCTGCGCCCAGCCGCCCACCTCGTCGGCGGCGGGTATCGCACCGTCGAGAGCGTCGCGGGAGTCGAGCGAGATCCAGGCGAGAAGCCCGCAGAGCAGAGCGACCGACACCGCGATCGTGAACGCGATGCTGCCGACCAGACCGAGACGCGCCGTCGTGCGCTTCGCCCCGAGCCGCGCGGCCGACACGAATCGCGCTCGGGCGTTCGGGGACATGGCTCCTCGGGGGTCCGGACAACGGTGTACGCCGCGCCGTCGCTGGCACGTTCTGCCACCATAACCCGACGCCGCGACGGCTCGCACGCAGCCGCGCGGGCCGTGCACCGCTCAACCGCCCGCGCCACAACGCCCCATTTCGCCGAGACTGCAGCGGGACCTCGAGACTTCGGCTATTACCCTCAGTCTCGACGCCCGGTTGCAGTCTCGCGGTCACGGCAGCAGCCGCGCGGGCCGTGCGCGCGGTTCGGACCAGTGGAAGACTGGCGGGATGAGCCTCCACATCACCGCGGACGACGCCGCCGACAGCCTCCTCTCGGAGAGCCCCCTCGCCCTGCTGATCGGGATGCTGCTGGACCAGCAGGTCGCGATGGAAACGGCTTTCGCGGGTCCGCTGAAGATCCAGGAGCGCATCGGATCGGTGGATGCCGAGACCCTCGCCGGCTACGACCCCGAGGCGCTCGCGGAGGTCTTCAAGACGACTCCCGCGATCCACCGCTTCCCGGGTTCGATGGCCGGCCGCGTGCAGGACCTGTGCGCCGCACTCGAGCGGGAGTGGGGCGGAGACGCCGCCGCGATCTGGACGCAGGGATCGCCGTCCGGCGCGGAGGTGCTGAAGCGGCTCAAGGCGCTGCCGGGCTTCGGCGAGCAGAAGGCGAAGATCTTCCTCGCACTCCTCGGCAAGCAGTGCGGGTTCGACGGCGACGGCTGGCGCGAGGCATCTGCTCCCTACGGTGAAGAGGGCTCGCACCGTTCGGTGGCCGACATCGTCTCGCCCGAGTCGCTCACGCTCGTGCGCGAGCACAAGCGGGCCATGAAGGCTGCGGCGAAGGGCTGACCGATGGAACCGACATCTCTCGACGTCGTCGAGTTCGTCGCGCACGTGCAGCCGGAGCGACGCCGTCGCGACGCCGAAGTGCTGCTGCCGCTGTTCCAGCGGGCGACCGGGGAGCAGCCCGTGCTGTGGGGATCGATCATCGGGTTCGGCGAGTACCACTACAAGTACCCGAGCGGCCATGAGGGCGATACGGCTGCGGCCGGGTTCGCACCGCGCAAGGCGGCGACGAGCATCTACCTCGTCGACGGCGTCGGCGCTCACGAGGACCGCCTCGCGCGGCTCGGGCCGCATACGACGGGCGTCGGATGCCTCTACATCAAGGACGCCGCGAAGATCGACCTCGACGTGCTGGAGGAGATCGTGCGCACCTCGTACCGCACCGTGACATCGGGCACATTCGGCCAGCGCGCCCGAGACGGCGGCGCCTCCTAGACTGCGCAGCAGGACGGGGCGTCACCCGCCCACCGGCTCGGCCGGCGGGCTGTGGTGACGCCCCGTTCGCCGCGTCAGCGCTGCGCGCTTCCGCCGGCTCGGCGGCGCAGCATCCAGAACAATGCGAACCCGCCGGCGAGCGCGAACGCACCGCCCGCCGCGATGCCGAACGTCGTCGGGCCGAGTCCGGTCGCCGGAAGTGCGGCGGTGGTCGGAGCGGGGCTGGGTGTCGGCGGGACGACCGCGGCCTCGCCCTCACCTGTCAGGTCGACCAGGACTTCCTGCGCATCGACTGCCGTGACCGCCAGGCGAGCGGTCGCCGCTCCGATTTCGGTCGGCGCGAACGTCACGGTCGCGGTGCACGTCGCACCGCCGGGCAGGGACTCCGGGCAGTCCGTCTCGACACCGAACGGGGAACCGGCGGGTGCGGCCGCGCGAGCGGATGCCGCGGCCAACCCTACCGAGACCGGCACCGGCGTCCCACTGAGGTTGGTGATCGTCACCGTCTTGGCCGCGGTGTCGCCGATCGCGACGGCGCCCAGGTCGAGGGCTGCCACGTCGATCTGCAGCGGCAGGCCATTGCCCTCCAGCGCGACCGTCGTCGTCGACACCCCGCCGACGGCGGTGAGCGTCCCGGACGCGGCACCACCGGCCAGGGGCGAGTAGGTCACCGCCACGTCGCAGGACGCACCCGGTGCCAGCGACGCGGCACAGGCCGCGGCATCCGCGGTGAACCGACCCGTCGCCGTCACGGTGACCGGTGCGGCCGCCGACCCCGTGTTCGTGATCTTCACAACCGTCGGTGCAGAGCTCTCGTTCACCACGACATCGCCGAAATCGACCGATGCCGGGTCAGCCTCCAGCTTCGGAGCCAGTCCCGCTCCTGCGAGCTCCGCCGTGACCGTCTTGGCGTTCGAGGTGATCGACAAGGTACCGGTGCGGTCGCCGGCCTTCGTCGGCGCGAACGTCGCGGCCACCTCGCACGTCGCACCGATCACAAGCGTGCCCGTGCACGTCGTGCTCTCTACCGAGAAGTCGCCATTGGCGGAGACGGCATCGAACACGATCGGCATGTTGCCGTTGTTCTTCACTACGAACGGCACCGTGGGCGAGGTCTGACCGACCTCTGTCGACGCGAAGGTCGACGACGGGGGCGTCACGCCGAGCAGGAAGATCGGATCGAACGCCGAGCCCGTCAGTGCCACCGTGAGGTCGTCCGCCAGCGGGCTCGAGACCACAAGGCTCGACGTCGCTGCACCGGCCTTGGTCGGATCGAACGTCACCGTGACCTCGCACGACGTGTGTGCCGGCAAGGTCGCCGGGCAGTTCTCCGAGAGGGAGAACGGCGCATCCGGCTGCGGAACCGTCACCGGCACCGCCGCGCCACTGACGTTCGTGATCATCGCGGTCGCCGTCGCCGACGACCCGACCGGGACGACTCCGAGATCCAGCGATGCCACATCCACGCGCAGCGGCTGACCGGTTCCCTCCAGCGCGACCGTTGTCGTGGAGGTCCCGCCCACCGCAGTGAGCGTGCCCGACGCGGCACCACCGACCACCGGCCGATAGGTCACCGACACATCGCACGACGCACCCGGTGCCAGCGAACCCGCACAGGCTGCGGCATCCGCGGTGAACTGACCCGTCGCCGTCACGGTGACCGGCGTCGCCGCCGACCCTGCGTTCGTGATCTTCAGCGAGGCCGAGCGGGAGATCTTGCCCACCTCGACGTCGCCGAAGTCCAAGGTGCTCTCGCTCGGCACCAGCTGGGGGGCGATGGCGATCCCGTCGAGCGTGGCGGTCGCGCTTGCACCTGTGCCCGACTCCACACGGACACTCCCCGTCGCGGCCCCGACCTCGGTCGGGGAGAAGATGAGCGAGTAGACACAGGTGGCCCCGGGCGCGAGCGCGCCCCGACACGTCGTCGATGCGACGGAGAACGGGCCCGAGACGCGGTCTGCGGTGGGGGTGGTCGGCACATTGCCGGTGTTCGTGACGGTGAGGCTCTGGGTGGGCGACGTCGCGCCGACGAGTGTGTCGGGGAATCCGGTGGCGGTCGGAGCGATGGTGAACGACTCACTCGGAACCACGCCCAGTGCCGAGAGAGACGCCGTCACTGTGCCCACCTGCGACGTATCGATCGCCAACCGATACTGATACCCGATGTACGCGTAGGGCGTGAAAGTGACATCGATCGTGCAGGTGGCGCCGGGAGCCAATGCCCCGACAACGCACGTGCCACCCGTGATCACGAAGGGAGCCGATACGTGGAAGCGGGTGAGATCGACCGGGATGTTGCCCGTGTTGGCGACCGTCGCGGTCCGTGTGGCCGAACTTCCGATGACCACCGTGCCGAACTCAACCGAGGACGGCGTCACGGTGATCCCCGCTTGTGTGCCGATGCCGGTCACCGGCACGGTCACGCCGTCGGCGAGACCGAAACCACTGATGGCGATGACTCCGGACAGGATCATCGGCGACGTCGGAGCAAAGCGCACTCGGATCGTGCACGTCGAGCTGCACGAGGGGGAAGAGTATTCGACGTTCTGCGGGAGAGAGACCGAACCACCATTCCCGTCTCCGAACGACAACGTGACCCACTCGCTCGTCTCCCCCACGGGCACTGCACCGAAGTCGATCGATGTCGGCGTCACCGGCAGCAGGCCGGCTGCCTGCGTCGGCTGCGGGGTGAAGACCACCGCCGAGGCGACCAGCGCCATCGCGACGGCCGCGATCGCCGTCCACCGCTTCGTCCGGCCCGATCCTGCGTTGCGTCGTGCTGACGCCCACCCCATTGAACTCACGGCGACTTCCCCCACTGCTTCCTTCTTCGAATACATTTCACGACAGTCCAACTGCGATTCGCCCGGCGAGCGCTCGGTCGTCGAGCACGGATGCGACGACTGAGGCGAAACGTCCGCCTCGGTCGCCGCCGCGCTCCGTGTGCTCAGCGCCCGCCGTCTCCCGCGGCGCGTCGCCGCAGCATCCCGAACAAGGCGAATCCGGCGGCCAGCGCGAAGGCACCGCCGAGCGCGATGCCGAACGTCGCCGGAGCGAGTCCGGTCGCCGGGAGCGCTGAACCGGCGCCCGCACCCGTCGGCGCCGGGCTCGGCGTGGGCGGCACGATCGCCGCCGCACCCTCACCGGTCAGTTCGACGATGGCTTCCTGCGCATCGGCGGCGGTGACCGCCAGACGCGCCGACGCCGAGCCGACCTCCGTCGGGGCGAACCTCACCGTCGCGGTGCACGTCGATCCGCCGGGCAACGATGCCGGGCAGTCGGTGTCGACGGCGAAGGGCGAAGTCGTCGGTGCGGCAGCACGAGCGGATCCCGCAGCCAGCCCGACCGAGACCGGCACCGGCGTCCCACTGAGGTTGGTGATGGTGACCGTCTTCGAGCCGGTCTCCCCGATCGTCACAGTGCCCAGGTCAAGCGTTGTGACATCGATCCCCAGGGGAAGCCCATTGCCCGCCAACGCGACCGTCGTCGTCGAGATCCCGCCGACCGCGGTCAGGGTGCCGGCAGCGGCACCACCGATGGTCGGCGTAAAGGTCACCGCGATGTCACACGACGCACCCGGTGCCAGCGATCCGGTACAGGCGGCGGCATCCGCGCTGAACGGACCCGTCGCCGTGACCGTGACCGGGGTCGCCGCCGACCCGGTGTTCTGAATCGTCACCGTCATCGGAGCCGAGCTCTCGTTCACCACGACGTCGCCGAAGTCGGCCGATCCGGGATCGACCTCCAGCTTGGGAGCCAGGCCTTTCCCGGTGAGTTCCGCGGTGACCGTGTCGGCGTTCGAGACGATCGACAGGGTGCCGGTGCGGTCGCCCGCCTTGCTCGGTGCGAATGTCACCCCGATCTCGCACGTCGCGTCGACTGCAAGCGTGCCGGTGCAGGTCGTGCTCGCAACGGCGAAGTCGCCAGTCGCCGAAACCGTTCCGAGTGCGACGGGCGAGTTGCCCTTGTTCTTCACCACGAAGGGCAGCGCGGGCGAGGTGGCACCGACTTCGATCGACGCGAAGGACGACGACGTCGGCGTCACACCGAGATCGAAGACCGCCTCGATTGCCGACCCGGTCAGCGCCACCGTGAGGTTGCCCGCCGAAGGGTTCGAGACCACCACGTTCGACGAGGACGCGCCGACCGCGGTCGGCGCGTATGTCACCGTCAGCGTGCACGTCCCGTTGGCCGGCAGGACCGCCGGGCAGTCGTCCGCAAGACTGAAGGGCGCCGCAGGCTCCGCGATCGTGACGGGCGCGTCTGCCGCGCTCAGGTTCGTGACCGTCGCCGTCGCCGTGGCGGACGACCCGACGGGAACCGATCCGAGGTCGAGGGAGGTCACATCGACCCGCAGCGGCTGGCCGGTGCCCGTCAGCGTCACCGGGGCCGTGGAACTACCGGCCGTGAACGTCACGGCACCCGTCGCAGCCCCGCCCGCGGTCGGAGCGAAGGTGACGAGCGCGTCACAGTCTGCGCCCGGCGCCAGCGAGCTGCTGCAGGCCGAGGCATCCACCTGGAACGGGCCTGTCACCGTCGCGGACACCGGCGCCGCCGACGAACCTTCGTTGGAGATCGTCACCGGCATCGGTGCGGCAATCGCCCCCACCTCGACCTCGCCGAAATCGACCGAGCCCGGGGTGGGCACCAAGTCCGGTGCGACCCCGATACCGCTGACATCCGCGCGCCGGATCAGCCCCGAAGCCAACGCCACGTAGACCGGACTCGTGGCGGCCCCGCGTACCGTCGGCATGAATTTCACGCGGACAGTGCAGGACGAGCCCGGCTTGAGCGACCAAGAACACGAGATCCCTGCGAACGTGAACTGCCCGGAAACACCGTAGGAGCTGAACGTCACCGGAACATTGCCCGTGTTCGTGACCGTGACGTCGATCTCCGCCGAAGTCGCCCCCACCTCGGTCGCGGGGAAGACCACCGACGACGGAGTGAGGCTGATGTCCTCCCGCGGCGCGACTCCGGTGCCGCTGAGCGCGACGAGGTGATCGCCCGTCTGTGCCGTCGATACTGTCAGCGTCGCGGAGGCAGGCCCCGGCGCCGTCGGCGTGAACCCGACGATGATCGTGCAGTCGGCGCCCACCGCGACGGACGTGGCGCACGTGCCGCCGGTGCGCGCGAACGGAGCGCTCACCGTGATCGCCGTCAGATCCACCGGCACGCTGCCCGTGTTCGAGAAGGTGAGGGTCTTGCTGCCCGACTGACCGACGACGACGTCGGAGAAGTCCGTCGCGCTCGGAGAGACCGAGGCTCCGGCAGCCGGGGGCACGCCCTGGCCCGTCCAGGGCACTGACACTTCGAAGCTGTCGCCAGCCCTCCAGGCCACCACGCCCACGGTGTCGGAGAATGCCCCGACGGACGTCGGAGCGAACCGCACCAGCAGCGAGCACGTGGGCGTGTTGCAATTCAACGCGGGCGTGTGGTCCAGTTGGATGCCCTCGCCATTGTTGGTCGAGGTGAGGCGGTACGCGGCATCGTAGGTCACGGCGATCCACGGACTCATCTGCCCCACCGCCACCGCGCCGAAGTCGATCGATGTCGGCGTCACCGGCAGCAGGCCGGCTGCCTGCGCCGGCTGCGGTGTGAAGACCACCGCCGAGGCGACCAGCGCCATCGTGACGGCCGCGATCGCCGTCCACCGCTTCGTCCGGCCCGATTCTGCTGCCCCATTGCGCCGCGACGACGCCCACCCCGAAGAAATCAAGCCGAGTACCCCACTGTCCCGTCTTTTCAGACCCTACTACGTCAGGTGGGCTGAAATTATTGGACGGAGTCCGCAAACGACGGATGCTCGGTCGCTGTCAACGGCACCTGCTGCTTCTCCGGCGCGCTCTAAGGTTGACGACGTGCGGCTGAGGTTCTTCGGAGGGTTCGCGGCAGAGGCGGACGGCGAGCCGCTGGCCGTGCGCGGCCGCGGGCAGGAGGCGCTGCTCTTCCGCCTCGCACTGGACACCGGCACCACCGTCTCGTATCGCTCGCTGGCGGAAGACGTGTGGCCGAACGATCCACCTGAAGACCCTCGTTCGTCACTGCACTCGCTCGCATCGCGCCTGCGGCGAGCGCTCCCGACCGGGGCCCTGGAGGCCGTCCCGGGTGGCTACCGCCTCGCGGTCGAACGATATGACGTCGATGTGGCGCTGTTTCAGGATCTGGTGACTCGGGCGCGGAGCGCGGCGGACGCGGGAGCCGCGGCGACGACCGCTCGCGAGGCGCTCGCACTGTGGATCGGTGACCCGTGGGTCCCGGATGCCGGCTTCGACTGGGTGGTGCGAGACCTGTGGGAAGACCGCGCGCACGCCGAGCGCCTCGCCCGAGCGGACACTTCTCCTGCGGCTGCTCCCGTGTCTGCGGCAAGTGTGGTGCCTGCCGCCCTCACCCCGCTCGTCGGTCGCCTGCGCGAACTCGATCTCCTCGAGTCCCAGCTCTCGACGGAGCGACTGGTCACGCTCATCGGTCCCGGTGGTGCCGGCAAGACGACGCTCGCGTTCGAGACGGCGCGGCGCCATCCGGGCGCGATCCTCGTGGAGCTCGCTCCCGCGGCCCCCGGGGAGGTCTGGGCCGCACTGGCCGGCGCCGTCGGCCGCAGCATCCGCATCTCCGACGCGACCGCCGCTCCGACCGGTGCACGCGACCGCGTCCTGGAGAGCCTGGCCGGGCGATCCCTGCTGGTCGTCCTCGACAACTGCGAGCACGTGTCGGCCGAAGCCGCTGTCGTGGCACTCGAGCTGCTGCGCGGAGCACCGGGAACGCGCATCCTCGCCACGAGTCGTGAGCCCCTCGGCCTCGCCGGCGAAGCGTTCGTCGACCTCGGGCCGCTCCCCGAGCGCGATGCGCTGGAACTCTTCGAGAAGCGCGTGCGGGCGGCGCGCGGAACAGCCCCGGCGTCCGCAGACGCCGAGGCCGCCGCGCGGATCGTGCGGCGGCTCGACGGTCTCCCCCTGGCTCTCGAGCTCGCCGCGGCCAAGGCCCGGACCCTCACCCTCGCCGAGATCGACGAGGGTCTCGACGACCGATTCGCGCTACTGGGCACCGGTCCGCGCGGGATCGAGGCGCGGCACCAGACCCTGCGCGCACTCATCGACTGGAGCTGGGAGACCCTCTCCGCCCCCGAGCGCACCGCCCTGCTCGCCACTGCCGTGTTCCCCGACGGCATCGGCAGCGTCGACCTCGGAGAGGTCGCCCGCCGCTACGGGGTGGGAACCGCGGCTTTCGACGCCCTCGTCGACAAATCGCTGCTGCACCGCGCGGACCGGCGCCTGCGGATGCTGGAGACCGTGCGCGAGTACGGGATCGGACGCCTGCAGGATGAGGGAGCCCTCGAGGCATTCCGCGCCACCGCGGCCGAGGCGATGGCATCGCTCGCGGCCGCGCACGATGCCATCCTGCGCGGGCCCGCCGTACGCGACGGACTCGCCTGGTTCGACGCGAACGAGGAGAACCTGTCCGCGGCGCTGCGCACCTGCGCCGACCAGTCAGACCTGCACGAGGCCGGCATCCGCCTGGTGCGGTCGAGTATCTGGACGTGGCTGATGCGCGAGCGATTCGAGGAGATGCACGCCGCCGTGGCCCGCTTCGCCGGGGCCACGGAGGCGCCCGACTCCGAGGCGGCCGTCGTCGTCGAGGGCGTCGGACTTCTCTTCGTCGCGTTCGTGGCCGCCGACGGTACGCAGCAGGTGGAGGGCATCGACCCGGGCACCGCATTCGCCCGGTTCGAAGAGCGAGCGCAGACCGTCGCAGCGGCGGCGCGTTCCTACCCGTCCGAACTCACCGCCGCGCTCATCCCGCTGCTGCACGCGATGGCCGCCGCCGTGCGCGCACACGAGCCCGGCGCGCCGTGGTCGCGCGGCTTCACACTGCCCGAGGTCGACCTCGTCGATGCGCCGGACTGGACGCGCGCCTTCCTGAGCATGCTTCGATCCGCCCTCGCGCAGAACGGCGGAGACATCGCGACGCTGGGGGCCGAGAGCGAGAAGGCGCTGGACCGCTTCACGGCCCTCGGCGACGTGTGGGGCATCGCGTTCGCCAGCCAGATGCGATCCGAGTGGCTGCAACTGGCGGGGCGGCTCGAGGAAGCACTCGCGGTGGCGGATGCCTCCACGGTGGGCCTGACTGGGCTGACCTCGGTGAGCGACGTCGTCCAGCAGCACTCGCAGGGCATCGGGCTGCTCACCCGTCTCGGACGCATCGACGAGGCACGTGCCCGCGTCGCCGAGATCGACCTCCTCGCCCGTTCGGACGGATCGCAGCGTGCCCTCGCGCAGTCGCACATGAACGCCGCCATGGTCGAGATCGCCGTCGGCGACGGCACCACCGCCTTGCAGCATCTCGATGCGATCGCGCTCGAAATGGGGCCCGGCTTTCCCGAGCAGATCATCGCGTGGGCGCAGTCCAAGCGCGCGCAGGCGCTGGTGCTGCTCGATCGCCTCGACGACGCCCGTGCAGCGTTGGCCGAGGCGCTGCCCTCGGCCGCACGCAGCGGGGACCAGCCGATCATCGCGGATGTCGCCCTCTCACTCGCCGGGTGGCTGGCCGCATCGGGGCGGTCGACGGACGCCCGTCGCGCGATCGCCGCGTCGGCGCGACTGCGCGGCGGCGATGATGCCTCCGACCCGTTCCTGCAGCGCATCCGCCCGCTGCTCGGGACGGACGCCACAACGGGCGGGGATCCGGAGGAGGATCCCACGCCCGAAGTGGATGACATCGCCACGCTCGTCGCCCTGCTGGGCTGACGCGGCGCTACGCCTTACGCATGTAGGCCTTGACCGTGAGCGGCGCGAAGATCGCCACGATGACAGCGGCGCCGACCAGGGTCACGAGCACATCCGACCCGACCGTGCCGTTGTTGACGAGGTCACGCACCGCGGTCACCAGGTGCGACACCGGGTTGATGTCGACGAACCACTGCAGCCACGGCGGCATCGTGTCGGCCGGCACGAAGGCGTTCGAGAGGAACGTCAGCGGGAACAGGATGAGCATCGAGACGCCCTGCACGCTCGAGGCCGAGCGGGCGATGACGCCGAAGAACGCGAAGATCCAGCTGATCGCCCACGAACTCACGATGACGAGGGCTCCCGCCGCGACGACCGCTCCGATGCCGCCCTCGGGACGGAATCCCATGATGAACCCCATCGTGAAGGTGAGGGTGGTGGCGATCAGGTAGCGCACGGTGTCGGCCAGCAGCGCTCCGGACAGCGGTGCGATGCGCGCGATCGGCAGCGAGCGGAACCGATCGAACACACCCTTGTCCATGTCCTCGCGCAGCTGCACACCCGTCACGACCGAGGTCGTGATGACCGTCTGCACGAGTATGCCCGGGATGATGATCGGGAGGTAGCTCTGCACGTCACCGGCGATCGCGCCGCCGAAGATGTAGGTGAACATCAGCGTGAAGATGATGGGCTGCACCGTGACGTCGATGAGCTGCTCGGGCGTGCGCCGGATCTTCAGGAGGCCACGCCATGCCATGGTGAACGTGCTCTGCAGCGTCTGGGCGAGGCCGGAGCGATTGGTCAGGTTCCGGTCGGCGACCGGCGTGATGGGGACGGCGAGCACGGTCATGCGCGGGCTCCTTCCAGTTCGAATGCGGTCTCGTGGGCGGGTGCGTCGTCGGCCGGCACACCTGTGCCCGTCAGGGTGAGGAAGACCTCGTCGAGCGTCGGCTGCTGCACGCTGAACTCGCTCAGGTGCAGGCCGGCGGCGCGGAACGCGACGAGAAGGTCGGTGACGCGGTCGGGGTCGCTCATGGGAACTGTGAGGCGTGCGGCCTCGGGTGACACGACCGCCTGGACGTCCAGGACGCGGCCGATCACGGCCTGCGCCTCGTCGAGGTCGGACCCCGGCTGCAGACGCATGAGAAGGGATGCCTGACCCACCGACGCCTTGAGCTCGAGCGCCGTTCCCTCGGCCACGACGCGGCCGTGGTCGATGACGGCGATGCGATCGGCGAGCTGGTCGGCCTCGTCGAGGTACTGCGTGGTGAGCAGCACGGTCGAGCCGGTCGCGACCAGGCGGCGGATCGTGTCCCACATCTGGCCACGCGTGCGCGGGTCCAGGCCCGTCGTCGGCTCGTCGAGGAAGATGAGCGGCGGCTGCGCGATAAGGGATGCCGCGAGGTCGAGACGGCGGCGCATGCCGCCCGAGAACTTCGCGAGCGGACGCGACGCCGCCTCGCTCAGCCCGAACTCCTCGAGGAGTTCGTTCGACTTGCGGCGGGCATCGGCCCGGGAGAGGCCGAGCAGCCGGGCGAAGATGATGAGGTTCTCGGTCGCCGACAGCTTCTCATCGACAGAAGCGAACTGCCCGGTCAGCCCGATGAGCTGCCGGACGATCTGAGGATCCCGGGCGACGTCGTAGCCGAAGATTTCGGCGCGACCGGCGTCGGGCTTCAGGAGCGTCGCGAGCATCGAGATGGTCGTGGTCTTGCCGGCGCCGTTCGGGCCGAGCACGCCGTAGACCGTGCCGGCCTCGACGGTGAGGTCGACGCCGTCGACCGCGCGATTGCTGCCGAAGGTCTTGACGAGCCCCTCGGCGCGCACCGCGGGCGTCCGCGATGCGAGAGTTGATGAAGTCATTGGTGCCTGCCTTTCGTTGGCTGACACCACACTGCGCTCGGGTCGCTGTCGCTTCGCTGTCATGACCGCGACAGCGCTGTCACGGTCCTGTCGTCTCGCACGGTCTGCACTCCACCGTGCGAAGAAGCACATCTCCCCCCATGGTCGGAGGTGCTCGGCGCCGCGATCCGATTGGCTGGAGGCATGGATGCCTCACGATCACCCTTGACCGCGACCACCCGACCGACCCGCTGCCGATCTCGCATCGTCGCTGCGCTTGCCACCGCCGCCCTCGCCACCGGACTCCTTGCCGCGTGCGCCCCGGCAGGAGGCGATCGACCTTCCGCCGGTGCGAGCGCGAAGGCCGAGGTCGCATTGCCCGACACCGTGCTCGGCGCGCACGCGCGCTGGGTGATCGATGCGATCAACGGCACGGAGGTCACCCCCGCCGAAGCCGCATCGCACCTGTCCGCCGAGATGCTCGATCAGATCACGGCCGACCAGCTGATCGAGGTGTTCGCCCAGCTCGAGCCGCAGAGCCCGTGGGTTCCGACGGCGGTTCAGGACGCCGGAGACCAAGCCGTCATCACCATCACCCCGGCCTCGGGGGATGCCCTCGATCTGCAGATCGTGGTCGACGGCGACGATCTGATCGCGGGCCTCCTCTTCACGCCGTCGGCGGGAGACCGGACACCGTCGGCGTCGTGGTCGGAGCTGGAGAAGACCGTGAACGGCTTCGCCGCGGACACCACGCTGACAGTGACCGATGTCGCCTCGGGCGACCGCCTCGCGGCAGCGGGCGAGGGCAGCGCGGCGGGCGACGAGCGATCACAGCCTTCCGGCTCGATGTTCAAGCTCTATGTGCTGGGCGCCGTGGCCGACCGGATCGCGGCCGGCGAGCTTGCCTGGGACACCGCTCTCACGGTGACCGACGACGTGAAGAGCCTGCCGTCGGGCGAGCTGCAGGACGTGCCTTCCGGAACCACGGTGACGGTGCAGGATGCGGCCGCCAAGATGATCGCGATCAGCGACAACACCGCCACCGATCTCCTGATGTCGGCCGTCGGACCGGCTGCGCTGGAGAAGGCCCTCGCCGACATGGGCCATCACGACCCGACGCTGAACACCCCCATGCTCACCACGCGCGCGCTCTTCCAGCTCGGCTGGGGCAAGGACGCACAGGCCCGCGCCGCGTGGAAAGCAGCCACCGCCGCCGAAAAGCGCAAGGTGCTCGACGCCCTCCCCACGGGGTTGCCCGATGTGGCCGCCACCGATGTCATCACGCCCGTCTGGGAGGACGGCCTGGACTGGTTCACCACGCCCGACGATCTCGTCGCCGCGCACCTCGCGCTGCAGAAGATGGCGTCGACGGATGCCGGAGCCCCGCTCCGCGGCATCCTGTCCGCCAACAGCGGCCTCGGGGATCTCGGCGCCACGTGGAGCTATGTCGCCTTCAAGGGCGGCAGCTCCGTCGGCGTGCTGGGCGGATCGTGGTACCTGGAGCGAGCGGACGGGCGCGCGTTCGCGATCACCATCCAGGGTTCGACGGGTGAGCCGGCCGAACTCGCGGACCAGGCCACCTTCTTCGGCCAGGTCCAGGACGCGATCGCGCTGCTCGAGAAGGAGTAGTCCTCGGTTCGGACCACCCGCGAACCGACGCAACGAACGACGGATGCCCCGGCCACAGGCCGGGGCATCCGTCGTTCACGGGGTTCGGGGCTAGGCGCCCTTGAGGCGATCCGCGAGGTAGTCGTGCAGCTTGTCCAGCGGCACGCGCTCCTGGTTCATCGTGTCGCGGTCGCGCACCGTGACGGCGCGGTCCTCGAGCGAGTCGAAGTCGATCGTGACGCAGAACGGCGTGCCGATCTCGTCCTGGCGGCGGTACCGGCGGCCGATGGCGCCGGCGTCGTCGAAGTCGATGTTCCACTCGCCGCGCAGGTCGGCGGCGAGCTCGCGTGCGATCGGCGACAGCTGCTCGTTGCGCGACAGCGGCAGCACGGCGACCTTGACCGGAGCCAGGCGCGGGTCGAGCTTGAGCACCGTACGGGTGTCGGTGCCGCCCTTCGCGTTCGGCGCCTCCTCCTCGTGGTAGGCGTCGACGAGGAACGCCATCATCGCGCGCGTCAGACCGAACGACGGCTCGATCACGTACGGCGTGTAGCGCTCTCCGCTGGCCTGGTCGAAGTAGGTCAGGCTCTGACCGGATGCCTCGGAGTGGTTGTTCAGGTCGAAGTCGGTGCGGTTGGCGATGCCCATGAGCTCGCCCCACTGCTTGCCCGGGAAGCCGAACTCGTACTCGACGTCGATGGTGCCGGCCGAGTAGTGCGCGCGGTCCTCCTCCGGCACGTCGAAGCGACGCAGGTGCGACGGGTCGATGCCGAGGTCGATGAACCAGTCCCAGCACGCCTCCACCCAGTGCTCGAACCACTCCTGCGCCTCGGCGGGCGGCACGAAGTACTCGATCTCCATCTGCTCGAACTCACGCGTGCGGAAGATGAAGTTTCCGGGTGTGATCTCGTTGCGGAACGACTTGCCGACCTGGCCGATGCCGAACGGCGGCTTCTTGCGCGATGCGGTGAGGACGTTCGAGAAGTTCACGAAGATGCCCTGCGCCGTCTCGGGGCGGAGGTAATACAGCCCCGACTCGTCGTCGACGACGCCGAGGTAGCTCTTCACGAGGCCGGAGAACGCCTTGGGCTCGGTGTACTGGCCCTTCGTGCCGCAGTTCGGGCACGGGACATCCGCGAGCCCGTTCTCGGCCGCACGGCCCTTGCGCGCCTCGAAGTCCTCGATGAGGGTGTCGGCGCGGAAGCGCTTGTGGCACTGCAGGCACTCGACCAGCGGGTCGGTGAAGGTCGCGATGTGGCCGGACGCCTCCCACACGCGCTTGGGAAGGATGACCGAGGAGTCCAGCCCCACCATGTCGCCACGGCCGCGGACGAACGTCTGCCACCACTGGCGGCGGATGTTCTCCTTGAGCTCGGTGCCGAGAGGGCCGTAGTCCCAGGCGGAGCGGGATCCGCCGTAGATCTCGCCTGCCTGGAAGACGAACCCGCGGTGGCGGGCGAGGGCGATGACCTTATCGAGGCGGGACTGTTCGGCCATGGTGGCTCCAATGGTCGGAGGAAGCGGGGAAAGTCGCGAGTTCGCGGGGCGCAGCAGCCCCGGAAAGGGGATACCGCTGCATCCGTCAAGTCTAGTCGCGGGCGGATGCCGAGACCCGGCGCTGCGACAGCGCTCTCAGACCCGACGACTCCACCCTCGCGCACCGCCTGCATCGCGTCGATTCGCGGCGCACCCCGATGCGGAGGTCACGCCGGCGACCCGGAAGGGATGCCGAGTTCCTCGGCGGCTTCAGCCATGCGCTGGTCGTACGTCCACAATTCGTCGACGCCGAGAGCGACAGCCGTCGCCAGGTGGACGGCGTCGAGGGATCGTAGGAACGGTGAGCCGATGATGCGAGCGCTCTCGACGATCTCGTCGGTGATGGCCGCCGTCGCGACCCCCGTGAGCGCCTCGACGAAAGCACGCGCGAGGCGGACGGGAGGTTCAGCGTCGCTGCGCCGGCGTAGCGCGCGGGAGACTTCGATACGCGCGAGGGCGGAGGTGACGAATCGGCCGTCGGCCGCGAGGACAGCACTGAGGGCATCCTGCAGCGCATCGGACTCCTTCTCGATGAAGATCCGTTTCAGGACCGCACTCGTATCGAGGTAGACGGTGATGCTCACACGCGGTCCTCGCGGTCGATCAAGTCACGGCTCGTCACTCCGTCGGGCAGGTTGAGGCGGACGGTGGCGCGGCGAAGCGGTTGCGTCGGCGGCTCCACCCAGTCGGGTAGTGGGCGCGATGCTGCCCGCGCGCCGATTCCTAGATGCGCGTCCACCGCACGGCGCAAGATCTCCTGCTGACTGAGCCCGGAGCGTTCTGCTTCTGCCCGAAGCGCTTCCGCTGCATCGTCGCGAAGGCGCAGATTCATTGCCATGACCCCATGGTACCGCTCTTCTGCAGGTTGGTACCACGCTCAGACTTCGCGCAGGGCATCCCGTCCGACGTCGCCGATCGTGGTGTGACCGGATAGCCCGAGCGTGATGTCGAGCTCGGCGAGGACGTTGCGCAGCACTTCGCGCACCCCCGCCTCCCCCGCGATCCCGAGGCCGTAGGCGTACGGGCGGCCGATCGCGACGGCGGTCGCACCGAGCGCCAGCGCGACGAACGCGTCGGCGCCACCGCGCACGCCCGAGTCGAAGACGACCGGCATCCGTCCCCCGACCCGCTCGACGATCTCCGGCAGCACGGCCAGGGTCGGCACCGACTGGTCGATCTGGCGCCCACCGTGGTTGGACACCCACACGCCGTCGACGCCGGCATCGACCGCGCGCGACGCATCGTCGGGATGCACGATGCCTTTGAGCAGGATCGGCAGCGAGGTCCACGCCCGAGCCTTCGCCAGCGCGTCCCAGGTGAGGGCGGGCGTGGAGAACACGTCGAGGAACGTTTCCACCGCGGCGCGGGGAAGTGGCGAACGCAGGCTCTCGCGCAGCCCGGCTCCGGTGAGCGGCGCGCCCTTGCGCGCGATCCGTACGCCCGCGGCGACCGCTTTCGGCGTGAGCTTGACCGGCGGGGCCGGCTCGGCCGCGGCATCCGGGCCCGTCCGCACCCGCTCGCGCACCAGCTGCTGGAACACCGGATCGCTCGTGTACTGCGCGATGCCCATCCCCCGCGTGAAGGGGAGGTAGGCCAGGGCGAGGTCGCGCGTGCGCCAGCCGAGCAGGTGCGTGTCGAGCGTGATCACGATCGCTTCGCATCCGGATGCCTCGGCCCGGCGCAGCAGTGACGCGTTGAGCTCGTCGGAGGCCGACCAATAGAGCTGGAACAGCCGGGAGCCGGCGGGGGCGGCGGTCGCGGCATCCTCCATCGGGAACGACGCCTGATTCGACAGCGTGTAGGGCATGCCGAGGGAAGCCGCGGCCCGCGCGACCGCGAGGTCAGCATCGGCGTGCGCCATCTCCATCACACCGAGCGGCGCGAGCAGCAGCGGGGTCGGGCGGCGGCGGCCGAGGAAGTCGATGGAGAGGTCCCGGGTGGAGACATCGCGGAGTGGGCGCGGCCACACCTGCCAACGATCGAACGCCGCCCGGTTCGCGGCCATCGTGTGCTCGGCTCCCGCGCCGCCCGCGATGTACGCGAACGCCTCACTGCTCAGCGCCTTGCGTGCCGCCGCCTCGAGCGCGTCCGGATCGATCGGCACCAGCGGCCTCGTGCCGCTGATCCCGGCGCGGTAGATCTCGGACTGGGTGCGCCGGGAGATGCCTCGGGCGGCTGCAGGATCCTGCGGAGCGACGGTGGCCATGCCGTCAGCCTAGGAGGCGGCCCCGGCTCCCGCACGGGTCGTTTTCGCGGCCGCCTCGTACTCGGGGAGGACGATCGCGTCCGACTTGTCGAGCATGCGGGCGACGAGTTGGCGCATCGGCCAGTGGTGCATCAGCCGCGCCGAGAGCACCCGCATCCGGAGCATGAAGCGTCCGCGCGGAAGGAAGCCCTCCACGCCACCGGGGGGCAGCGTGTGGGATGCGGCGACATACGGGCGCATCGTCTCCTCGTAGCGCGCGAAAGCCGTCGCGTGATCGCCTCGCGCCCGGCCCAGCTCGCCGGCCAGGACGTACGCACCGACGAGCGCCAGGCTCGTGCCCATGCCCGTGAGCGGCGAGCCGCAGTACCCCGCGTCGCCGAGCAGCGCGACCCGGCCACGCGTCCAGCTGTCCATGTGCACCTGGCTGACCGTGTCGAGGTGGAACTCGTCGTCCGCATCGGCCGCCGCCAGCAGCTCGTCGGAGCGCCACCCCATGCCCGCGAAGACCTCGTGCAGGAGACGCTTCTGGCTGGCGACATCCCGCCGATCCACATCGATTCCGGTGTCGGCGAAGGCGAGCATGGCCCTGGCCGCTCCCCCGCGCTCCGGGCGGAGGGCGAGCATCCGGCCGGGCTCGTTGTACATGTCGAACCAGGCGTCGAGGGGCCCGGCATCGAGGACCGTGCAGTAGCCGAGGTAGGCGCCGAGGTGCACGACGAAGTCGGACTCCGGACCGAACGCGAGCGCTCGCACGCCCGAATGGATCCCGTCGGCTCCCACGACGATGTCGAAGGTGCGGACCAGCCCGCTGCGGAACGTGACGGTGACGCCGTCCGGACCGTCCGCCATGGCCGTGATCCGATCGCCGAAGATGATCTCGGTGTGATCCGCGATGAGCTCGTGGAGGATCTCGGTCAGATCGCCCTTCATGATCTCGATCTCGGTCACCGGGCTGCCGTCGCCGACGAACAGATCGGCGGGCATCGTGGCGAGTTCGCGACCCGCACTGTCGACGTAGCGCAGGCCCTTCTCGTGCACGATGCGCTCCCGCACGCGGGGCATGATCCCCATCCGTTCTGCGACGACCTCGCCGAGACCGCGGAGGTCGACGGCCTGTCCGCCGAGGCGAACGTCGGGCGCCTGCTCGACGATCGTCGAGCGGATGCCCTGCCGGTGGAGCCAATGCGCGAGGGCGGGTCCTGCGATCCCTGCGCCGGAGATGAGTACGCTGTATTCGTTCATGAATTGCACGGTAGTACAGGTGATGTACGGCGTACAAGTGTTCTAAATATGAAGGTGGTGTACTAGTACAGTGCGAGCGACATCCCAGACCATTGCGGCGGAGATCGCGGCGCGGATCGCCTCCGGAGACCTGAACGCGGGCGATCGGGTTCCGTCGGCGCGCGGGATCACCAAGGAGTGGGGCGTCGCGATCGCCACCGCCACGAAGGCGCTCGCGCTGCTGCAGCAGCAGGGCCTGGTCATCTCGACCCTGGGCGTCGGGAGCGTGGTCGCATCACCGACACCGGGCCCGTCGCCGACACAGCTGTCGACCGCACAGGTCGTGACGACCGCCATCGCGATGGCGGATGCGGAGGGCATCGACGCGATCTCGATGCGGCGCGTCGCGGCCGAGCTCGGTACCGCGACGATGTCGCTGTACCGGTACGTCGAGAGCAAGGATGCCCTCGTGCTGCTCATGATCGACTCGGCTCTCGGCGAGGATGGCTTCCCGCCACCCTCCGACGCGGATTGGCGCGGCGACCTGGAGGTCTCGGCGCGGCTGCAGTGGGCCGGCTTCCGGCGGCATCCGTGGCTCGCCGGCGTGATGTCGATCTCTCGCCCGCAGCTCGTGCCGAACGGATTCCGCTACACGGAATGGTGCCTGCGGGCGCTGGCTCCGCTCGGGTTGAGCATGGAGATGATGATGTACATCAGCGTCATCGTGTTCAGCCACGTCAAGGGGATGGCGATCGACATCGCGTCCGAGGCCGAGCAGCAGCAGGACACCGGCCTCACCGCGGACGAATACATGACGACGCGATCCACCGACATCGCGACGATGGTGTCGCCGGCGGAGCTGCCGCTGCTCGCGTCCCTCGTACGATCGGACGACTTCGACCTCGACCTGGACGCACTGTTCGAGTTCGGGCTCCAGCGACTGCTCGACGGCATCGAAGGCTGGCTCGCACGCGAGGACCGCGCTTAGGCCGACTCGAAGAGCGCAAGGACACGCCACATCCGTTCGGTTGACGAATCGCTCCTCTTCGGTAATAGTTAGGCATATGCCTAACTATTACGACGAGCTCGACGCCGTGCTCCGCGCTCTCGCGGATCCGACGCGCCGGGCCGTCGTGCAACGGCTGGCGAAGTCGCCGGCGGTCGTGTCCGAACTCGCGGAACCGTTCTCGATGGCGCTGCCCTCACTCATGCAGCACCTGAGCATCCTCGAGAACGCGGGAGTGGTCACGTCGGAGAAGCACGGACGTGTCCGCACCGTGAGCCTGCGACCGGGCGCCCTCGATGTCTTGCACGTATGGCTCGGCGAGCAGCGCACCCCAGCGGAACACCACGCCGACCGGCTCGGCATCCATCTCGCCTTGACTGCCCCGAAGGAGATCTGACATGACCCGCGTTCGCCTCGACCTGTTCACCTCGCTGGACGGCTACACACCGGCCGACCCGACCCCCGACAATCCGATGGGTGAGGACTGGGGGCGGCTCACAGCCGCGTACGCCGCTACCCGCACGTTCCACGAGTATGTCTTCGGTGACACCAGCGGAAAGGGCACGACCGGCGTCGATGACCGATACGCCGTCGCGTTCTTCGAGGGCGTCGGCACCGAGATCATGGGAGCGGGGATGTTCGGGCTGCACACCTTTCCCGGCGATGCGGATTGGAAAGGCTGGTGGGGTGACACCCCGCCCTTCGGCACCCCGGTCTATGTCCTCAGCCACACCGCACCGCGTCCGTCGATCCATATGGAGGGCGGAACGACGTTCCACTTCCGCAGCGCCGCCATCGAGGACGTGCTCGCCGAGGCGACGGAGGCTGCGGGCGGACTGGACGTGCGCATCGGCGGTGGGTACAGCACGGCGCGCGACTTTCTGCGCGCCGGCCTGGTCGACGACCTGCACCTCATGGTCACCCCGATCTTCCTCGGCCGTGGCCATCGACTGTGGGACGACCTGCGCGGCTTCGAGCTCACCCACGAGGTGACGACGGAAGTGGCCGAAAGCGGTCAGATCCACGTCACCTTGACTCGATAGGACGTCCTCATGACGATCGCACGCCGCCTCGCCCACGCCGGGTTCACCCTCACCCGGGACTACCCCGTTCCTCGCGAACGCGTCTGGGACGCGTTCGCCGACGAGAGCCAGAAGCGGAGCTGGTGGGGCGGAGGCGACACCGTGGAACCCGGTGAGTGGGCGTTCGACTTCCGCGTCGGGGGACACGACGTCGACGAGGCGGCGTTTCACGACGGTCCCGTCTCACGGTACGAGGCCACCTACACCGACATCGTCGAGCACGTCCGCATCGTCACGACGTACGACATGTGGCTCAACGGGGTCCACATGTCGACGTCGGTGGCGTCGTTGGAGTTCGAGTCCACCGACGAGGGCACCCGTTTCACGCACATCGAGCACGGCGTCTTCTTCGACCAGTTCTGGGCCGACGGCCCCGGCCGCGAAGAAGGCACGCGCGGCCTCCTCGAGGCCCTCGGCGCCCATCTCGAGTGACGGCCCAACGGATGCGCAGCAGGGAAGGCGATCGGCTCAGGTTGTAGCGGGACCGATCACGCTCTCATCGAGGGTTCCTGCGGCAGCGCCCTTGAGCTCGATCAGGATCGTGTGCGTGGGGGTGGTGCCGGTGTTCTCGCCGGAGTGGCGCTGGGCCGGAAGCCACAGCACCTGGTTCGCGGTCAATTCGACGTCGCGGTCACCCACCGCCGTACTGAGCCGTCGGTGGAAGTCGGTGAGAGTGATCATCACACTGTTCGGATGCCGGTGCGGGGTCGTGCTCTCCCCGGGCTCGTCGACGTAGTCGAGCACGCGGACGTGGTCGTTCTCGAAGACCGTGCGATAGTGCTCCGGGTTCGTCGTCACCGGGTCGTCATCGACCATGGGCATGAGAGTACTCTCGCCGGCGCCCGGATTCTCAGGCGGCGCGGCTGAGTCCGCGTGCAACGCTCTCCTGACGCACCGGCACGAACGTCGAGCGCCCCACGCGGGGGCGCATGCTGCGGGGCACGCGGGGGAGATCGCGACGGGCGGGCACGGAAAGCGCCCGTCCGATCGAGTCGATGTATGCACGCATGGCGTTCTCCTCCGTTCGTCGCGAGCCCGTCATCCAAGAGACGGGGCCGCACGCGTTCTATGACGCGGGTTCGAGAAGAAGGAGGCTGACGGACGCCGGGAGATACACGCGCCGACAGGCGTCAGCGGGGCATCAACTCAGGCTGGGCACGGTCTTTCGGGTGCGGAAGCGGCATCCGGGCGCATCCTGCCTGCGTTCGTGCTCGCTGCCGCCCACGGCCCGGCCGGCCGGCTCATGACCCGAAGCCGCACCACTTCCCGACCCAGGTGAGGATCTCGCCGCGCATGTCCTCGGAGGCGGCCAGCTCGATCTCGCCGGCACCGTCACCGTCGAGATCGACGATCACCGTGAAGATCGTGCCGCGCTTGTCCTCCTGCACCGCGTGCGCATCGCAGCGCAGCGGCACGAGGGGCAGGTGCACCACGGTGGATTCGGTGTCGCCCTCCGCGACATCGACCCCGATGTCGAACACCTCGGCAGTGGTCCCGGCGCCCGCATCGAAGGTGAGGAGGTTGGTCGTCTCGATGCCGACGATGCGCGCGGCGCCTTTCCCGGTCGGCGCGATCGTCAGGGCGAGATCGGCCGGCACCCCCGGCTCCGACGGCGTGAACGATGAGAGGGTCACGCCCGCGGCGGCGCCGAGCGCGCGGGCACGACATTCGCGCTCGTGCATCGCCGCGATGAACGGCGTCGGCTCCGCCAGCGGAGACACCGCGACCGCGGCGCTCTCGCCGAGCGAGTAGTGCATCGTGACCGTCGGCGCGGCGGACGTCGCGGTCGGCGAGGGTCCGAGCTGAGTCAGGTCGCCCTCGCATGCCATCGGCGGAAGCTGAATGCGGATGTCGACGGTGGCGCCAGGACCGACCGTCGTGGTGTGCGGGAGCGCGCGCGCCGCGGCCCGTGCGAAGCGCGGGTCATCGACCCGGAGCCGCGTGATCGTCACGGGTTCGTCATTGCCGTTGTGCACCCGCACCTGAGCCTCGCGCGCGGCGACGTCCGAACGCAGCTGGATCAGCGAGGCATCCACCCCGGCGGGCAGGCTGGTGGCCGACGGGAGCGGACGGGGCTGCTCGGAACACCCGGCGAACAGGACGGCGACCGCCAGGGCGATTGCCGCGATGCGCGCGGAGCGCCAGGACCCGCGCACCGCCTACCGCCGCACCGTCTCGCGGGCGATCGTGAAATCGTCGAGGGCGACCGGGTCGATCTGCACGCCCAGCCCGGGGCCGGTGGGAACGCGGACATGTCCGTCCTCCAGCACCGCCGGCTCGGTCACGATGTCTCGGGCGTAGAAGCGGCTCGCCGCCGAGACGTCCCCCGGCAGAGTGAAGCCCGGCAGGGCGGCGAGCGCGGCGTTCGCGGCGCGGCCGATGCCGGTCTCGAGCATGCCTCCGCACCACACGGGCACCCCGGCATCCCGGCACAGATCGTGGATCGCGACCGCCTCGAGATAGCCGCCCACGCGTCCCGCCTTGACGTTGATGACGGATGCCGCGCCCAGCGCCATCGCGTCGACCGCCGCCTTCTCCGACACGATCGATTCGTCCAGGCACACCGGTGTGCGCAGCCGGCGGGCCAGGGTGGCGTGGTCGACGAGGTCGTCCTCCTGCAGCGGCTGCTCGATCAGCAGCAGGTCGAACCGATCCAGCTCGGCGAGGGTGTCCAGATCGGCCAGCGTGTACGCCGAGTTCGCGTCGACCTGCAGCGGGATGGCGCCGAACGCATCGCGGACTGCGGCGGTGTCGGCGATGTCCCGTCCGGGTTTGATCTTGATCTTGATCCGCACGTACCCCTCGTCGAGGTATCCGCCCACAGCCTCGACCAGCGCGGCGGGGTCGTGTTGGATGCCGACGGAGACGCCGGACGGCACGTGCGTGCGCACCGCTCCGAGGTACTCGCCGAGCGGGCGGGACTCTGCGCGCAGGGCCGCATCGAGCACGGCGAGCTCGAGGCCCGCCTTGGCCATGCGATGACCGACGAACGGCCGCAGCATGGTGGCGACATCCTCCGGCGCGAGCGTGTAGCGGTCCAGCAATGCGGGGATCATCCAGCGCAGCGCGACATCCCACGCCCCCTGCGTGTACTCGCTCGAGTACAGCGGCGCGGCGCCGGTCACGATCTCTCCCCACCCCTCTCCATCGGAGGTGAGCGCGCGGACGACGATGACCTCGCGCACATGCTCGGTGCCGAAGCTCGTGGTGAACGGAGAGACGAGCGGGATCTGCAGTACCCGCAACTCGACACCTTCGAGGGCGACGGATGCCGCGGGCCGGGCGATGGGCATGCGCTCAGGGTAGCGCGCACGAACGGGAAGTGGCCCCGAGCGCTGAGAACACCGCGAATGGACCGGGAGGAGACCGCTCCCCTAGGCTCGCAAAGCGATCGAGGGCCCTCGGGCCCGACGTCGCTCGTTCTCCGGGGGGAAGAACTGATCGTGGACTCGATGACTGCTGTGACGTCGGCGCTGCCATTCGGCGTGCTCGCCATCGTCTCGTGGCGGCTCGGACGACGATCGCAAGGGACCTGCGCCGAACTCGCGCGTCCGTCTTATCCACCCCCGCGGCGCGGAACACAGCCGCAAGATCCACCAGGGGGTGCCGGTATCCGATGAGAGCCAACTCGGCCATTCACAGCGATTCACTCATCGCGAGAGAACGACTGCTGGAGCGTTTCCATGACGGAACGGGGGGCCTCCTCCCGTTCGTCCTCCTGAACGCGCCCGGGGGTGCAGGCAAGAGCACACTGGTCGCGCAGTTGCTCGAGTCTCCCGCGCTGGCGCAGTATCGCGTGCACATCGCGCACATCGAGGAGGCGGGGGATACGACGTTGTGGCAGATACTCGGCCGAAGCCTGGCCACGGATGCGGACCGACCCGACAGCGAAGACGGATGCTCCCGGGAGTGGGTGCGCGCGCGTGTCGGCGCACTGACCGAGCCGACGCTGATCGTCCTCGAGCACTATCACCACCTCAGCAGCGTCGAGCACGACCGAGCGCTGCTGGAGCTGGTGCGGACCGGGCCCCGATTGCACGTGTGCGTGCTCGCACGATCGGTGCACCTCCTTGACGGCCCCCTCCACACGCACCAGGTTCGCGTGCTCACCCGGGCGGATCTCGCGTTCACCGGCGACGAGTGCCGCGAGATCCTCGCGCACTCCGGCGGCGAGCACGCACCCGGTCGGATCAGCGCGGTGACGCAGGCCGCCGGATGGCCTGTCGTCGTTGCGGCCATCCTTCGTTCGCCCGCGACGCCCGAGGACTCCGCACCGCAGTCCGCATTGCGCCGGTTCGCCATCGACATCCTCGAGGTCGCCACCCACCTCGACCCGCGCTCGCGAGACGTCCTCCTCGGCGCAGCGCTCGTCGAGTCGTTCAGTCTGGACCAGGCCGCCCTCTTCAGCGGTGCATCGAAGGCCTCCGCGCACACGCACGTCCACACCCTGCTCCAGCTCGGCGCACTCGAAGACGGCGCCAGCTCCGATGGGCAGGGCTACCGCCTGCATCCGGCCATGCGCGGCACGATGTCGGCCATCGTGACCCGCGAATTCAGCAGCAGCAGGAGAGAGTCCCTCGCCCTCGGGATCGCGAAAGAACTCGAGACATCAGACCCGTTGGGCGCGCTCCGCATCTACCTCCAGTTCTCCTCGCTCGCAGAGGCGGAGAGCGTCCTCTGGGCGAATTTCACGGCGATCACCGACCAACACGACACGTGTCTGGCGGCGCTGTCGCCACTGACCGACGCCGAGCTGTCCGCCCATCCGACCCTCGCGGCCGCGCGGTTCTTCCTCGAGCTCGAATTGCCGACGGTCGCGCCGAAGCGCCTCTGGCACACGTCGAAGCTGTTCCACACGGGGGCGGTGCGCCGACTCGAGTCGAACCCCGAGCCGACGGATCCGCTGCATGTCGGTCATCGGATGCTTGTCATGATCGGAGAACGCATGTGGGGAGACTCCCCCGCCGCGCTTGCCATCGCTCGGGACATCGAGGCTCAGCTCGCATCCCGCGCGGGTCTCACCGCCTCAGGCCGACACGACGCGGGCCGACGCGACCCGGGCGAGCAGCCGGTGCTCTTGCAGGAGCTCGCGTTCACCGCCTTCATCGGCGGGGACTCGGCGCTGGCGAGACGCGTCTGGCAACGCCTCGACTCCCTCATGGAGCCGAAACCGGGAGCCATCGGCCCCGGACAGACCGGTGACATCTCGCGTGCCACCCTGCGACACGGGCCTTGGCAGCACGCGGCGCTCAGCGGACTGTCCCTGGTCGAATCCAACGAGGGCAACTTCCGGCTCGGAGCGGAATTGCTCGCGCAGGCCGACGCAGTACGCACGAGATTCGGGGCAGCGCCCGCGCTGGCGTGGGTGAACGCGGAGGTCATCCGCGCTCACCATGCGTACGAGTTCGCCCGCCCCGAGATGCTCCGCGAAGCGATCGCCCGCCTCTCCCCGTGGTACGACCGGATCGAGCAGTGGCCCATGGTGATCATGGCCGAAACCGAGAGCGTCCGGTACCAGCGCGGAGTCGACTGGTCGATCCCGCACCTGCGCACCGGGATCGCGCAGATCGAGCGCAAGCGGCACGGCGTCGGCGTGTGGGGCGGGTACCTCGCGCTCTACCAGACCATGCTGGCGACGATATCGGGGAACCTCGTCACCTCGAAGCAGATCGCGGACGCGCTGCCGGCGAAGAACCCCTACGTGCAGATCGAGCGCGCCAGGCGTTCCCTCTTCCAGGGAAATGACGTCCAAGCGCTGCTCATGGTGCAGCGCCTGGGACCTGCAGTCCTGAACCTCCGGCAGCAGATCGACACGCTTCTCATCGCGGCAATCGCCGCATGGGGATGCGACAGACGGGAGGAGGCATTCGTCGCGCTCCACAGCGCCGCCGAGCTGATCGAGCGCTGCGAGCTCTCGATGATGCTGCGGTCCGTTCCGTTCGAGCCACTCGCGGAAATCGCGGCGGCGGCCCGCGACGCAGGTTTCTGCGACGTCTCCGCCCTGATCGACGCCGTCCCCGGCCCGGCGCGCTGCATACGGCGCGAGAGCCTCACCCTCATGGAGCAGAAGTCGTTGGAATCCATGCTCACCCACCCACCGCTCGCGGATGCTGCCGCTGACCTCGGCATCGCCACGGCGACCATGAAGCGCCACCGTCTCGCGGTCTATCGCAAGCTCAGGGTGGGCAGTCGCGAGGAGGCGATCCTGCAGGCCACCCGGATGGGGCTCCTGTCGAATTAGGCCCCCGCAGCACCGGTGGCTCATCCGGCTGGGCGCCGGGTCCTCCGCTGAGACGCGAGCTTCGCGTCGATGCGTCCCTGCCAGGCGACATACGCGCCCACCATCAGCAAGCCGCTGCCGGCGAAGACGGCCCACCAGGGGAAGCCGGGAACGTCCGATTCGCTGCCCGCGCCGGTGACGTCGGCGGCAGGGGTGGGAAGCACCCGCTCACCCGTCACCACGATGCGGTGCGAGTTGATGCCGAGCGGCGTGCACGTGACCAGAGTGACCAGGTCGCGGCCCGGTTCCGCCCGCAGGGTCCCGGTGTCCGCCGGGTCGATCACCTCCTTGGTGCGCACTTCATACGTGAGCACCTCGCCCAAGACGTCCATCGTGAACCGATCGCCTACCTCGACGCCGTCGAGATCGCTGAACATCGTCGCGTTGGCCAGCCCCCGGTGCGCCGTGAGCACCGCGTGAGTCCCGTCGCCGCCGACCGGCAGGTGCGAACCTTCCAGATGCCCGACGCCGCGCAGGAGCACGTCGTCGCTGGTGCCGTGGTAGATCGGCAGGTCGACGTCGATGGCCGGGATCCGGACCCGCCCCATCAGGCCGTCGTCGGAGGCCGTCAGCATGCGCGCGTACTGCAGGGATTCATCCGTCGATGAGCCCTCGCCGACCGGAACGTTCGCGTTCGATTCGAGCGCCACACCGGCGCTCAAAGCGTCGTTGTAGGCGTGGGCGGCCGCAAGTTGCTCCGCGGCGCTCGGAGACACCGCGTCTACCGAGCTCTCGTAGTCGCGGATGATCTGAGACTGGTTGTACGAAGTCAGCCAGGACGCGGTCATGGGATACAGCCCCGCGGTCAGCGCGGCGATCGCGAACAGAGCAACGGCGATGGTGAGCAGGCTGGGACGCCAGCGTCGGCCCCGCCCGCGTGCGCGGTGCGAGCGGGACCGCCGGGTCTCGACCTCGGGTGGGATGTCGCTCACCCGATCAGGACCGCATCCGTCGGCGCTGCAGGATGAGGGCGGTCAGCGCCACGATTCCGAAGCCACCGGTCAGCGCCCAGAACGCGGTGGTCCCCATCCCGCCGGTGAGCGGCAGCATCGGTACCTCGACCTGCGTATTCACGATGTCGCCGTAGCTGACGTTCTGGAAGACGGCGATGTCGCGGGGGGCGATCTGCCGGTACCCCGCAGGCGCGCGCGTCTCGACGAGCTGATAGGTGCCGACGGGCAGGCTGCGCACTTCGAATCGACCCGCGCGGGGATCCTTGTCGGACGCCGTGCACTCCGCAGCGGTGCTCGCGACGCAGTCGATGACCGGGATGGAAGAGGCGGGCACCAGCGCGGGCGTGGGGGCCCGGTCGTACGGAGTGAGAGTCCACTCCGATCCGGAGAGGAATGCCGCCGGGGCGGAGTCGTTCACCTTGTTCCAGGTGAGCGAGCCCACCACCGGGTGCTCGGTACAGAGCACCGTGACCGGATCGCAGCTAGGCGGCGGGGTCTCACCGCGCGTCACGAGGAAGTTGCCGAGCTTTCCGCTCGCCGTCTGCGGGAGCGGAGACTTCACGCGCATCGAATACGTGACCGTGGCGGTGGCACCCGCGGGAAGCGTCCCGGTCACAGCGATCTGGGATGCCGTCGTGGTCGCCGTCAGCGGCGACTGCGCGATGACCGAACCTGCCAGGCTCGCGTCGTCGATCACGTCGGTGAGGAGGTCCACCTTGTCCACGACGACGGGAGAGCGGCCCGAGTTGTGGAACGTGAGCACGTAGCTGACGAGTTGACCCACCGTCACCTGGGTGCCGGATACCGGATCGGATGTCTTGGTGGATTCGAGGATGCCGGGATACGGGTCTGCGGCCGTTATCGACCAGTCGTTGGCCGGATTCGGGTCGTACTCGTTGCCGCGGATGTCTGCGCGGTTGAGTACCCGGCCCCCCGAGTGGGTGATCGCCGTCAGCACCTTCGCGGTCATGGCCACTTGGGTGCTCGCACCGACCGGGAGCGCACCGAGAACGCAGGTCAGGTGTTTCCCGTCGGCCACGGTGCAGCCGGGGGTCGTGGACGCGACCTCGCCCAGGCCCTCCGGCGGAGTGTCGGTCAGGATGCTGCCGCTCGAGTCGTTCGGTCCGTGATTGGTGACCGTCATCGAGTAGTTCATGACCTCTCCGACCGCGTAGTTGGCCGGGCCGGTCTTCACGATGCCGAGATCCACCGGACCACCCGGCGCGCTCGTCCCGTCGTTGTTCTGGGTGGCGGGGCCGCTGAATTTCGCGGCGAGGGAGAAGACGATGCCGGACGCATTCTGTTCCATGTCCACCAGGAAGACATCCCCGGTCTGGTTGTCCGAGAAGCCGAGCAGCCCATTGCCGAGGGTCCACGCCGCGCCGAACTGGCGCCCCGCCCCCCGCATCGCCGAAATGGAGTTGGGAATGGAATCGACGACGAAGCCGACCCCCACCACTTCGCTGATCACGTAGAAATTCGTCGCGGATGCGCCGATCAGGCTGCCCCGGTCGCCGAGGAAGCTCTTCCCGCCCGCCCAGGTGAAGTCAGCGATGGACCCCAGGGTCGCGCTGCGGCTGTCGAACGTGACCCGCTCCGCCGTGAGGGTCTCGATGTTCACGACCCACATCCGGTTGGAGTTGTCCGTGTTGTTGTAGTCGCGGATGTAGAGGAGGTGGCTGTTCCCGCTCGGTCCCGGGATCCCGCCGAAGGCGCCCTGCGTGTACGTGTTCACCTGGCTGCCGCCACTCGGCTTCGGTGTCGGCGCGGGCAGGCCGGTGATGACGCCCAGGTCGGTGACCACCCCACCGTTTCCGACCTTGACCAGCCGATTCGTCCCATTCTGCGTGGCGTTCGGGTTGGCGCGGATCCCGTAGATGAAGCCGTCGTTGACGTTGAATCCGATGGCGTTGTAGCTGATCCCGGTTGTGGAGCCGAGACTGCTCAGCGCAAGCGAGCCGGCGGACTGCTGCCCGCCGAGGAGGGTGGTCGTCGGGAAGTTCTGCCCGATGAAGACCTGGGGATACAGCGGGTCGAAGGCGCTGCCGGGGACAGGCGGCGTCTCGTCGGCGGCCTGCGCCGTCGGGGGAACGAGTATGGACGGCGCCAGGATCCCCAGGACCATCACGCCGACAACGAGGGCGGACCGCACCATCCTGGGCATTCTGGTGCCCGCGTGCCGCGGCGATCTGTTGTGTTGCATGGAACCGACCTCTTCACTTCGCATTTCTTCCCCAGGCCCGAAGCCGTGGGGGCGCGGCATGCGCACCCCACGGTGTGGATCGGGCTAGTCGTTCACCCGAGCGCGACGGCGATTCACCAGCACGAGGCCGACGGCGATCAGTGCCGCAGCACCCCCGGCGGAGAGCAGCAGAAGCTGACCGTTCGCACCGGTGAGGGGCAGCTCGGGCACTTCCTGCTGGGTGTTGGTGACGTCCGCGTTGAACGCATCCGCGACAACCGTCTGTCCGGCCTTCACGCTGATCCCCGTGTAGGGCGCAGCAGGAAGGACGTAACCGGCGGGTGCCGCAGTCTCTTTGAGCACGTAGCAGCGCTTAGCCGCGTTGACGGCGGGGTTCACGGAGTCGCTGACGAACAGACCCGGGATCGCGATGACACCGGCCGACGTGGAGGTGAACGTGCTCGCGGCGCCGATGGTGATCGGGCCGGCGGCCACATCCGCGACCGCCTTGGTGCAGTCGGTGGCGTACGGCGCGACCGCGTTGTAGACCTCGAAGACGGCGCCCTGGAGGCGACCGGTCGTGCCGGTGGTGCCGGATGCCCGCTTCAGGATCTCGACGCTGCCCCAGTTGGTCGTCACCGTGTTCGAGGTCAGTTCCGACGAGGGGTCGTTCTGGAACTTCGCGTCGTTCTGGATGGCGCCGTTGCCGATCGCGATCACTTTCGCCTGGAAGACGACTTCGATGACCTTGCCGGCTTGCGAGTTCGCCGGGGTGGCGTTGAGCCAGGTGAGACCGGCTGCGGTGAAGGACAGGGTGACCTTGTTGCCGACGACCGGACTCACGGTGTAGTAGCCGGCGTCGAGCGCGACGCCGTCGACCTTCACGGAGGCGACACCGGTTCCCACCGGAGCGAGCCGCGTGTCGAACAGGTCCGAGATCGCGAACATCGTCCACGGGTTCGCCTGCGTGGGGATCGTCATCGTCACGGGGAAGTCGAGCGTCGCACCCATCCCGGTGTCGGAGCCCTGGGCTGTAACGCTCTTGACGAGCTCGCCTTCACCGTTCTTCGGGTACGCGTGGACGTCGTAGACCCACCCGTTCGCATGCGGCATCGGCACCGTCAGGATGAAGGGCAACGCACGGTCGACGATGTTCGACGGGGCGAAGGTCTCGCACACCTGGTAGACGCCCAGCGCGAGGCTCTGCGTCGACAAGCCGTCGGCGTCGGTGGCCGGCATCGGGATGCCGGTGCCCCGCGTGTATCCGGCAGGAGCCGCGCATGCGGCGCCCGGCACGATCGAGTTCAGGCTGTCCCAGGTGGCGGGAACCGTCAGATCGAGCGGTGCGGCGTTCTTCAGGAGCGGGTACACCGTGAAGACGACGCCCTCGACCGGATCGGTGAAATCTCCGGGGGCAGGAGCGGCACTGATATCGCCGGTGCTGCCACCCGCTGCCTGGTGAAGGTACTTGTGCACCGTCAGCGACCCTGTTTCGGAGAAGTCGATGTTGCCGTAGCCGGCCGGCGCGGCGACTGCTGCCGTCGTGCCGCCGGCGATGGCGACGACGCTGAGCGCGACCACGCCGAGCGCCGCGGCGATGCGCGAGGATGTGTGTTTTTTCATCGTGAGTATGGCTCCATTCGGGTGGATGCATGCGCACCCCCAGTGGTAATGAGTCCGGCGGCACACGAGGGAGCGAGATTGCTGTGTCGGGCATGCACGCGCAGGCATCGATGTCATTCAAGGAGACCGCCGCAGCGGCCGGCGAATCGTCTGCACCAACATCTGCACCCGCTTCAGATGCCGCGACGCGACCCAATCCGTGCGCGAAGCATGGTCGGTCGACACCCGTCCCGGATGACTCGCAGGCCGGCGTGGCACAATGCCGAACATGCCGCGGACCGCCTCACCCCGCACCGGCACGCGCCGCACCGGCACCCCGCGCAAGTCGTCTGGGACACATCCTGCGAAGACCCGCCACCGCCCCACGGCTGCGCAACGCCGATCCCGGGCCGCACGCGCACGACGCATGCGGATCGCCTTGATCGCGTCGATCGTCGCGGCGCTGACCCTGCCGATCGCCGGCATCGCGATCCTCATCGGCGCCGCGGTTCATGCCTTCGACGACGATCGGTGGGATGCCGTCGCGCCGCCGATCACACAGGCCGAGACGACGGTGTACGACGAGGAGCAGCTGGCGAACGCGTCCCTCATCGTGAAAGCAGGCCAGGATCTCCTGCTCTTCCCTCGCGATCAGGCGATCGCGATCATGACCGCGATGGGCGAATCCTCACTCCGCAACATCGACTACGGCGACTGGGAGACCAGCGGCGTCACCAATCCGGATGGTTCCCAGACCACTTCGATCGGGCTCTTCCAACAGCAGGAATGGTGGGGAACCCGCGAGCAGCGCCTCGACCCGTACACCGCTGCGACGCTGTTCTATCAGCGGATGGCGACGGCGGTGCCGGCCGAAGAGCGACAACTGCTCGAGCCGACCGAAGTGGCGCACCGGACGCAGATCAACACCGACCCGCAGCACTACGCCCGGTATTGGCCGGCCGCGGTGCGGATGCTCGAGACCCTGACGGGCGCGAGCACGGGGCTGGCACCCTAGGCGTCGGCGCCGGGCGACGGCGGACGAGCGCGCACGAACGTGAAGAGGCCCGGAGGTCTCCGCGACGACGCGGGACCTCCGGGCCGAGCGCCAAGTGGGGATGGCGCTCAGTGCGATGCCGCCGACACACTGGGGAGAGCTCGGCGACACCGCGGTCTCGGACTACCCGAGGTTCTTGCGGCGCCGGCGGGCGACCAGGACGAACAGGATCCCGCCGAGCAGCAGCGCCGACGCGGACACGACGATGCCCGCCGACAGCACGCCGCCCGTCACCGCCAGGCCCGGGTATCCCGGATCCACAGGGTGCTCGGTCGTGCAGCCGTCGCATTCGGAGCCGGGGGTTCCGCCGGGCACGACGCTGTTGCGCAGCGTCGTGGCCGGGGAGTCGCCGTCGACACGCACGCGGTACGAGACCGACACCGACTCGCCGACGGCGACCTCCGGAACGGCCCAGGTCAGGGTCTCCCCCGAGACGGTGAGCCCCTCGGAGAGGGTTCCGTCCAGAGCCGCGTGGGTGAGCACGCCGCTCAGGTCATCGGTCGCGATGGCACCCGTCAGGGCGCTCCCACCGAGGTTGCGCACAGTCAGTGTGTAGTCGATGACGTCACCGCGGCCGACGGTCGTACCCGAGGCCGGGTCACTCGTCTTGCGCAGATCCCACTTCGGTTCGAAGTGCGTCGTGACGCACGGGTCGGTGCCGTCCTCGTTGAGCACGCACTCGCCACCCTCACCGTTCGGCGCGACCACGTTGCGCAGCGTCTGCCCATCGGCCTTCGGACCCACCGTGACGCTGTACGTCACCGTCGCGGTCTCGCCCGCCTGCAGGGTCGGGATCGACCACGTGAGCGTCTCGCCCGACAGCGCCAGCGACGCATCCAGCGGGTCTTCCAGGGCAGCAGCCCCGAGGACTCCACTCAGGTCGTCGACGCCGGTCGCGCCGGTGACCGGGGCAGCGCCCGTGTTCGTCGCCGTCAGCGTGTAGGTGACGCGCTGGCCGGGGAGGACCGTGGATCCGGATGCCGGATCCGACGTCTTGCTCATGCTCCACTCCGCCGGCACATGCACGATCGGGTTGTCGACGACGACCGCGTGATCGCCGGTGACGGTGATCTCGGTCGCGGTCTCGCCGTCGATCGCGATCGTCGGGGTGCCCCAGGCGAACGAACCATCCTTGAGCTGCCCGGACACCGGCCCCTCGTTGAGCACGCAGGTCCAGCCGAGCGGCACGCCGTCGATGAGCGTCACCGCCGCGGCGCCGGCCGCGACATCCACACTGCCCTCGAAGACGCCCTCGGCGTCCTCCAGCGAGCACACCACGCCGACCGGGAAGCCGGCGAAGTCCTCGGCGGGGGCGAACCCGTCGACCTCACCGCTCAGGGTCTTCTGCACGGTGATCGTGCCGGTGTGACGCTCGAGCGCGTTCGTCACGGACAGGACGTTGGTCGCCGCATCCGCACCGACGGTGATCCCGGTCGCCACGGGCGTCGCCCAGGCGAAGGACATGTCGGCGCTCGGCGCCTCCAGGCCGTCTTCGGTCACGGTGCAGTCCGAATCCCGCAGCACCCGGTCGAAGGGTCCGGTCAGGACGGCGGGCGTGCCCGCTGCCGAGCCGAGCCCGCTCCAGTCACCGCCGACGGTCGTGTCGCCGTAGGTGCACGACCATGCGCCGGAGTACTCCTGGTCGGCGGGCACGATGCCGGTGAAACCGCCGTCGTCGAACGTCTTGGTGACGCCGATCTGGCCGTAGACGCGGGTGATCGTGTTGGTCACCGCGAGGGTCGAGGTGCCGCCGGGAGTGCCGACCGTCACCGACTCGGGCGCGTAGGTCGGAGCAGACCACTGGAACGACGCGTCCTTGAGGCCTCCGGAGATCGCGAGCTCGCTCACGGCACAGGTCGCGCCGAGTGGCACGTCCGCCCATGTGACCGTGCCTCCCGCGGCGACCGTCTTTGTCGGCAGCTGCTGCGCGTCGCACGTGAGCACCATCGGGAAGATGGCGTTGTCCGCTCCGCTGAACCCGCCGTCGGGGTCGACGACCGTCTTGGTCACCGAGACGGAGCCCGTCTTGGTGCTGATCGCGTTCACGACCGCGACGTTGACGGTTGCGCCGTCATCCGGCGTGGTGAAGGTGATCGACTTTCCCGACTGCGGCTCACTGGAGGCTGCGCCGTCGACGGTCAGGGTGACGCCGTCCCACGTGAACGGGTCGATGGCCGCGGGCGTGGTGCTCTCGGTGACGGTGCATGTCGATTCGCCGGGGATCTGCTCGGTCGGCGCATCCGATCCGCCGGCCGCCATCGACAGGGTTCCGCTGAGCGCGGCGCCCGACTGCGGGGTGCAGGACCAGTCGAAAGTGAACTGTCCGTCGGTGAAGGCGGTTCCGGCCACCCCGCCCTCGACGCTCTTGCTCACGGTGAACGAACCCACCGCGCGGTTCAGCGTGTTGACGACCGTGGAAGACGCGCCGGATGCCGGCACCACCGCTGCTGAAGGCAGCTGCGTCGTCCAGGTGTAGGACGCGTCATCGGGCACGGCGTCGGCGGGTGTGTCCTCGGTGATCGCACACTCCGAGCCGACGAGGACGTCGATGGAGCCGCCACCCGGGGTGAGAGAGGCTGCTCCGCCGCCGGCCGGAGCCGACCACGTGCCCGTCACCGCGGCACTGCCCGCGAAGGTGCAGCTGTAGGTCCCGGTGAAGGGGCCGGCCGGCTGAGCCGACGTGTTGTTGACGACCTGCTTGGCGATCGCGAACGGCGCGAGCACGCGCTCGATGTCGTTGGTCACGGTCACTGCCGCGGGAGTCCCGGTGGCGGGAACCGTGACGTCCTGTGCGGACGGAATCGGCGCCCACGTATAGGAGGGGCCGGGGAGACCGGTGGATCCGGACGGCGCCGCCGTCTCGGTCACGGTGCAGTCCGTGCCGATCGGCAGGTACGGGGTCGTCCGGGTGATGTCGGACGGCCAGGTGATGGCGAACGACTCGGAGTAGTCGGCCGTCTGGCCCTGGGCCGGAGCGGTGCACGACACGGTGAGCTCGAACGCGGTGCCCGGCGTGACCTCGTCGCCGAAGTGTGCGATGGCCTTGGCGACCGAGACACGGCCGAAGCCGATGCTGTTCGGGTTGGTGACCTCGACACGCGCGGTGCCGCCGCCCGGCACGGTGACCGCGCCGTCGGTCAGCCCGACGTAGGTCGGGGTGCCCCAGACGTAGCCGGGGGCCAGGAGCGCGGCATCCGGAGCCGTCTCACTGACCGCGCAGCGCACACCGGCCGGAACCCGGACGGTCTTCTCGCCGCCGTCGGCGAGCGCCACCGAGCCGCTCACATCGCCACAGCTGTAGGCGACCGTGAAGTCTGCCGTGGCGCCGGTGTAGCCGGCGCCGACCACGTCCTTGGCGAGCGTCAGGTCGACGAGGTCGCGGGCGAAGTGGTTGGTCACCGCGAGGGTGCCGACACCGTTCGCGGGGATCGTGGCGGTGGTCGGTGCAACGGTGTAGCCGTCCCAGCGATACGAGGCGTCCACGAAGTCGCCGGTGGCGGCAGTCAGGGTCTCGCCCGTGATGGCGCACACCGCGGTGGCGGGCACTCGGGATACGGTTGCGGAGGTCGCGGTCGTGACCGAGACCGAGCCGCTGCGCACGACGGTGGAGCCGATCGTGCAGGAGTAGTCGACCGGGAAGGCGCGGTCGACGGCCCCGGAGTAGCCGGCGGCCGAGACGCCCTCGCGCGGCACGATCGTCTTGGTGATCTGCAGCTGGCCGGTCTGCTGGGTGGCCGAGTTCGTGATGTTCACCGTCGCCTGAGCGCCGACGGGAATCGTCACGGCCGCGTCGACGACGGGCGCACCCCATGCCCACGACGTGTCCACGAGTCCGGGAGCGCCGGTCGGCGGGTTGGTCTCTGTCACGGTGCAGGTGGCGCCCGCGGGCAGGTTCGGGATGACGGCGGCGGTGCCGGCCGTGCCGTTGGTGGCGTTCGGACGCACGGTCACTGAGCCGGTGATCGGGGTGCCCGTGCCGACGGTGCAGCTGTACGCCGCGGTGAACGGCATGGAGGTGCCCTGGGTGTAGCCACCGGCCGGGGTGGTCGTCACGGTCTTCGTGATCGCGAGAGAGCCGGTCTGGAACCTGTTGGTCACAGCGCAGGTGACGTTCTGGCCCTGGGCGAGTGCCACCTCACCGCCGGTCACGGGCACGGTCGTCGTGGTGCCGGTGAGCACGCACGACCACGCGCCGTCCTGTACATAGCCGAACGTGCGGGTGCCGTCGCCGGCCTCGGCCAGCGCGTAGGTGCCGGCGATGACCGACTGGTTCGTGATCGCCGGGTTGGCTGCGGTGTTGGTCTGGCCCGTCTGACCGGTGCCCTGGATCGACTGGCCGGCGACCGCGCCGGTGCCGGTCGCGCTCAGGTTCCAGTTGAAGGCGGACGCCACGGGTGCCGGCTGGCCGGTGGCGACGACGTTCTTCTGCAGGGTCAGGGTCGCGCGAGGCGTGTAGGTGTTCGTGTACGTGCAGGTGATCGCCACCGCGCCGGGGTCGGTGGTGGACAGATCACCGGTGAGGGTGATCGTGCGGCCGTTCGTCACGTTCATCGTCTGCCCGCGGCCGTCGACGCAGGTGAGGCTGGTGAAGGCCCATGCTCCGGTCGGAGCGGTCTCGACGACCGTCACGCTCTGGCCGACGACGAAGTCGCGTGTGATCGTGGCGGCACCGCCCGTACCGAGGGCGGTCGGGGTGAGCGTGAAGCCGGAACCCCACGGCGAGCCGGCCGTGTTGCTGGTCGAGGTGAAGCCGAAGCCGGGGATCGTCGCCGGAGCCGTGTACGGCGCCTGCGCGACCTTGGTGACGGTGAGCGTGCGCACCTGCTGCACCGAAGCGTAGAGACAGCCGAAGGTCGTGGACTGCTCGACCGTGCTGAACGAGTTGACCACGCCGGACGTGGAGTCGAGGGTCGCGTTGCACGTCGTGCCCGACTGGGGCGCTGTGAAGCCCAGCACCACGAGTGTGTAGCGGTTGCCGTCGGGACCGGTGAAGTACTGGTTGCCGACCTGGTTGATGAAGTCGAGGACGTCGTTGTTCGCAGGGTTCGAGGAGGGGCTCGCATTGTTCGGCGTCTCGTGCAATCGCCATGTGAAGTCGAGGTCCATGCCCATGAACGCGACGTTCATGACACCGCGGAACCAGTCGTTGGTCGCGTTGATGGGGTTGTTCTTGTGAACCATGCGACCGAGGTTGAAGACCGCTCCGGTGTCGAAGCTGGACACCGAGGTCGGCGCGAAGCCGATGGCACTCTGGGACGACAGCGACAGCTGCGAGTCGCAGTTCGACCCCCCGCCGTGGGCCGAGTACGCGGTGGTGCCGGAGATCACGGCGGCGGTGTAGCCGTTCGCCCACGACTGACCCTGCGTGCCGTTTGAGCCGCCGGTGTTCGCGATCGATCCGCTGGCCGTCGCGTTCGGCGCCGAGCCGTAGCGGACGCAGTCGCCCGTCGAAGGGTTGGGTGCGGTGTTGCCGTTCCACCCCGTCTCGGTCTCCATGCGCGCCGTGACGTTCTGACCGACGGGCACCGTCACCGTGGCGGCACTCGCCGCGGTGGCATCGACCACGAGCATCGCCGGGACGAGCCCGACGACCAACGCGACCGCCGCGACGGCGGACAGCCCCCGATGCGCGCGTTCGCGGATGACCGGAACGTATGTCGATCGGTTGTGGCGACCCGGCCGCCCGGTCGCACGACGCGACGGGATGACGGTGTTGAGCGCGCGTGACAGCGCGCCGAATGGCTTCGACACAGGAAGCTCCCCCAAGCTTTTCGGTCGACCCCCAAGGCCCACCAGTTGCAGATGACGGATCTCGCCCCAGCGAGATTCGTCCGTTCAGTAGAGGAGATGCCGCCGCAAGCGATCTATTACGCGGCTTGTCGAAGTTGATCCCTCGGCATAGCGCGGGAATTCGGTGTGACCTGGGGATTTCCGGGCCAAAGTGTTTTCTGGGCGAGCTGCGGGGCTGGGCCGTCAGGCGGGAAGCTCCGCGAAGGCGCGGACGGGGAACGTGCCGAATCCCTCGACGGCCGGCGGAGCCGCGGTGAATCGTGCACCGCGCGCGGGCAGCGCATCGAGGTGGGTGAGGTGCTCGACGACGTGGATGCCCGCCGCCAGCAGCAGCGAGTGCGCGGGGCGCTCCCCGCCGGATTCGGTGTCGTCGATGTTCAGCGAGTCGATCCCGACGAGCATGACCCCCTGATCGACCAGCCACTGCGCGCCCGCTGCCGTCAGGAACGGCGATCCCTTCGCGTACTCCGGCTGCCCGAACCAGCGGTCCCACCCGGTGTGCAGCAGCACGGCGGTCCCGCGCAGTTCGCGATCGGCGAGCGATTCCGGACGGATGCCGCGGCTCGAGGCATCCTGCAGGTGGAACACCTCCGCGGGCAGGCCGACGAGCGTCGCCAGCTCGAGTCCCGCGAGGTCGGCACCCTCGGCGTAACGGTGGAAGGGGCTGTCCAGGTAGGTGCCGGTGTTGCCGATCATCGTGAGGATGTCCATCGCGAACTCGGTGCCGGGAGCGTACTTCGCCCGCGAGTCCGTGCGGGTGAGGTGCGGCGTGATGACGGGTGCCGGCAGCCCCGGGTAGGTGATGAGTCCGGCCCGGATCGGGTGGCTCAGGTCGACGATGCGGGTTGCACGCCCCGCCTCGGCGGGCGCAGGAACACCTCGGCTGCCCTTGTGCGGTTCCGCGACGATCTCCAGCGCCGACAGCGTGACGTCCTCGACCAGGGCGAGTCCGAGGTGGTGCACGAGCAGCATCCCGATCTGCGCGTCGTCCAGGTCGGCCGACGGAAGGTCGAGCCGGAACCCGGTGCCGGTCATCCCTCCGCCGTTGGCGAAGCGGATGACGAAGTCGAAGTGCGCACGGTAGTCGGCCATGCTTCAGCGTAGGCGTCGACGACACGCTGCCGGGCGCTGCGCGACGGTCGCATTCCGGCGGATTCCTGCCGCGGTCAGGGGCGGACGAACAGGTAGCCGCGCTCGTCGTCGAAGCCCCCGACGACGAGGCCTTCGGCGAGCTGGGCGAGGAACTCCTCGCGCACCCGCAGGCGCCAGCCCGCAGCATCCGTGGGGCTCTCTCTCCGGAGCGCCTCGATGTCGTGCGGCACCGCCACCGTCGCCACGACCTGCTCATCGGGCGGCGTCGGGACGGGCGGGGCGGCGAGCGCCCACGACACCATGACCCGGTCGGTCTCGTCGCCGCGGTTCACCCCGTCATCCATCGGTCCGTACTGGTTCACGAGGTACTCGGTGACGCGCGTACCGAGCACTCGGATATTGAAGTGCGCGTTGCGGGCGATCAGCGGATCGAAGGTCCAGGTGATGTGACCGACGTCGCGGGCGAGCGCCCACTCACGCTGATGCTGCTTGAGGAGACGCCCGAGGCCGTGGCTCTGGTGGTCGGGCAGTACCCCTGTGATGTGGGAGTGCATCGAGCGAGCCGCCGGCTCCGCGAAGAACGCGACGGACGCCCCGATCATGCGCCCGTCCGCGTACAGGCCGACCGCGTAGTTTCCCGCTTGGGCCAGCGCCCGCAGCAGGTTCGGCGGCATCCCGGCATGGTCGCCGCCCCAGACGTCGGACAGCACGGCGGATGCCGCGAACACCTCCACGATGTCGTCGAGCGGGCGGATCTGGATGTCGGGGACGACGGGCGGCTCGGCCATGCCGCCCACGGTACTCGCGTCCGCGCCGCGCCGACCCCCTCTGTTCCGCCGATAGCCTCAGGGGATGGGATCACGGGATGAGGACGCACGACGCAGGCTCTCCCGGATGCCCCCGCAGGGCGCGATCATCGCGGTGCTGGCGCTGGCGGGCCTGGCCTCCTCCTTCATGTTCACCCTGGTCGTGCCGATCCAGGCCAAGCTGCCGGAGCTGCTGGGCGCCAGCCGCGAGGACACCGCGTGGGTGGTCACCGCGACCCTCCTCGCCGCCGCCGTCATCACCCCTATCGCCGGGCGTCTGGGCGACATGTACGGCAAGCGCCGCATCGTGCTGGTGCTGCTGGCCGCACTCATCCTCGGCTCCGTCATCGCCGCGCTCTCCCAGGGCATCATCGGGGTCATCATCGGTCGCGCCCTCCAGGGGGCGGTCACCGGTGTCATCCCGCTGGGCATCTCGATCCTCCGAGACGTCCTGCACGAGGACCGCGTCGACTCCGCGATCGCCCTTATCAGTGCCACCCTGGGCGTCGGCGGCGCGCTGGGCCTCCCGATCAGCGCGCTGATCACGGAGTACAGCGATTGGCACGTGCTGTTCTGGATGGCTGCCGGCCTCGGTGTCGTCGTGTTCACGCTCGTGCTGTGGATCGTTCCGGAGAGCGTGCTGCGCACCGCCGGACGCTTCGATTTCATCGGTGCCGCGGGCTTGGCGATCGGCCTCATCGGCATCCTGCTGGCGATCTCCCGAGGCAACGAATGGGGCTGGGGCGCGCCGCCGACACTCGCCCTCGGGCTCGGCGGCCTGCTCGTGCTGTTGGTGTGGGGATGGTACGAGCTGCGCATCGCGGAGCCTCTCCTGGACCTGCGCGTCGCCGCACGACGGCCGGTCCTGCTGACCAACATCGCCTCCGTCGCGATGGGCTTCTCGCTGTTCGCCTCCAACGTCGCCTACCCGCAACTGCTGGAGCTTCCCGTCGAGACCGGTGTCGGGTTCGGACTCTCGCTGGTGGCCGCCAGCCTCATCATCATGCCGGCCGGTCTGGTGATGATGGTGCTCTCCCCCTTCTCTGGGCGGCTCGCCTCGACCGTGGGGCCCAAGGTGCTGCTCGTGCTCGGCGCGATCGCCCTCATCGCGGCGTACGGCTTCACCCTGCTGTTCTCGTCCGAGGTCTGGCACATCTTCGTCGCGAACATCCTCATCGGCGTGGGCATCGGCTTCGGCTACGCCGGTATGCCGATGCTGATCATGCGCTCCGTGCCGCAGAGCGAGACCGGGGCATCCAACGGTTTGAACGCGCTGTTCCGCTCCCTGGGCACGAGCATCGCAGCCGCCGTGATCGGCGCGGTACTCGCGACCTACTCGGTCTCATTCGGTGACACGCAGGTGCCGACGAACACCGCCTTCACGCTGTCGTTCTTCCTCGGGCTCGGTGCGGCGGTCGTCGCGTTCGTGGTCGCGTTGTTCATCCCACGCCACGGCGCCCCGCAGGAGCGCCACCCGTCGCTGCCGGACTGACCCGGCTATACCGACGGCGCATGGCGCCCGGTACCCTGTCCCCATGAGCGGGACCGAGCACGATCAGCCGGCCGAAGTGCCTGTCGGGCCACCGGACGGAGCCACTGCTGGAGGCGAGGAGAGCCTGCAGACGCGGGCCGGTCGGCGGGCGGCGAACGCGAGCGAGACGGATGCCGCGGCATCCGTCTCGCCTGCGGAGAGCCCCGATGACCGTCGGTTCTTCGGGCAGCCGCGAGCGCTGGCGAGCGTGTTCGGCGTGGAGATGTGGGAGCGATTCAGCTTCTACGGCATGCAGGGCATCCTGCTCATCTACCTGTACTACTCGGCCGCCGAGGGCGGACTGGGGATCAACGAGGTCGTCGCGACCGGCATCGTCGGCGCCTACGGCGGGACGGTCTACCTGTCCACGATCCTCGGCGCCTGGGTCGCCGACCGCCTCCTGGGCTCGGAGCGCGTGCTGTTCTTCAGCGCCATCGTCATCATGGGCGGGCACATCGCCTTGGCGCTGCTGCCCGGGATGTGGGGCGTCGGCGTCGGTCTCGTTCTGGTCGCGGTGGGTTCCGGCGGGCTCAAGGCCAACGCCACCGCCGTGGTCGGCACGCTCTACGCCCCGGATGACCCGCGCCGCGACGCCGGGTTCTCGATCTTCTACCTCGGCATCAACCTCGGCGCCTTCCTCGGCCCCCTCCTGACCGGATTGGTCCAGAGCACGCTCGGCTTCCACTGGGGCTTCGCGCTGGCCGCCGTGGGCATGGGCATCGGGCTGCTGCAGTACTCGTTCGGCCGACGCCGGCTGCCGGCCGCGGCGCGCGCCGTCGCGAACCCGCTGCCGAAGAACCGCTACGGGCTGATGATCGGCGTCGCGGTCCTCGGAATCGCCGTGCTCGTGGTGCTCGTCCTGGTCGGCGTGATCCGCGCCGACAACCTCGCCGGTGTCGTGATCCTGGTGACGCTGCTGGCGACGATCGCCTACTTCGTCGTCATCCTGAGCTCGCGCGCGATCTCCGCCATCGAACGCTCGCGCGTGTTCGGCTTCATCCCGCTGTTCATCGTGAGCGTCGGATTCTGGTCGCTGTACCAGCAGCAGTTCACGGTGCTGACGATCTACTCCGACAAGAAGCTGGACCGCTCCCTCTTCGGCTGGGAGATGCCGGTCCCGTGGGTGAACTCGATCAACCCGATCTTCATCATCATCCTGTCGGGCGTCTTCGCCGCGATCTGGACGAGGATGGGCACTCGTCAGCCGTCCACACCGGTGAAGTTCGGCCTGGGCTCGATCATCATGGGCGTCGCGTTCCTGCTGTTCCTGCCGTTCGCCAACGGGGGCCCGAACTCCACCCCGCTGATCGCGATCGTCGGCATCCTGTTCGTCTTCACGATCGCGGAGCTGCTGATCTCGCCCGTCGGGCTGTCGGTGACGACCAAGCTCGCCCCGGCGCGATTCCATACGCAGATGGTCGCGCTGTTCTTCCTGTCGGTGGCGCTCGGCACGTCGATCGCGGGCTGGCTGGCCGGCTTCTACGACCCGGAGAACGAGGTGCCGTACTTCTCGATCCTCGGTCTGATCGCCATCGCGATCGGCGCTGCCCTGCTGCTCGCCGTCAAGCCGGTGCTGAAGCTGATGCGGGGTGTCCGCTAGGACCCGGGGGCCCGGGGCGGAGCCCCAGTGGGTACAGCGCGTTAGCACTCGGGGGTCTGGGGCGGAGCCCCGGTAGGTACCGTGCGTTAGCACCCCGGGGGCCTGGGGCGGAGCCCCAGCGGCTCACTCGACCTGGCGTCGCAGCGTGCGCTCGGCGGATTGGATGACGGCCTCGACACCTAAGGAGAACAAGTCGCGATCCTGGAGGTCGGCCAGTTCGGCGGAGAACGAGGCGATCCGGGGATGCGTGCGCGGATCGGCGAGGATCGGCCCGTCGAACCAGGGTCCGGTCATGGGTGCGTCGCCGCGTTCGCCGCGGGCGCGCGCGATCCCGGCGGCGCTGGAGAGGACGTGCGACGCCAGTAGGGCATAGTGACGCACCACGTCGTCGCCGCTGAGCCCCGCTGTGGAGAATGCCTCGAGCATGATCTCGATGGCATCCAGCTCGCCCGGACCGTGCGTCGTGAGCACGATCGCCTCGGCGCCGATGGCCGGGTGCGCCGTGTAGTACGCGAGGGTGGATGCGGCGAGCTGACGCAGTCGCTCGCGCCAGTCCGACGGATCGGCCGTGACGGAGGCCACGCTGCGCTGGGTGAGCTCGTCCAGGAGCGCTTCCATGAGCTGCTCTTTGCTGCGGAAGTGTCGGTAGATCGCGGTGGGATCGGCGCCGAGGTGGGCGCCCAGCTCGCGCACGGAAATGGTCGAGGTGGCAGAGGTGGCTGCCAGCTCCAGCCCCGCGGCCACGATCGAATCGCGGTCCAATCGGGCACGACCGGCGGAGGCTCGCGGAGTGCGACCCTTCGCAGAACCTGTGGCAGTCGTCATCGCACTCTTTCTCGCCGGTCGAGTTCCATAGTGCCACGCATACAGCGGTTCTGAGAGTCGCCATCACCGGCGCAGCATCGTCAGCATAACGACTCTGTACACGTTGTTGTCAACACGGTTGACTCAATCCCCATGCCTCGCTACTGTCACCTTCACCACCCGTTCAAAGAGGAAGCGAGGAACCTGTGTCCGCTGTCGACGTTCTGTTCACCGGAGCCGCCGTGTTCACCGGAGCCGGCGAGCCGATCCTCGGTCACGCCGTGGCCGTCACCGGCGATCGCATCACCGCCGTGCTCCCCGAGGCCGAGGCCCTCGCCCTCGTCGGCCAAGTGACGCAGGTCATCGACCTGGACGGCGCGCTGTTGAGCCCCGGGTTCCAGGACGCTCACGTGCACCCGATCGGTGCGGGCGTCGAGATGCTGACGTGCAACCTCACCGAGGCGGAGAGCGCCGACGAAGCCGTCGCGCTCGTCAAGGCCTACGTCGACGCGAACCCCGACCGGGCCTGGGTGCTGGGCGGCGGATGGTCGATGGACCACTTCCCGGGCGGCGCACCGGTGCGCACGCTCCTGGACGCCGTCGCGCCCGATCGTCCCGTCGTACTCTCCAGCCGAGATCACCACAGCGCGTGGGCGAACACCGCCGCGATCACGCTGGCCGGGCTGGACGCCTCGACCCCCGACCCCGCCGACGGACGCATCGAGCGCGAAGCCGACGGCTTCCCCGCCGGCACCTTCCACGAGGGCGCCGAGCACCTCTTCGACGGCGTGCGGCCGACGATCAGCGCCGATCTCGCCTATGCCGGACTCCTGCGCGCGCAGGAGGAGCTGATCGCGCTGGGTATCACGGGCTGGCAGGACGCGATGATCGGCAGCCTGTCCGGTGTCGAGGACGCCGACAGCGTGTACCGCCGCGCCATCGCCGACGGCACGCTCCGCGTGCACGTCGTGGGGGCGCAGTGGTGGGCGCGCGACGGCGGCATCGAACAGGTTGCGCAGATGGTGGAACGACGCGATGCCCTCGATGCGCTCGGCCACACCGACCACTACTCGCTCGGCACGACGAAGATCATGGTCGACGGAGTCGCCGAGAACCAGACCGCCGCGATGCTCACGCCCTACCGCGACACGCACGGCCACGACACCGACAACAGCGGGCTCTCCTTCATCGACCCCGACTTCCTGAAGCAGATCGTCACGGACCTCGACGCGGCCGGAATGCAGGTCCACTTCCATGCCCTGGGCGACCGCGCCGTGCGTGAGGCACTCGACGCGATCGCCGCGGCTCGCGCCGCCAACGGCGCCACAGACGGCCGCCACCACCTCGCCCACCTGCAGATCGTCGAAGAGTCCGAGACGGCACGATTCGCCGAACTCGACGCAGTGGCGAATCTCCAGGCGCTGTGGGCCACGCACGAGGACCAGATCGACCAGCTCACCCTGCCGTTCATGCAGGACGGTGCGGAGGCTCGCCAGTACCCGTTCGGCGACCTCGTCCGCAACGGTGCCCGGCTCGCCGCCGGCAGCGACTGGCCGGTCTCCAGCGCCGACCCGATGGACGCGATCCACATCGCGGTCACGCGGATCGCGCCCGGCATCGAGGCCGGACCGCTCGGAGGCGAGCACCAGCGCCTCGACCTCGCCACGGCGATGGCCGCGTACACCTCCGGCAGCGCGTACGTGAACCACCGCGATCACGACACCGGATACATCCGCGAGGGCTACCTCGCGAACCTGGTCGTGCTCAGCCCGAACCCCTTCACCCTCCCCCAGGACGAGATCTCCCGCGCCACGGTCGACTCCACCTGGATCGAGGGCGCACCCGTCTACACCCGCACCGCCTGAACCCGCACCGCCTGAATCGAGGAGCACCATGTCCCACACACCTGCCATGCCCTCTCGGCGCGGCCATCGTCGCGTCGCGACGATCGTCGCCGCCGGACTCGGGGTCGCCCTGGTCCTGACCGGCTGTTCGGCCTCTGAACCGGAGAAGACCACCCCCGCCGAATGGGAGCTGACGACGTCGACGGCCGCTCCTTCCGGCGACATCGACTCGTTCACCTGGGCGAGCTACGCCGAGCCGTACTCCCTGGACTACGCGTACGCCTTCGACTACGCCGACAACCAGGTTCTCGCCAACGTCTGCGAGTCGCTGATGCGGCTGAACCCCGACTTCAGCCTGTCGCCCGGACTCGCCGAGTCGGTCACGCACCCGACCCCGGAGACCTGGGTCTACGAGATCCGCGACGGCGTCACGTTCCACGACGGAACCCCCCTGACTGCGGCGGATGTCGTCGCCTCGATGAGTCGCATCCTCGACCCGGCGGTCGGATCTTCCTGGTACTCCGTGTACCAGAACGTCGTGTCGATCGAGCAGACCGGCGACCTCCAGGTCACCGTGACCATGAACGGCCCCGACTCGCAGTTCAACCTCGGCATGGGCGGCTCCGCCGGTGTCATCGAGTCCGCCGCGACGCTCGCCGAGAAGGGCGCCGACTACGGCAACTCGACCGGCGGCGTCAACTGCACGGGCCCGTTCAGCTTCAAAGAGTGGAAGTCGGGCGAGAGCGTCACGCTCGAACGCTACGACGACTATTGGGACCCCGAGCTGAAGGCCCGTTCCGGTGAGGTCAAGTTCCTCTTCATGAACGACGCCAACGCCCGCGTGAACGCGCTGAAGTCCGGCGACGTCGACGGCGGCTGGATGATCCCGGCCGACGCCGTGCCGCAGCTGCGCACCTCCGACCAGGGCGACATGCTCTTCGGTCTGAACACCGCCGTCTCGAACATCGTCATCTCCAACATGGAGGGCCCGCTGGGCGACCTGCGCGTCCGCCAGGCGCTGCTGATGGCGCTGGATCGCGAGGGAATCGTGGATGCCGCACTCAAGGGCTATGGCGACGTCACTGACGTGATGACCACGAAGTCGGTCTGGGTCGGCGCGAGCGATGACGCCCTCAACGCCGCATTCGACGACATCACCGACTACGACTACGACATCGAGGCGGCCAAGAAGCTCGTCGAGGAGGCCGGCGCGACCGGTGCAGAGCTCACCTATGTCACGGCGCCGATCAGCAGCGACTTCAACGTCTACGCCCAGGCCACGGCCGCGGCGGCCACGGCGATCGGCCTGAAGGTGAAGATCGAGACGGTCACGCCCAACGCATACACCGCTCTGTTCTCCGACCCCAGTGCCCGCGAAGGCGTGGACCTGTTCTACACGTCGTGGTACCTGTCCAGCCCCGACCCGCTCGAGATGTACAGCGTGCTGCGCACCGGCGACTTCAGCAACTACGGCAACTGGAGCGACCCGGAGTTCGACGCGATCGTCAACGAGGCCGCCACCATCCAGGACCCGGCCGAGCGTTCCGCCAAGACCGCGGAGGCCCAGCAGATCGCCAATGCACAGCTCCCCTGGCTGCCGATGCTCGAGGCGCCCACCACGCTGTTCATGGGCAAGCGCATCACCGGTGTCACACCGTCGGTCGCCTTCCTGTATTTCCCGTGGGCGGCCACCATTGGCGCACGCTGACGGTGACGGGCTCGGCCTGATCCACTCCGGCGGAACGGCGGTCATCCGATGACCACGTTCCGCCGGGTGGTCGGCAAGCTCGGCGCCCTTCTTCTCACCCTTTTCCTGGCATCGCTGCTGGTCTTCTTCTCGCGGTTCCTGGTACCCGGCGACCCCGTCGCGTTCCTCCTCCGCGGTCGCAAGCCCAGCCCGGAGGCGGTCGCGCTGGTGACCGCGCAGTACGGCCTGGATCTGCCGCCGTGGCAGCAGTACCTGAACTGGCTCGCGGGCGTGCTGCACGGCGACTTCGGTCGCTCGCTGCAGTACCGCCAGGACGTCACCCAGGTCATCGGCGACCGGCTTCCGGTCACCCTGATGCTGGTCATCATGGCCGGCACGATGATCGCGGTCGTCGGACTCACCGCCGGCATCGTCGCCTCGCTCAACCGCGGCAAGGTGCTCGATCGCTCCGTGCTCATCGGGCTCACCGTGCTCGGCGCCATCCCGTCCTTCGTCGGCTCCATCGTGCTGATCGCGATCTTCGCGGTGCAGCTCGGCTGGTTCCCGTCGTTCGGCTCCGGTGAGGGGTTCTTCGACCAGGTGTACCACCTGGTGCTGCCCTCGATCGCGCTGGCGATCGTGTTCGTGGTGCTCGTCGGCAAGGTCACCCGCTCGTCGATGGTCGAGCAGCTCGGTCGCGAACACGTCGAGGTGGCCACCAGCCGCGGTCTCAAGCGCGGCACCGTCATCCGTCGTCACGTGTTCCGCAACTCGATCGGCCCGATCCTCACCGTCAGCGGCGTGCTGGTCGCGGGGCTCCTGGTCGCGAGCTCCATCGTCGAAGCGGCCTTCGGCCTCGCCGGGATCGGCTCGCTGCTCGTGCAGTCCGTCGACCGCCTCGACTTCCCCGTCGTGCAGGCGATCGTGCTGCTGGTGGTCACGGCCTTCGTCGTGGTCAACGCCGTGATCGACGTCCTCGAACCCTGGGTCGACCCCCGATCCGCAGCAGGAGCTGGTGCCCGATGATCCCCACGACCCCTCCACGCGCCGCTGGCGCGTCGCGCGGAGCCTCCGGCCGCGTGGGCCCAGCCACCACCATCACAATGAAAGTGATGCGCTCCCCCCGGGCGCGCATCTCCAGCACGTCGTTCATGGTCTGCGCGATCTTCCTCGCGATCGTGACCCTGGCCGCGATCTTCGCTCCGTTCGTCGCACCGTACAACCCCGATCAAGTCGATCTGCTGAACATCCAGGCCGGTCCGAGCATGGCCCACTGGCTCGGCACCGACTCGCTCGGCCGTGACACGCTCAGCCGCATGATCTACGGAGCGCGCACCGCTCTGCTCGCGCCGCTGCTGGTCGTGGTCTTCTCGACCGTGATCGGCATCCTGCTCGGGCTGCTCGCCGGCTGGCGGGGCGGCTGGATCGACTCGGTGCTCGGCCGGATCTTCGACGTGGTGTTCGCCTTCCCGTCACTGCTGATCGCCATCATGGCCGTCGCCCTGTTCGGCAAGGGCCTGGTCGCGCCGGTGGTCGCCATGAGCATCGCGTATGCGCCGTTCGTGGCGCGTCTCACCCGATCGCTCGTCGCTTCCGAGCGGGCCCGACCGTACGTGGCGGCGTATCGCGTGCAGGGATTCAGCGGCGCATGGATCGCACTCCGCCGCGTGCTGCCCAACGTCACCCCGATCGTCGGCGCGCAGTCGACGCTGAACTTCGGATACGTGCTGGCCGAGCTCGCGGCGCTCTCCTTCCTCGGCCTCGGCGTGCAGGCGCCGACCGCGGACTGGGGCGCGATGATCAACGAAGCCCAGGCCGGCCTTATCGGCGGCTACTTCCTTCCCGCGCTCGTCCCGGCGATCGCCGTCGTGCTGGTCGTGGTCGCGGTCAACGTGATCGGCGAAGAACTCTCGGATCGCATCGGAGGCGAGCTCCCCGCATGACCCTTCTCGACATCTCCGAACTCACCCTCGACCTCCCCAATGGCACTCGGCTGCTCGACGGCATCAGCCTGACGGTCGCCGAAGGGGAGACCGTCGGCCTCGTCGGCGAATCCGGATCCGGCAAGTCGCTCACTGCGCGTTCGGTGCTGGGCCTGCTGCCGAGCCAGTCCACGACCGGCGGCTCGGTGACCCTGCTCGGCCAGTCGGTGCTGGATGCCAAGCGCAACGACCTGCTCCAGCTGCGGCGCACGCAGGCGTCGATGATCTTCCAGGACCCGCGCGCCGGCATCAACCCGATGCGCACGGTCGGCGACCACCTGACCGAGACGATGCGCCTGTGCGAGAACCGCTCCGCGGCCGACGCCAATGCGGTGGCGCTGTCGCTGCTGGCGGCGGTGCGGATGCCGCGTCCGGCCGAGCACCTGCGCCAGTACCCGCACGAGCTCTCCGGCGGCATGCTGCAGCGCGTCATGATCGCGGGAGCCCTGACCAGTTCTCCGCGCCTGCTCATCTGCGATGAGCCGACGACCGCGCTGGATGTCACGACGCAGGCCGAGATCATCGGCGTCCTCGCCGAGCAGCGCGCCAGCCGCGGCATGGGCATGCTCTTCATCACGCACGACCTGAATCTCGCCGCCTCCATCTGCGACCGCGTGTACGTGATGAGCAAGGGGCGGGTGGAAGAGCAGGGCGACGCCCGCAAGGTCTTCCGCAACCCGCAGGCCGCCTACACGAAGCGGCTCGTCGCAGCGACCCCGACGATCGTCGTGGTGGGCCAGGACGCGGATGCCGCGGCATCCGTCTCCCCTCCCTCGACGCCGGCGGGACCCGAGGTGCCTGTCGCGGAGCCGATGCTCTCGGCGAGCGGCGTGTCCAAGACCTACGTCCGCCGCGGCAAGGAGCCGGTGCGCGCCGTCATCGACGCGACGATCGAGATCCCGCGCGGCGGCGCGCTCGGCGTGGTCGGCGAGTCCGGTTCGGGCAAGTCGACGCTCGCCCGCATGATCGTCGGCCTCGAGCATGCCGATACGGGCGACATCCGCATCGACGGCAAGGAGCGCCGGACGGTCGGCAACAGCCGGGCCGAACGGCTCGCCCGCGCCCGGTCGGTGCAGATGGTGTTCCAGGACCCGTACCTCTCCCTGGACCCGCGCATGACCGCGGGACGCGCGATCGAAGACGCTCTGCGGCTGCACAAGCCGCTCTCCACGACCGATGCCCGCGCGCGCGTCATCGAGCTGCTGGAGCAGGTCGGGCTCAGCGATGTGCACGCGCAGGCGCGCCCGCGCACGCTGTCCGGCGGGCAGCGACAGCGCGTCGCGATCGCCCGCAGCCTCGCCATCGAGCCGGATGTGCTCGTGATGGATGAGGCCACCAGCGCCCTGGACGTGTCGGTGCAGGCGCAGGTGCTGAGCGTCGTGGAGACGATCCGCCGGGAGCGGGGCCTGACGGTGCTGTTCATCAGCCACGACCTCGCGGTCGTGCGGCGCCTGTGCGATGAGACCGTCGTGATGAAGTCCGGCGAGATCGTGGAGCGCGGCAACACGGTGCAGATGCTCAAGGCGCCACAGCATCCGTACACGCGACTGCTCATCGATTCTGTGCCGCGCCCCGACTGGGACCTCGAAGCCGTATCGGCCGAGGCGTCCGCCCTCGAGGATCCGACGACACAGGAGTGAGGTGCGGGGCTGCGCGCGGGTGACGCGCAGCCCCACCCTTGCCCGGTCGTCGACTGAGCGCGGAAGCCGAAACGCTCGTCAGGCCAGGCGAAGCTCCGCGTCGATGTTGGCCGCCGTCGCCAGCAGCGCAGGCAGGTACACGTCCGTGACGCGCTCCAGCGAGTCCCGGGTCGCGCTCGTGGACACGTTCACGGCCGCCACCACTCGGCCGTCACGGCCGCGCAACGGCACCGCGGCGGAGCGGACACCCTGCTCGAGCTCTCCGTCGATGATCGACCAGCCCTGTTCGCGCACGTGGACCAGCTCGGCGCGCAGATCCTCTCCCATGAGAGTCCGGTCGGTCAGGCGCTGGGGGGCGGATGCCGCGAGCACCTCGTCGACCACGGCATCCGGCAGCCCCGCCAGCAGCACGCGCCCCATCGAGGTCGCGTACGCCGGGAAGCGTGTGCCGATCGTGATGCGGACGCTCATGATGCGTCGCGTCGGGACGCGCGCGACGTAGATCATCTCGGTGCCGTCCAGCACGGCCGCCGACACGCTTTCGTCGACCTCGCGGGAGAGCCGCTCGAGGTGCGGCTGCGCGATCTCGGGCAGCGACAGCGACGACAGGTACGAGAACCCGAGCTCGAGCACGCGAGGGGTCAGCGCGAACGTGCGACCGTCCGTGCGGACGTAGCCCAGCGTCTCGAGCGTCAGCAGGAAGCGGCGTGCCGCCGCGCGCGTGATCTCGGCGCGGCGGGCGACCTCACTCAACGAGAGCTCGGGATGCTGCCCATCGAACGCGCGGATGACCGCCAGCCCGCGCGCGAACGACTGGACGAACTCGCCGGACTCGGGGGTACTCACCGACTCATCCTGCCCGACGGCCGCGCGGTCTCAGCGTTCCAGGACGATCGCAAGACCCTGGCCGACGCCGATGCAGGCCGTGACGACGGCGACACCGCCGCCGCGACGCTTCAGCTCGTGCGCCGCGTGGCCGATGAGGCGACCGCCGGACGCGCCGAGCGGGTGGCCGATCGCGAGTGCGCCGCCATGGATGTTGAGCTTCTCTGGGTCGAGGTCGGGCCAGCCCGCCAGGCACGCCAGCGCCTGCGAGGCGAACGCCTCGTTGAGCTCGACGAAGTCGACATCCGCCCACGTCTTCCCGGCACGGGCGAGCGCCTTGTTCGCGGCCTCGACCGGCGCGATCGGGAACTGATCGGGGTCGACGCCGTGCACGCCGCGACCGGCGATGCGCGCGAGCGGCTCGCCCGGCAGCACGCCTTCGCCCGCCAGCAGGACAGCCGAAGCGCCGTCGTTGATCGGCGAGGAGTTGCCGGCCGTGACGCTGCCGTCGGCGGCGAACAGCGCCTTGAGGCCGCCGAGCTTCTCCATCGAGCTGTCGGCGCGGATGCCCTCATCGCGGGCGAGCTCCGCTCCGGGAACCTGCACGATTTCGCCGTCGTAGATCCCGGCGGCCCACGCCTCGGCGGCCAAGTGGTGCGAGCGCACCGCGAAGGCGTCCTGCGCCTCCCGCGAGATGCTCCACTCCCGGGCGGCCTGCTCGGCAGCCTCGCCGTTGCTGACCGTCCAGTGCGTCGGCAACGCTTTGTTGGTCATGCGCCAACCGATCGACGTGTTCCACATCGTCTGGTTGCCCACCGACGGCCACGGGCGCGGCGACTTCTCCACGACGAACGGAGCGCGGCTCATCGACTCCACCCCACCGGCGAGCACGATCTCGGCGTCGCCGGTCTCGATCGTGCGGGCGGCCTGGATGACGGACTCGATCGAGGAGGCGCACAGACGGTTGACCGTCACGCCCGTGACCGTCGTCGGGAGCCCGGCCAACAGCGCGGCCAGGCGGGCCACGTTGCGGTTGTCCTCGCCGGACTGGTTGGCGGCGCCGAAGACGACGTCGCCGATGCGCGCCGGGTCGATGCCGGTGCGCTCGACGGTCGCCTTGATGACGAGGGCGGCGAGGTCATCGGGGCGTACTCCCGAGAGGGCACCACCGGCGCGCCCGAACGGAGTGCGCACCGCGTCGTAGATGTAGCTGCTGGTCATGTCAGTTCTCCTCGCCCAATGCCGCGGCATCCGTCAATGAAAGTCCGGTCAATTCTTCAAGCTGTTCCACCGTGTTCTCGCCGAACGCCTCCCGCACGCGAAGGCCGTCGGGGGTCACGTCGAAGATCGCGTGGTCGGTGTAGACCCGGGTCACGCAGCCGACACCGGTGAGCGGGTAGGTGCAGGCCGCCACGAGCTTGGATTCGCCCTGCTTGGTGAGCAGGTCGGTCATGACGTAGACGTCCTTGGCGCCGATCGCGAGGTCCATCGCGCCGCCGACGGCCGGGATCGCACCGGGTGCGCCGGTCGACCAGTTCGCCAGATCGCCCGACTCCGAGACCTGGAACGCGCCGAGCACGCACACGTCGAGGTGACCGCCGCGCATCATCGCGAATGAGTCGGCGTGGTGGAAGAACGCGGCACCGGTCAGCTCCGAGACGGGCAGCTTGCCGGCGTTGATGAGGTCGGGGTCGACGTCGCCGAGCGCGGGCTTCGGGCCCATCCCCAGCATCCCGTTCTCGGTGTGCAGGATGATCTCGAGCCCTTCGGGGAGGAAGTCGGCCACGAGGGTGGGGGCTCCGATCCCGAGGTTGACGATCGACCCTTCGGGGATGTGACCGGCGATGCGCGCGGCCAGCTCTTCGCGGGAGATGCGGGTGACCATGGTCACGCCTCCTTCTGGGCGGAATCGGATGCCGCATCCAGCGGCGCGCCTTCGAGCGTGACGCCTCCGACGAACTCGCCGTCCGCGAGCCAGGGGCGCTCCCCCACCGCGACGACGCGGTTGACGAAGATCCCGGGCGTGACGACCGTCTCGGGGTCGATCGTGCCGAGCTCGACGACCTCGTCGACCTGGGCGATCGTCGTGGTCGCGGCGGAGGCCATGATCGGACCGAAGTTGCGCGCGGTCTTGCGGTACACGAGGTTGCCCCAGCGATCGGCCTTCAGAGCACTGATCAGGGCGAAGTCGGCACGGATGGGGTATTCGAGCACGTAGTCGCGGCCGTCGATCGAGCGCGTCTCCTTGCCCGCGGCGAGTTCGGTGCCGAAACCGGTGGGACTGAAGAAGGCGCCGATGCCCGCGCCCGCGGCGCGGATGCGCTCGGCGAGGTTGCCCTGCGGCACCAGCTCGAGCTCGATCTTGCCGTCGCGGTACAGGCCGTCGAAGACCCACGAGTCGCTCTGGCGCGGGAACGAGCAGACGATCTTGCGCACGCCGCCGGTGGCCAGCAGTGCGGCGAGGCCGGTGTCGCCGTTGCCCGCGTTGTTGTTGATGATGGTGAGGTCCCGGGCCCCGCGCGCGATGAGGGCGTCGATCAGCTCGACCGGCTGACCCGCACGGCCGAAGCCGCCGATCATGACGGTCGCGCCGTCGGGGATGTCCGCGACGGCGGCCGCGGCATCCGTCAGGGTCTTATCGATCACGCGCAACTCCTGTGTTCGCTGTGCGAACGTCTGTTCGCTCTACGGTGAGAATAGCGCAGCGATCTCGCTTGAGGAAGCCCCACCGACCCATTTACCGACTCGCCTGTCGCAAATCGCTGCTTCCGACCCGTCGTTCGTGACAGGCGGGCGGGCGGGCGGGCGGGCTACGGCTCGAGCGCCAGGGACGCCGCGATGGGGACGATGTCCTCTCGGAGTCGGATGATCTCGCGCGCGTGCTCGTGGAGTCGGGCATCCTCGGGGGAGACCGGCTCCCACTGCGGGACGGGCAGGGCGACGCCCGCGGCTCCCGGAACGACGAAGACGCTCATGCACAGCGTGGTGAGCGTCTTCACGTGCGGTGTCCGCGGGTCGGCCGTCGAGACCCGCGTGCTGATGTGCATGCTGTGCGCACTCGTGTACAGCATGCGCGCATCGACCTCGACGATGTCGCCGATGCGGACCGGAGCGAAGAAGTGGATGCCGCCGGAGTACACGGCGATCGCGTGGTCGGCGTTCTCCGCAACTCCCATCCAGCCGACCGCGCAGGCGTAAGCCGCTTCATCGATCCAGCGCATGACCGTGCCACCGTGAGCCTTGCCGCCCCAGTTGACGACTCCGGGCGGCACAAGGAACCGGAGCACGCTGCGCGGTGCGGCGGAGGCGTCCGTGTACTCCTCCTCGAGCATGAGCCGCTTGATCTCGGTGCGGGCCGGAATGCGCTCGAGGGCGCCGACGGCGAGTTTGCGGTCGGAGCGGGTGCGAGGCTCCCAGGCCGGCACCGCCGTCGGGCGGCCGTCGGCATCCTTCGCGACGAAGATCAGGATGCAGGTGGTCGCCGGGGTGTAGGCGCGTGCACTCACCTCGGCCGAGGAGACCGTCACCACGACGTGCATGCTGCTGCGCCCGGTGTGGACCAGCCGCGCCTGCACCTCGATGAGACCGCCCGGGGCGATCGGGCGCCGATGGCGGACGTTGCCCACGTAGGCCGTGACGCAGTACGCGCCGGACCAGCCCACCGCGCAGGCGTACCCGGCCTTGTCGATCCACTCCATCACACTGCCGGCCGCGACCGAGCGACCGCCGGCGGCGGTGTCGGCGGGTGTCGCGAGGAAGCGCATCGTGATGCGGTCATCACGTGCAGGGGCCGAGACGGAGATCGGGGCGGTCACGGCGCCAGCCTAGGGGGCAGGCGGATGCCCCAACATCCGCCCGTCGTCCATGTCAGGGTGCAGCCGGCGGACTGTGCCACGCTGATTCCATGGCGAACTCGCCCTCCGGGGACTCGGTCACCGACCGCATCGTGCGGATCCTCGACACGTTCACGACCGAGCGCACCGTCCAGTCGGCCACGGATATCGGCCGCCGCGCGGGCCTGCCCTCCGCCACCGCCCACCGTCAGGTCGAGGCCCTCGTCGAGGCCGGCCTGCTCGAGCGCGACGAGGATCGACGGGTGCGCCTCGGCATGCGCCTGTGGGAGCTCGCGCTGCGCGGTTCGCACGCACTGCGACTGCGTCAGGCGGCGATGCCGTACATGGAGCGGGTCCAGGCGACCGTGCGCGAGCACACGCAGCTCGCCGTGCTGGAGCAGAACGAAGCACTGTTCCTCGAACGGCTCTCCTCCCCTGACTCCGGCGCGAACATCACCCGGGTCGCCGGGCGGCTGCCGCTGCACGCCTCGTCGTCCGGCCTCGTGCTGCTGGCCTTCGGCAGCACCGAGCTGCAGGAGCGGGTGCTGACCGCGCCGCTCGCGCGCATCTCCCCCGAGACGATCACGGATGCCGCGACCCTCCGCCGCACCCTCGCGCACATCCGCCGCGTGGGATATGTCGTGGCACCGGGTTCGATCGAGTCGGTCTCGACCGGCGTCGCCGTGCCGGTGCGCGACGGGTCCGGCGCCGTCGTGGCCGCCCTGTCGGTGGTGCTGCCGCGCACAGCCCCGACCGAGGGCGCCATCGCCGCGCTGAGCGATGCCGCGGCCGGCATCCGCTCCACCCTCACCGCCGACCGGCGCTGATCCGGCCGAAACGGGCGTCGCTACCGCTTGGCCAGACGGATGCCGATCAGCACCAGCGCGGCGCCGATGGCAGCGGCGCCGATGGCCATGAGGGCGAGCCCGAAGCCGCCCATCTGGAGCACAGGCGTGTAGACCGTGAAGGCCAAGCCGACGATCAAGAGCACTGCGATGTACCAGAAGGGCGTGCGGGCATCCATGCTCCGACCATACCGACCGGCGGCCCGGAGCCGAGCGAGCACCCGCAAGCCGTACCCAACTGCGGCCCCAGACCGCGACACGCCGCAGGCGTGCACCCATCCAGCGGCGTGTCGCCCGCACTCCTCGCAGTTGAGCGGGCAGCTCAGCCAACGCGGAACCATCTGGGTTCTCATTGAACGGGAATCTTCGACCGAGACCCCCGCCCCGCGCGGCACACTGGTCGAAGCATCCCGAACCGTCGAAGGAGACGTCATGACCGACACCGTCCGCACCCGCGTCGCAATCATCGGCGCCGGCCCTGCCGGACTGCTGCTGGCCCATCTGCTCGCTGACGCCGGCATCGAGTCCGTCGTGATCGACCAGCGCTCGCGCGAAGAGATCGAGCGCACGATCCGCGCCGGCATCCTCGAGCAGGGCACCGTCGAGATCCTCGACGAGTCCGGGGCATCCCCCCGCGTGCGCAGCGTCGGCAGCCGCCACGACGGCATCGAGCTGCGATTCGCCGGCGAAGGCCACCGCATCGACTTCGCCGAGCTCGTCGGGCGCGGCGTCTGGCTCTACCCGCAGCACGAGGTGCTGAAGGACCTCATCGCCGTGCGCCTGGAGGCCGGGCAGGACCTGCGCTTCGGCGTCACGGCCGAGCGCGTCGAGGGCGCCGACACCGATCGACCGCGCGTGATCGCGACGGATGCCGCGGGGCACCGGTTCGAGATCGAGGCCGACTTCGTCGTGGGCGCGGACGGTTCCCGCAGCGTCGCCCGCGAGGCCGTCACCGGATCCTCGACGGGCGGCTACTTCCGCGAGTATCCGTTCGCGTGGTTCGGCATCCTGTGCGAAGCGCCGCCGAGCTCGGACGAGCTGATCTACAGCAACTCCCCGAACGGCTTCGCGCTGATCAGCCAGCGCAGCGCCACCGTGCAGCGGATGTACCTGCAGTGCGACCCCGAGATGGACCCGAACGCGATGAGCGACCAGCAGATCTGGGATGATCTGCAGTCGCGCGTGGATGGGCACACCCTCGCCGAAGGTCCGATCTTCCAGCGTGACGTGCTGCGCTTCCGCAGCTTCGTCGCCCACGAGCTGCTGAAGGGACGTGTAGCCCTGGTCGGAGACGCTGCGCACACCGTGCCGCCGACCGGCGCGAAGGGCATGAACCTCGCCGTCGCCGATGTCATCCTGCTCGACAAGGCTCTCCGCGCGCTGCTGCTCGAGGGCGACGCGCGGCTGCTCGAGGAGTACCCGGAGAAGGCCCTGCGCCGCATCTGGAAGGCGCAGCACTTCTCCTGGTGGATGACGAGCATGCTCCACGTGGCCCCGGATGCCTCGGACTTCGACCGCCTGCGCCAGCTCGGCGAGCTGCGCTCCGTGGTGGAGTCCGAGTCTGGCCGCCGCTACCTCGCGGAGGCGTACACCGGCTGGCCTCTCGACGGCCGGTAGCCGCGGGGTCGCGCTGGTCGAACCGAGCCGCCCCGCGCCTACAGCTCGCCGGCGAAGACCTCGCCGGCGATGCGGTACGCCGTGTTCGCGGCGGGGACGCCGGAGTAGATGGCGCTCTGCAGGATGACTTCCTTGATCTCGTCCAGCGTCAGGCCATTGCGGCGCGCGGCGCTCAGGTGCATCGCGAGCTCCTCGTGATGCCCGTGCGCGATGAGTGAGGACAGCACCGCGATCGAGCGCGAGCGGCGGTCCAGGCCGGGGCGCGACCACACGTCGCCCCACGCGACGCGGGTGATGAAGTCCTGCCATTCCGCCGTCAGCTCGGTCGCGGCCGCCGTGGAGCGGTCGACGTGGGCGTCCGACAGCACGGCGCGGCGCACGGCCATGCCCTGGTCGTAGCGCTCCTCGTCGGAGAGTCCTTCGCCTGCGGGTCGCATCATGCCTCCTGGAAGAAGTCGAGCAGAGCCGCGGCCGTGGCGACCGGCTGCTCGGCGGGGGGAAGATGCGCGGCATCCGCGATCTCCACGATCGAACCGGATGCCACACCCGAGGCGATCTCGACGGATTTGGCCTCGGGGGCCACGGCGTCGAACTGGCCCCAGACGGCGAGCACCGGCATCCGGATCTCCCCGAGCGACGGACGCACATCGTACGCGGCGAGCGCCTCGCAGCACAGCGCGTAACTTTCGTCGTCAGCGTCCTGCAGCGCGTGCAGCAGACGCCCGGACAGCTCCGGCCGCTGCGCGATCGAATCGGGCGCGAACCAGCGCTGCGCCGAACCGACGATGACGCTCGAGGTCGACTGCGCCCGGATCTGCGCGGCGCGCTCGTGCCAACCGGACGGCTCGCCGAGCTGTGCGCCGGAGGCGACGATCGCCGCGCGACGGACGAGCGACGGATGCCGCAGCGCCAGCGTGAGCCCGACGGCACCGCCGAGCGAGACTCCGGCATACAGGAACGGCTCGCCGACCGTGTCGGCGACGGCATCGGCCAGGTCGGCGACCGAGAACGAGTCGGATGCGGCGGGTGACGCGCCGTGTCCGGGGAGATCCCATGCGAGCACGCGGTAATCCGCAGCCAGGGCCGGTGCGACGTCCTCCCAGAGGATCGACGAGGTGCCGAGGGAGGAGCCGAGTACGACGAGCGGCGCGTCAGCGGCACCGCCCAGCGAGGTGAGCGTGAGGGACGGAACGGTCACAGACGAATGCCTTTCTGCACCGCGCGATGGAGCGCGGCATCCACGAGTCGGGGAGCGAGTCCGACGTAGCGCGCCGGGTCGAGGAGGTCGTCGACATCGAGATCGGCGGCTTCGGGCAGCGCGCGCACGAGCACGGCGAGGTCGGTCCCACCGGATGCCTCGGCGATGAGCGCGTCGAACCGCGCCTTGCCGATGCGCGGGACGAGTGCGAGTCCGAGCCGCTCGCTGACGATGAGTCCGTCGGTGAGGTCGAGGTTGCGGCGGGCGCGGGCCGGGTCGAAGGTCAGGCCGGCGGCGAGGTGCGCTGCGCGCGCCGTCGCGCCGAGCGCGACCCGCAGCAGGTCCTGCAGGGCGGGCCATTCGGCGTGCCATGCGCCGTCGGGGCGCTCGTCGACCGCGAGCCCCGCGGCGAGGTGCAGCTGGGCGGCGAGGCCCGGTGCGCGCAGCGCGGCGGAGCGGATCAGCACCGCATCGACCGGGTTCTGCTTCTGCGGCATGGCACTGGATCCACCACCGGCACCGACCGCCGCTTCGCCCACCTCGGTGCGGGCGAGCACCGCGACGTCCGACGCGAAGGTCCCGACCGCTGCGACGGCAGCGGCCAGCGCGTCGCCGAGCTCGGTCACCGGCCCGCGGTCGGTGTGCCAGGGGGCATCCGGCACGCGCAGCCCGAGCTCGTGCGCGTACAGGGCCGGGAGCTCGGCCGCGGCATCCGGTCCGAAGAGCTCGACGAACGAGGCGAGCGTGCCGCCGGCGCCGCCGAGCTGCGCCGGCAGCTGCGTCGCGACGGCCGCGAGCCGCTCGCGCACGTGCACGACGGCGGTGAGCCAGTTCGCGGCCTTCAGCCCGAGCGTCGTCGGCACCGCGTGCTGTGTGAGCGTGCGGGCGGCGGCGGCGTCGTCGCGGTGGGCGCGGGCGAGGACTTCGAGGGCGCCCGCGGTCTGCCAGAGGGATTCCACGACGGATGCCGCGGCCTCCCGCGCGAGGGTCATCAGAGCGGAGTCCATGATGTCTTGACTGGTGGCACCCTTGTGCACCCAGGCTGCGGCATCCGGATCCACCCGGGCGACGTGCGCCTTCAGCAGCGGGATCAGCGGGATAACCGGGTTGCCGCCGGCGACCGAGGCGTGCGCGAGCGCGGCGAGGTCGATCTCGGGCGGGGCTTCGCGCACCGCCGTGACGACTGCGGCGACCGATGCCGGCGCCACGCCGACCTCGACGAGCGCCTGCATCAGCGCCAGTTCAGCGCCGACGAGTTCGCGCACGAAGGCGCGGTCGGATGCCTCGTCCGTCACGCCGATCGACACGGGCGAGAGCAGCCCGACATCGACCGGCTCACGGACCTGCAGCGCCCCGGGGGCCGCCGCCGGCGACCCGTCGTCAGAAGTCAAGGAACACGGTCTCCTTCTCGCCCTGCAGCCGGATGTCGTGCCGCAGGTACCCCTCGGGGGTGCGCGTCGCCACGAGCGTAGCGCGCTCCTCCGGCGTGAGCGAGGACAGCAGCGGGTCGGCCGCGAGCAGCTCGGCGTTCTCCGGGAGGTAGATCCGGGTGTGGAGCTTGTCGGGCAACCCGCGGGCGAACACGACGACGGCGAAGAAGGGCGCCTTGCCGTCGATCGCGCCCGGGTTGCGGGTCCAGAACTCGTAGCCGCCCTCGTCGGTGGTCGCGGAACGGCCGAATCCGGTGAAGGTGTGGTCGTCACGGCGACGCGAGCCGCGGCCGCGCGGCACGGTGCCGTCCGAATCGGCGCCGAAGATCTCGACGATCGCGTCGGGGATCGGTGCACCGTCGCCGTCGTAGACGATGCCGCCGAGCACGATCGCGCCGGGCGAGTGCGGGAAGGCGGCTTCGTGCTTCTTGTCGTAGTCCAGACCGAACGCGAAGAACGGGCCGATGGTCTGACCGGGGGTGCCGGCGTGGGTCTTCTGGGGCGCGGGCATCAGTGCTCTCCCTCGGGCTCGAACCACGTCGCATCCGGGCCGTCGACCACGATGTCCCACTCGTAGCCCATGGAGAACTCGGGCACGGTGAGGTCGTGGTTGTAGGCGCCGATGAGCTGGTCGCGGTCCTTCTGGCGGTGGATGGAGTTGTAGATCGGGTCCAGCGCGAACAGCGGGTCGCCGGGGAAGTACATCTGCGTGATGATGCGCTGCGTGAAGCTCGCACCGAAGACGGAGAAGTGGATGTGCGCGGGGCGCCACGCATTGACGTGGTTCTTCCACGGGTACGGACCGGGCTTGATGGTCGTGAACTTGTACTCGCCGTTGTCGTTCGTGACCATGCGACCGGCGCCCGTGAAGTTCGGGTCCAGCGGCGCGGGATGCTGGTCGCGCTGGTGGATGTAGCGGCCGGCGGCATTGGCCTGCCACACCTCGATCAGCTGGTTCGCGACCGGGCGGCCCCAGGAGTCGAGCAGTCGCCCCTGCACCGTGATGCGCTCACCCTGAGGCTCGCCCGTGTGCTGGAGCGTGAGGTCGGCCTCGATGGCGGCGACATCCCGCTGCCCGAACGCCGGCGACCACAGTTCGATCGTCTCGGGGTCGACCAGGCGCAGGTTCTTGGTCGGGTGGCGCAGGATGCTGGAGCGGTACGGCGGGAAGTCGTGGGCGGTCGCACGGACGTGCTCGCCCGCGGCCTCACGCGCTTCGGCGGCGGCGTGGTAGTGCCGGATCTCCGCGGTGATCTCGTTCTGCGATAGCTGATCGGGCGAAGCGAGGAGGGACTCCGGCGCTGCGGCGGTCGTGGACGTGCTCATGGGTCTCCCTTGACGGATGCTCAGATCAGCGTGACACGCTGGACCCTCCGCACAGGGGGTTTCGTCTCACCCAGTGGGATCCTCAGGGTGCGGCTCAGGGCGCGGCGAGGTCTTTCGCGATGTCTCGCGCGGCGGCGGACACGAGGGCGCCGAGGCGGCGCTCGTCGGCGCGGGCCAAGTGGGTGACGACGCCGACCGCGGTGGGCGGCAGGCCCCAGACGCGCGGGAGGGATGCCGCGACCGAGACGTTGCCGAGGGTCATCTCCTGTCGCGTGGTGGAGAACCCGCGCGACCGGGCGAAGCGGATCTCCTCGCGCAGCTGGCGCTCGTCGGTGATGGAGTGGACGGTCTCGCGCTCGAGGGTGCGCTGGAAGAAGACGTCCAGCCATTCGTCGTCGCGCTGCGCCAGGAGTGCCTTGCCGACGCCGGTGGTGTGCAGCGGGTGCCGACCGCCCATGCGGCTGAGGGTCGGGATCGAGTGCGGGCCGGTGACACGGGCGACGTAGAGCGCCTCGGCGGCGGCCGGGTCCTCGCTGCTCAGGACGGCGAGGTGCACGTTCTCACCGCTCGCCTCGTACAGGCGCAGCATGTGCGGCAGGGCGCGCTCGCGCAGTCGCACCGAAACGGGGGCGAGCTCGCCCACCTCCCACAGCCCGGTGCCGATCGTGTACGCGCCGTCGGGCAGCCGGTCCAGCATCCCGAGCGCCATCATCTCGCCGGCGAGGCGGTGCGCCGTCGAGCGCGGCAGGCCGGTGCGCACGGCCAGCTCGGCCGCGGTCAGCCTCTCGTCGTCCTCGGAGAAGGCGCGCAGCATCCGCATCGCGCGCGAAAGGAGTCCCTCGCCGCTCGTGTCATCCGCCATCTCGCCCTCCCTTGCCGAGGCTAACCCGTCCGTCTCTCCGACCCCGAGCACACAGGCCGGGGCGGCCCGCACGTGCGGACCGCCCCGGTCTGTCGGATCAGCTCGCGCCGATCAACCGAAGGTCTCGGCAGTGGCGTAGCCCTTGCCGTTGTACTTCTGCACCTGCACGCTCGAGACGGCGGGCTTGCCGTCGACGGTCGTGTTGATGTCGGAGCCCTCGAGCATGAACGGGGCCTGGAAGTCCTCGATGCTCATGAGTGCTGCCATGAAGCTCTCGCGGGTCGGCTCTTCCATCTTCATGAAGGCCTGCTCGAGCGTCGCGGCGCCGATCCAGCTCCACACGCAGTGCGGGAACGCCGGGACGCCGTCCTGGTTGGTGTACTCGTCGATCGCCGCGAGGAACGCCTTGCCCTCTTCGCTCTCCTGGAACGCGGGGCTCGCCGCGGACTGCGAGAACGCGACCGAGTAGATGCCGGGGAATGCCGACGCCCCACCCGGCTCGAGGATCGCGACCGGGCTCGACGTGTTGGACGGCAGGAACCAGCTGGGCAGCCAGCCGATCTGCTGCGCCTTCTGCAGCGACGAGATCACCAGCGGGGTGATCGACATCGCGTTGAAGAAGACGTCCGCACCGGTCGCCGCCAGCTCGGTGAGCTGTGCGTCGACGGAGGTGTCGGTCGCCTCGTACGTGAGCTCGCCCACGATCTCGATGTTGTCGGCATCCGCGATGGCGTCCTTGAGACCCTCGACGTAGCCCTTGCCGTAGTCGTCGTTCTGCGACAGGATCGCGACCTTGTGCGGCTCGTCCGAGCTGGCCAGCAGCTCGCCGAACGCGGCACCCTCCTGCTGGTAGATCGGCACGAGACCGATCTGCTCGGGGCTCTCCTCGCGGTCACTGAACAGCGGGTCACCGGTCTGGACGAGCACCTGCGGCACGCCCTCGTCGATGGCCGCCTCACGCCAGGCGCGGTTGGTGGGCGTGCCCAGGCCGAGTCCGGCGGCGAAGACGCCGTCCGAGACCATCTGCTGGAAGTTGGCGAGCGCCTTCTGCGGGTCGTAGCCGTCGTCGTACGCCTTGATCTCGACCGTACGGGTCTTGCCGTCGCCGAACTCGATGCCGCCCTCGGCGTTCTTCACGCCGAAGTACGCCAGGGCGCCGTCGACAGTGCAGTTGCCGGGGCCGGCGGTGGCGCCGGTCAGCGGGCTGGTGATGCCGAAGGTGATGCTGGTGTCGGTGATGCCGGGGCTGGCCGGGGCAGCACTGCCGTCGGTGCCACCGCCGTCTTCGGTGCCCCCGCGGGAGCACCCTGCCAGGGCGACAGCGACGATGGACGCCATGGCGACGACGCCGACGATGCCCCTTGCTCTCTTGCGCATGTTCATGCTTGGCCTTGCCTCTCTGTCTGTTGCGGTCCCTCCTCGGCGGCACCCAGCTCAGGGCCCGACGAAGGAGTGGTCTGTGGAGCGGGCGCAGTAGGACCGGCCGAAGGGCCGGAGCGCCGCATCATGCGCTTGATCCTGCGCGGGAGGCTCACGAGCCCGCCGGGGAGGACGAACAGCACGACGAGCAGGATGACGCCCTGGATGATCGCCGTCAGGTTCGGGTCGATCGCATTCGTGGCCTGCGGGACGAAGACGTAGTACGCGCCGCCGATCAGGGATCCGACGATGCTGCCGGCGCCGCCGATGACCATGGCGGCCAGCAGGCTGATCGAGTGGTGGAAGCTGAGCGTCTCCGGCGACGTGTACTGGACGGCCACCATATAGAGGAACCCGCTCGCACCGCCGAACAGCGAGGCAACGGTGAAGGCCAGCACCTTGTAGCGGTAGGGCGAGATGCCCATCGACGAGGCGACCGACTCGTTCTCCTTCACGATCGCGAGCGCCCGCCCGAACTTGCCCCGGACGAAGTTGCGTCCCAGCACGAAGGCGACCACCGCGATGAGGGCGACGATGTAGAACTGCCACTGGTCGTTGTAGAGACCGGTCCACTCGGGGGCGTCGGAGAAGCGCGCCGAGATCCCCTGCGAGCCGCCCGTCACATCGGAGAAGCGCTTCGCGAGCGGGACGCCGACGATCGGGAGGGCGATGGTGACCATGGCGATCGCGAGACCGCCCAGTCGTGCGGCGGCCAAGGACACCAGCAGTCCGACCACACCGGGGATCACGATCGCGGCGGCCAGCACCAGGACGATGTTCCACTCGTTAGCGACGCCGTAGGCGGTGACATAGGCACCGAGACCGAGGAAGAAGATCTGTCCCAGGTTCACCTGCCCGCCGTAGCCCATCACGATGTTCAGGCCCAGCACCGCGACGGCGTACACGCCGATGCGGATGAGCGTCTGGTTCGCGAACTGCGGCAGGACCAGCGGCGCCACGATGAGCACCACGCCCAGCAGCACGATCAGGCCCCAGCGCACCCAGGACTTCTGGAAGAAGCCGGATGCCCCGGCTCGCGGCATCCCGTACGTCATGTCGTTCACGCCGCCCATCAGACCCGCACCACGACTTTCCGGCCGAACAGGCCCTGAGGACGAACGATCAGGATCACGAAGATCAGGATGAACGGCACGGCGATCTTGAGGTCATGCCCGATGAAGGGCACGTAGACGGCGGCGAGGTTCTCCAGCACGCCGATCGACCAGGCGGCCACGATCGCACCGATCGGGCTGGTGAGCCCGCCGAGGATCACCGCGGCGAGGGCGTAGACGAGCGCCGTGTCCAGCATCCCGGGTGTCAGCGTGAGCTGCGGGGCGACCAGCGATCCGGCGATCGCGCCGAGCGAGGCGGCCAGACCCCAGCCCGCCATCAGCAGACGACCCACGGGCAGACCCGAGAACGCCGCGGACTGCGGGTTGATGGCGACGGCGCGCAGCGCGAGCCCGAACTTCGTCTTCATGAAGAGGAGCTGCAGCACGATCATGATCAGCACGATCGCGAGGATCGTACCGAGCGAGCGGACGCTGATCACGGCGCCGAACACGTTCACGCTGGTGAGCGGGAACAGGGACGGGAACTGGCGGTTGTTGTAGCCCCAGATCCACGCGCAGATGCCGGTGACCAGGGTCAGGATGCCGATGGTCACGACGACGGCCGTGTCGGGGTCGCCCCGCTCGAACTTTCGGACCAGGAACCGCTCGACGATGGCTCCGATGAAGAAGGAGATCACGACCGAGATCAGGATCGCGACGAGCACGGGCAGACCCAGCTGGGTGAACACGTACGCGATGTAGGCGGAGAGGACCGCCATTCCGCCCTGTGCGAAGTTGATGAGGCCCGTCGCCTGGTTCACGAGGACGATCGCGAGCGCGAGCGCGCCGTAGATCGATCCGGTCGAAAGTCCATCGATGACGAGCTGGATGAAGGTGCCCATCGGTCAACCCCCCAGGTAGGCGCGTCGGATCTCGTCCATGCCCTTGAGCTCGGCAGAGGTGCCGGTCAGCGCATTGCGACCCGTCTCCAGGACGGTCGCGGTGTCGACGAGGGAAAAAGCGAGGTTGGCGTTCTGTTCGACGATCAGCATCGCGATGCCGGACTCCTTGCGGAGCCGGCCAATCGCTTCGTAGACCAGCTTGGCGGTGCTGGGCGCGAGCCCGAGCGACGCCTCGTCCAGCAGGAGCAGCCGCGGCTTGGCCATGAACGCGCGGCCGACGGCGAGCATCTGCTGCTCTCCGCCGGAGAGCGCAGCCGCGCTGGAGCCGATCCGGGCCTGCAGGTTCGGGAAGAGGTCGAGGCAGTAATCGATGTCCGCCGCGATCGCCTTGCGGTCCTTGCGGAGATAGGCGCCGACGCGGAGGTTCTCGCGCACGGTGAGCTGGCCCAGCGTGCCGCGCCCTTCCGGGACGTGCGCGATGCCGAGGGCGGCGACCTTGTCCGGACCGAGGCCGCGGATGTCGCGACCGTCGAACGAGATCTTCCCGCCGGTGCGCACCGTGCCGCTGATCGCTCGCAGGGTGGTGGTCTTGCCCGCGCCGTTGGCGCCGAGGATCCCGACCGCGCCCCCTTCGGGGACCTCGAGCGAAACGCTCTCCAGCACCTGCACCGGACCGTACGCCGCCGTGACGTCGACGAGTTCAAGCAGCGTCATCGACCGCGTCCTTTCCGAGATAGGCCTCGATCACTCGTGGGTCGGACTGCGCTTGTGCGGCGGTGCCTTCCATGAGCTTGCGCCCGTGATCGAGCACGACGACCTGGTCGGTGAGTGCGGAGATCAGGCCCATGTGGTGCTCCACGATGATGACGGTGATGTCGTCTTCGGCGCGCAGGCGCTTGACCGTGGCGATGAACTGCTCGACCTCGCCGTGCGAGAGACCGGCGGCCGGCTCGTCCAGCAGCAGCAGCGACGGCTTGGACAGCAGTGCGCGGCACAGCTCGATGCCCTTGTGCAGACCGTGGCTCAGTTCGTCGGCGGGCAGGTCGGCCGCCCAGCCGAGGTTGGTGCGCTCGAGCAGCTCGAGCGCTTCGGCGCGCAGCCGGCGCTCGGCACGCCCTGTGAAGGGGAGGCGCAGCGACCATGAGAGGGGTCCGCCGGGCAGTTCGGTGTGCCCGCCGAGCAGCACGTTCTCCAGCACGGTGGCCTTCAACTGCAGCGCCGGATGCTGGAACGTGCGAGCGAGCCCGTGACGGGCGAGCTTGGAGGGAGCGAGCCCGAGCACTTCCTCGCCGTCGATCGTGATCGATCCCGAGCTGGGCTTGTAGTGGCCGCTGATGCAGTTGAACAGCGACGTCTTGCCGGCGCCGTTGGGGCCGACCAGGCCGTGGATGGATCCCGGCTCGACCTCGAAGCTCACGTCTTCGAGGACTTTGATGCCGCCGAAACGGAGGTTCACGTCTCTCAGGCTCAGGCGCGCGGCCATGGGCAACCTCTCCTGGGTGCGTCATTGCTCTCGGGTATGCGGACCGTGACGGATCGCACCTCGTTGACGCTAGAGATCGACAACGAGATTGTCAACGATTTTGGAACGAGTTTACGCAAAGGATTCCGCTTCGTGATCTTGAGGGGTCACGGAGACGGAAATCGTGCTCTTGCACGGACTCCGTCGTCCGAATGTGAGAGATCCACAGGCTACGATCGCCACCGGCGTCCACTGCCGATCACTTCCGTTCAATGGAACTATGGAGCATAGGATATCCAGTCAGAGCAGGCTGGACACGGCGGCGAGGGTGCCGTCCGAAAGCGGAAGGCGCATCGTGGCGCGAGCATCCGGGGGCGAATCCGTCCTCAGTAAACACCTGAGAGTACTCGGCACGTTCGAGGCGGCCGTGCCGTTCCTCACGCTGACCGAGATCTCCGACCGCGCCGGCCTCGCCCCCTCCACGGCGCACCGGATCGTCGCCGAGCTCGAGCACGAGGGCCTCCTCGAACGCCTCCCCGATCGCACCTATCGCCTCGGGATCCGACTGTGGGAGCTCGCCTGCCGCACCCCCGGCGCCCTGGGCCTGCGCGAGCTCGCCCGCCCGTACCTGCAGGCCGTGCACGCCCGCGTGCGCCAGCACATCCAGCTGGCCGTGCTGAGCGGCACCGAGGTGCTCTTCCTCGACCGCCTGTCGGTGCGCGACGCGGTCGTCAACGCCACCCTGATCGGCGGCCGCATTCCGGTGCACGCGTCCTCCAGCGGGCTGGTGATGCTCGCGCACGCCGGTCCGGCCGTGCTCGAGGAGGTGCTGTCCAAGCCGATGCATCGATTCACTCCGCACACGATCACGACGGAGCGGGAGCTGCGGGCGATGCTGCGGAGGGTGCGCGCGGACGGCTGGGCGGTCACCGACGGGCACATCCACGAGGAGTCCCGCGGCATCGCCGTGCCGGTGTACGGCGCACACAACGACGTGATCGCCGCGATCGGACTCGTCGTCCCCAACGACGACGTACCCGTGCTCGGACACATCGAACTGCTCTCGCACGCCGCGCGGGAGATCTCCGTCGCGCTGCGGGCCGCCTATCTCCCGACCGGTCACCCGTCGGCCACGCCGGGCGGGCGGTTCCGGCCGCTCGTGAACTCGTCGCTCAAGTCGATGGAGTACCTCGAATCGATCTCCGTCAGTCGCGGAGCGTAATGCCGCCAGGGGCCCGATCCACGCTCAAGTAGGGTTGTCGGCATGTCTGTGAACCCGCCGTTCCGCGCCGATATCGTCGGCAGCTTCCTCCGCCCCGACGCCGTCAAGGCGGCCCGCGTGCGTCTCGCCGCGGGCGAGATCGACGCCGCCGAGCTGCGCGCCGTCGAGGACGAGGCGATCACCTCGCTGGTCGCCCGCCAGGCGCAGGCCGGCCTCAAGGTCGCCACCGACGGCGAGTTCCGCCGTTCGTGGTGGCACTTCGACTTCTTCGGGATGCTGGACGGCGTGAACGTGGTCGAGCTCGATCACGGCATCCAGTTCCAGGGCGTGCAGACCCGCCCGCTCGGCCTGCACATCGACGGACCGGTCGGCTTCCCCGCCGATCACCCGATGCTCGAGCACTTCCGCTTCCTCAAGCCCGTCGCCGAAGCAGCCGGCGTGACGCCGAAGATCAGCATCCCGGCCCCGACGGTCCTGGACTTCCGCCTCGAGCGCGACGCCCTCGCGGGATCGTCCTACGGCGACCACGACGACATCCTCGAAGACCTCGCGGCGACCTACCGCTCCGCCGTCCAGGCGTTCTACGACGCGGGATGCCGCTACCTGCAGTTCGACGACACCGCATGGGCGTACCTCTGCTCGGAGGACGAGCTGAAGAAGGCGGCCGAACGCGGCATCCGCACCGATCACCTCGCCGAGCGGTACGCGGCACTGATCAACGCGTCGCTGCGCGACAAGCCCGCCGACATGGTCGTCACGACCCACGTCTGCCGCGGCAACTTCCGCTCGACGTGGATCTCCTCCGGCGGGTACGAGCCGGTCGCCGAGCAGCTGCTGGGTGAGACCACGTTCGACGGCTACTTCCTCGAGTACGACAACGAGCGCGCCGGCGGCTTCGAGCCCCTGCGATTCCTGCCGCAGGGCGACAAGGTCGTCGAGCTCGGCCTCATCACGACCAAGTCCGGTGAGCTCGAGGACGCCGACGCGATCAAGCGTCGCATCGACGAGGCATCCGCCGTCGCGCCGCTCGCGCAGCTGGCGCTGAGCCCGCAGTGCGGCTTCGCCTCGACCGAGGAGGGCAACGTGCTGTCCGAGGACGAGCAGTGGGCCAAGATCGAGACCACCGTCGCGATCGCCGCGGACGTCTGGGCCGACGCCTGACGCGTAGCGACATGACGACGGGCCCGGGCGATCGCCCGGGCCCGTCGTCGTTGTCCTCGATCGGGAGAATCCGCGGCGTCGACCCACTGGATCCCGGCGGCTCAGCACCGAAATGCGCCGAGATTGCGCTGCAGGCTATGCATCCCGCACCTATATTGTGAACAATAGTGGCTTGAACTTGTGGCGGGTCACACCGGCCGCTCACAGAAGGAGTCTCATGTCGATCAGCGTCGAAGTCGACGAACCAGGGGCACCGGAGAGCGCGGGGACGCGCGTGGTCGATGGCATCCGCGATGCGATCATCCAGGGCGACTACGCCCCGAATCAGCGGCTCATCGAGGCCGACCTGAGCGACACGTTCGCCGCGAGCCGCGCAACGGTGCGCACGGCGCTGCTGGAGCTCGCCAACGAGGGCCTCGTCGAGCGCCTGCCGAACAAGGGGTCGCGCGTGCGCGCCATCTCACTGGATGAGGCGATCGAGATCCTCGAGGTGCGCAGCGGTATCGAGGAGCTGTGCGCGGCCAAGACCGCCGAGTCGATCACCGATACCGAGATCGCCGAGTTCACCCGACTGCGGGTGCGGCTGCTCGACTCGGTCGCCGAGGGCGACCTCGCCGAGTATGCGCGGCTCAACCGGCTGCTGGACCAGCGGATCCGCGAGATCAGCCGCCATGCGACCGCGTCGGATGTGCTCGCCCGCCTCCACGCCCAGAGCGTCCGCCACCAGTTCAAGCTGTGGTCGCGCGTGTCGCGCGCGAAGGTGTCGGTGCTGGAGCACATCGCGATCATCGACGCCATCACGGCGCGCGACCCGGAGGCCGCGCGCGAGGCCGTGCGCGTCCACCTGCTGAGCGTCATCGAGGCCCTCCGCGAGCTCGCCTGAGCCCGCGCAGCGCACGCGAAAGGGCCCCGGGAGTCGCCTCCCGGGGCCCTTTCGGAACTAGGCCGAGGCGCCGGCGGTGCGCCAGCCGCCCTGGTACTCGTTGCGCGCGGTGACCGCGTAGGGCACCGGGCTGACCACGGCGCGGACCGCGAGCTGGTTGTGCGGCTGCACGGTCGTCTTCTTCGAGCCGCCGTTGGGCTCGCCCCAGACCACGCGCACCTCTTCACCCACGGGCAGGTCGGCGTCGACCGTCGCGAGCGACAGTCCGCGCTTCTCGTTCGCCGTGACTCCGGTGAACAGCGACAGGCCGACGGTGTTGCCGTCGCCGTCGATCACGGCGTCGTAGTTCGACGAGCCGTAGTTCGCGTTCGGCAGGTCGAAGAACTGGTAGCCGACACCGTCGCGATCGATCGGCGTGGTGAGCAGCTTGGCGAGGTCCTCGTCGTTCCAGGCCAGCGTGACCTTCTTGCGCTGGGCGGCCGGGTCGATCTTCTCGAGCGCGTCGCGACCGATGAAGTCGTGGTCGAACTTGACGAACGAGCCGTAGCCGAGCTCCCACGGGTTGAGGTAGTAGTCCTCGATGTTCTCCGACACGAACGAGCCGGCGAGGGCGTTGATCGCCTCGTAGCTGTTCGCGGGCAGCCACTCGCGGTAGGAGCGCTCGGCCTCGCTCGAGTAGATCGCCGGCAGCGGCGACGGGATCCAGCCCGACTCGAGCGTGTTCGACGAGTAGGCGCGCGACCCGCAGGGCTCGATGCCGAACTCGCGGCCGGCCTCGAGGATCGCGTCGCGGATCTTGCCGTGCTCCGCGTACGGGCCCCACAGCTCGAGTCCGGGTGCGCCGGCCATGCCGTGGCGGAGCGTCCGCACCTTGGAGCCCGCGATGGTCAGCTCGCCCATGTGGAAGAAGCGGACCTTCTCGACGGGGCCGCCGGCGAGCTTCTCGATGACCTGCCAGGCGTTCGGGCCCTGGATCTGGAAGCGGTAGTACTCGCGGTGCACGGCCTGGCCGTACGGGCGCGACGGGGAACGGTCGTCGTAGCGGACCTCGACGTTGTACCCGCCGGTCTCGGCGTGGAACTGCAGCCAGTTCGCTCCCGGGGCGCGTCCGACGTAGACGTACTCGTTCTCGGCTTCGTGGAACAGGATGCCGTCACCGATGACGCCGCCGTTGGAGGCGGTCGGCACGAACTGCTTGGCGGTGTTCAGCGGGAAGTTGGCGAAGCTGTTGATGCCCGTCTCGGACAGCAGCCGCAGCGCGTCGGGGCCGGACAGGAACAGGTTGACCATGTGGTGGGTCTGGTCGAAGAGCACCGCGGAGTTGCGCCATGCGGCCTGCTCGCGCCGCCAGTTGCTGAACTCGGCCGGCACGACCGGGTAGATGTAGGTGCCCAGCTGCGAGTTGCGCAGGTGGTCGACCGTGCTCCCCGTCTCGTCGAGCAGTTCCTGGAGGTTGGAAGCCATGTCGTTCCCTTCAACATCGTCGTCGTGAGTGTGTCGCCCGCCATCGTACGGAGATTATTTACCTATGTACAGAGTGATTTCGGGGTTGACAGAATTGTAACCATAATCTTGACCAATGCACCAGAGGTGTGGTTGCCTGAGGGATCGAGACGGGCCGCAGTCCTCGACGCAGAGACGCGCGCCCCGGCGATTCCCCATTCGGTGGCAGACAGGATCCCTTCCCTTGGCGCAGACATCCCCCTCCCTTCTGGTCGTGAGCGCCCACGCGGGCGACTTCGTGTGGCGGGCCGCCGGGGCCATCGCGGCGGCGACGATGCGCGGCGAGCGCGCCACCGTGGTGTGCCTCTCCTACGGCGAGCGCGGGGAGTCGGCCAGCCAGTGGCTGCAGGGCAAGCCGCTGGATGAGATCAAGGCCATCCGGCGCGACGAGGCCGCCGCGGCCGCCGCCGCGCTCGGCGCCGACATCGAGTTCCTCGATCTGGGTGACTACCCGCTGATCGAGTCCCCCGAGGCCGTCGCGAAGCTCGTCGACGTCTACCGTCGCGTGCAGCCGACCGTCGTGCTCACCCACCCGCTCGAAGACCCGTACAACGGCGACCACCCGGCTGCGGCGCGCATGGCGCTGCAGGCCCGCGTGCTCGCACAGGCCATCGGCGTCGCGAACTCCGACGGTTCCTATCCCTCGCGCGACGAGATCATCGGGGCTCCCCCGGTCTTCTTCTTCGAGCCGCACCAGCCCGAGCAGTGCGACTTCAAGCCGAACGTGCTGCTGGACATCACCGAGGCGTTCCCGCTGAAGCAGAAGGCGATGGAGTGCCTGCCCGCGCAGAAGCACATGTGGGAGTACTACACCTCCCTCGCGGTCCGCAGGGGCGTGCAGGTCAAGCGCAACGCCGGCCCCAACCTGGGACTGCCTGTCGACACGATGGGCGAGGCGTACATGCGCTACTACCCGCAGGTCACGGACACCCTGGCATGAGCGTCGGACGCACCGGATTCGTCGTCACCGACATCGAACGAGCGGATGCCGCGACCATCGACGCCCTCGGCGTGCACGGTGTCGCCACCGTCCACGAGGCCATGGGCCGCCGCGGACTCGTCGGCGCCGCACTCCGCCCGCTCCAGGACGGCGCACGCATCGCGGGCTCCGCGGTCACCGTGCTCAACTGGCCCGGCGACAACCTGATGATCCACGCCGCCGTGGAGCAGTGCCGGGCCGGCGACATCCTCGTCGTCACCACCACGTCCCCCTCGCTGGACGGATCGTTCGGCGAGCTGTTCGCCACGGCCCTGCAGCAGCGCGGCGTGCTCGGGCTGGTCACCACCGGCGGGGTCCGCGATGTCGTGGACCTGCGGGCGATGGGCTTCCACGTCTGGTCGGCCGCGGTCAACGCGCAGGGCACGGTCAAGGCCACCGCCGGCAGTGTCAACGTGCCGATCACGGTCGGCGACACGGTCGTGTGCGCAGGTGACATCATCGTGGCCGACGACGACGGTGTGGTGTGTGTGCCCAGGGCCGAGGCATCCGCCGTTCTGCTCGCCTCCGACGCGCGCGTCGCCAAGGAAGCGGGCTCGCGCGCGGCGTACCAGGCGGGCGATCTGAGCCTCGACCGCAACAACCTTCGCCCGCTGCTCGCCGACCTCGGCGTCACCTACGTCACCGCACAGGACTTCGAGGCGGAGCATGGGCGCGGCTGAGCGGATGACGGTGCACGGCGTCCGCTGCATGCTGATGCGCGGCGGCACGTCCAAGGGCGCGTACTTCCTCGCGTCCGATCTGCCCGCCGACCCCGCCGAGCGTGACGACCTGCTGCTGCGGATCATGGGCAGCCCCGATCCGACGCAGATCGACGGGCTCGGCGGCGCGCACCCCTTGACCAGCAAGGTCGCGATCGTCTCGACGTCCACGACGCCCGGCATCGATGTCGACTACCTGTTCCTGCAGATCGTCGTGGATCGCCCCGTCGTGAGCGACGCGCAGACGTGCGGCAACCTCCTGGCCGGCATTGGGCCGTTCGCCCTCGAGCGCGGCCTGATCTGCGCCGACGGCGCCGAGGCGAGCGTCCGCATCCGGCTCGTGAACACCGGCGATACGGCCACCGCCGTCTTCCCCGTCGCCGAGGGCCTCCCGGTCTACGACGGCGATGCCTCGATCGACGGCGTGCCCGGCACGGCCGCGCCGATCGAGCTCGAGATGTCCGCCGGCGACCGTCCGCTGCTGCCCACCGGCAACGCCGCCGACGACATCGCCGGACACCGGGTCACCCTCGTCGACAACGGGATGCCCGTCGTGCTGCTGCGCGCAGACGAGTTCGCGGTGACCGGCCGGGAGAGCCCCGAAGAGCTCGAGGCCGACGCGGATCTCACCCGCCGCGTCGAGGAGATCCGCCTGCGCGCGGGCGAGATCATGGGCCTCGGCGACGTGAGCGCGCAGACCGTCCCCAAGATGTTCCTGATCTCACCGCCGCAGGGCGACGGCGTGGTCGGCACCCGGGCTTTCATTCCCGCGCGCGTGCACACCTCGATCGGCGTCCTGATGGCGGCATCCGTCGCCGCCGGCGTGAGCATCCCCGGCGCCGTCGGCGCCGACTTCGCGCGTGTGCCGAGCGACGGTCCGTACCTGATCGAGCACCCGACCGGCACGTTCCCGGCTCGGGTCCGCGTCGCGCAGGACCCCGACGGCACATGGCGGGCTTCCTCCATGTCGCTTCGCACGGCCCGCAAGATCTTCGACGGCACGGTCTTCCCGCGCCCTCGCCTCTGACCCATCTGAACGACCGAACCCGACTGTCGGAGAGGACAGCACTGTGACCGATTACACCTCCTTCGACGTGGCCCACCTGGGCAACGTCGAACTTCTCACCGCGACGTTCGACAAGAGCCTGTGGTTCTTCCAGGACCTGCTCGCCATGCGCGTCGTCGAGGAGAAGGGCGACTCCGTCTACCTGCGCACGTGGGACGAGTACCAGCAGTACACGATCAAGCTCACGGCATCCGCCGACGCCGGCGTGGGCCGCACGTCGTTCCGGGCCTCGAGCCAGGACGCCCTGGAGCGTCGCGTCGCGGCGATCAAGGAGACGGGTCTCGGCGAAGGCTGGGTGGACGGCGAGGTCGGCACCGGCCCGACGTTCGAGTTCCGCGACCCCGACGGTCACAAGATGGCGATCTACTACGAGTCCGAGCGATATGTCGCGACCGATGACAAGCCGGCCCTGAAGAACCAGGCGTCCGCCTTCCCGGGCCGCGGAGTGAACGCGCGCCGCCTCGATCACATCAACTTCCTCGCGAAGGATGTCGTGGCCAACGGCGAGTTCATCGCCAAGGCCCTCGGCGGCCGCGAGAGCGAGCGCATCGCGCTGGATGACGGCGGCTACGCCGCCTGGTGGTTCCACTTCAACAACAAGTCGTACGACGTCGTGTACTCCGATGACTGGACCAAGCACGGCGACCGCCTGCACCACATCGCCTTCGCTCCGGACACGCGCGAGGACATCCTCAAGGCCGCCGACATCTTCCTGGAGAACGGCATCCACATCGAGTCCGGCCCGCACAAGCACGCGATCAACCAGACGTTCTTCCTCTACGTGTGGGAGCCCGGCGGCAACCGCATCGAGTTCGCCAATGCCGGCGCCCGCCTGCTGCTGGACCCCGACTCCCCCGTCGTGGAGTGGACTTCGGAGGAGCGCAAGAAGGGTCAGGCGTGGGGCATGAAGACCATCGAGACCTTCCACACGCACGGCACGCCGAACGTCACCTCCTGAAGCGGGTCCCGCCCAGTGGGTGGGATCCCGTCGGTCCTCCGCGGAGGATCGATGCTGGAATGGCCGGGTGGGAGACCACCCGGCCATTGATGTCGTATCGGCGCCGGAACACTGGAGGACCCATGGACGGCCGCAAGGCTGAGCGGCCGTCGCGGCTGCTCCTTTTCGTCGCCGTATGCCTGGTCGCCGCGAACATGCGACCGACCATCACGGCGGTGGGTCCGTTGCTGGACCAGATCGGCACCGACACCGGCATGGCCACGGGTGCGCTCGGGCTGATCGCCTCCGTCCCCCTGGTGGCGTGGGCGCTCTTCTCGCCGATCGCGCACGATCTGACCCGCCGGTTCGGGATGTCCCGGGTCATGCTGTGGTCCCTCGTGCTGCTCACGGTGGGCACCGTCGTGCGCTCACTGCCCGGCCCGGTCGCCAGCCTCTGGATCGGCACCGCCCTGCTGGGCATCGCGCTGGCCATCGTCAACGTGCTCATGCCGGCCGTGGTCAAGCGCGACTTCTCCGGCAACGTCGCCGGCATGACCGCGCTGTACTCGGCTCTGCTGGGCGGCTTCGGCGCGATCGCCTCCGGCGTCGTCGTACCCATCTCGAACCTGTCGTGGCCGCAGGACCCGGCGGGGTGGCGCTTCGCCCTGCTCGTGGTCGGCGGCGTACTGCTGCCGTTCGCGATCGGCGCATGGCTCTGGGCGCACCGCGGCGAACGCGCACCGGTCGCCGCAGCCACGACCGGCCGCCGCGCCCGCACCGGCATCTGGACCGACCGCACGGCCTGGCTGGTGGCCGGGTACATGGCGTTCCAGGCGACGATCTTCTACATGGTCGTCACGTGGCTCGCGACGATCTCCACGTCGATCGGACGCACTCCGGTCGTCGCCGGCTTCGACGTCATGCTCTACCAGCTGTTCTCGATCGCGGGCTCCCTGACCCTGCCGTTCCTGCTGCGCGGTCGCGCGCGTCGGTTCATTCCGGCGCTGCTCCCGATCGTCGGGATCATCGGCGTCCTCGGCCTGATGCTCGCCCCGCAGGCGATCATGCTGTGGGCCGCGTGCATCGGCTCGACGTCCGGGGCATCCCTCGGAATGTCGCTGACGCTGATGGCCCAGCGCGCCCGCGACCACGACACCGCGGCCGCCCTGTCGGGCATGTCCCAGTCGGTCGGTTACATCATCGCCGCGATGGGCCCGGTCGCGTTCGGCTGGCTGCACGCTGCCACCGGCGGATGGGCCCTCTCCCTCGGTCTCATGCTGCTGGTGCTGATCGCGCAGGGTGTGGTCGGCATGCTCGTGGGGCGCGACCGCTTCGTCCTCGAGCGCTGACGCGGCTAGCCCGCGGCGCGTCGACTGGCGCGGGAGGCCGCGTCCACGAGCTCGCGGGCTGAGCCGAGCAGGTCGCGTGCCCCGCCGCGCCACAGGGCGGTGAGCGGCCGGGTGATCGCGTGCCCCTGGATCTCGAGCGGATGGATCCTCCCGAGAAGGATGTCGTCGGCCACCGCGAGCTCGCTGAGCATCGCCGGTGCGATGCCCTCGGCGACCGCGGAGCGCACGGCGGCGGTGCTGGAGAGGACGAGACACGGCTCGACCGCAGCACGGGTGAGGATCAGCCGCACGGCGCGCTCCCATGCCTCGCGGGTGCCCGATCCTTCTTCGCGGGCCACCAGCGGAGTGTCCGCGAGCTCGGCGATGTCGACCTCACGGCGCCCCGCCCACGGATGCACGGGCGAGACGACGGGGATGAGGCGGTCCACAGCCACCGTGGAGTGCCCGAGTCCCTGCGGAAGCACGGGCGTCTCTATGAAGCCGAGGTCGATCTCGCCGGCATGCAGCAGCTCGACGACCTGCGCACTGTTGCCCGTGCGCAGCTGCGTCTGCACCGGCGTGCGATCGGAGGCGAGCTGCTGTCGCCGCAGGCCCATCACCCAGCCGGGGAGCAGATGCGCCGCCACCGTCTGACTTGCCGCGACGCGCAGGACCCGATCGGGCGAGTCGCGCAGCAGCTCGGCGGCAGTGCCGAAGCGGTCGACGGCCGCCAGCACGTCGGCGGCCCACGACAGCACCGCTTCGCCGTCGAAGGTCGGAACGACCCCGGAGGGCGAGCGCACGATGAGCTCGACCCCGAGCAGTCGCTCGAAGGATCGCACCCGCGCCGAGACCGACTGCTGACTGACGCCGAGCTCCCGCGCCGCGGCGGAGATGCTGCCGGTGCGGATGACCGCCTCGAGCACCTTCATCGCGGCGACGTGCGGCGTCCAATCCATCCATCCAGGATACAACTGCCAGTTGTACCCCTGCAGGCAGCGACCGGGTTCCCGCGCCGGAGCGCCGCTGACAGCGTGGAAGCATGCCCGCTGCGACCCTCACCACGCTCTCCGCCCGCCTCGTCCACCGGGTCACCCAGGTCACGCCGGGCGCCGCACTGTGCCTGGCGATCGCGGCGGTCGCCACGATTATCGGCAGGCTCGTCCCGGTCGTCGGCTCCGCGCTGCCCGCCGTCGTGATCGGGGTCACCATCGCCGTGGTTCGGCGTCCGGCTTCTCGCCTGGGCGCCGGCATCGCCTTCTCCGCCAGGTTCCTGCTGCAGTGCGCGGTGGTGCTGCTCGGCTTCCAGCTCTCGCTGCAGAGCATCTTGGAGGTGGGCCTCGAATCTCTGCCGGTGATGCTCTCCTCGCTCGCCGTGTGCCTGCTCGCGGCATGGGGGATCGGACGGATGCTGGGCGTCGCGGAGCGCCTGCGCACCCTGATCGGGGTGGGCACCGGCATCTGCGGGGCGTCCGCCATCGCCGCCGTGGCGCCCGTCATCGGCGCGGCCAGCGCCGAGGTCTCGTACGCCGTGTCGACGATCTTCCTGTTCAACATCCTCGCGATCGCGGTCTTCCCGGCGATCGGCCATCTGCTGCACATGGACCCGCATGCCTTCGGCCTGTTCGCCGGGACAGCCGTCAACGACACGAGCTCGGTCGTGGCCGTCGCGAGCATGTACGGCGCCGCGGCACTGGGATTCGCGGTGGTCGTGAAGCTCGTGCGCACCCTCATGATCGTCCCCATCAGCGTCGGGCTCGCCGTGGTCGAGGCACGGAAAGGCGCCACGCCTCAGCGCCTGACACCGGGGCGCGTCGTGAAGCTCGTGCCGTGGTTCCTGGTCGGGTTCCTCGTCGTGGCGGTCGCGAACTCGTTCGTGGATCTGCCCGGCGGCGCACGCGACGTGCTGGTCGAGGGGAGCGTCTTCCTGATCGCGACCGCACTGGCCGGCATCGGCCTCTCCACCGATCTCCGGGCGGTCCGCCGCGCAGGATGGCGGCCGCTCCTGCTCGGCGCGATCCTGTGGGTCCTGGTGATGGGCACGTCCCTGATCGTGATGTGGGTGACCGGCGCGCTGTCGTGATCCGATCGTGGCCATCCGCCCGCTCCTTTCCGGGTCGGCGCGGGTATCCTGGGCGACGCGGCGAGCAGAGCGGAGGTCGCATGCCATCCACCGATGCCATCGATATTTCGGCGGCGCTGCGCGCGGATCCGGCACTCGAAGCCGCCTGCGGCCACCTGCTGCGGCGTTCGCAGCAGGTGCACAACGCCATCTGGGCGGAGGAGCTCGGTTCGGAGCTGACCAGCCCGCAGTACTCGCTGCTCGCCTCCGTGGCCGCGTGGCCCGGCATCGATCAACGTCGTGCCGGCGAACTGGCATCGCTGGACAAGTCGAGCACGATGGAGGTCGTCGCCCGGCTCGTGCGCAAGGCCTGGATCACCCGCCATCGGGATCCCCGGGATGCGCGCCGCGACGTGCTCGCGCTCACCCCGGCGGCGACACTGGCCCTGGAAGACCTCACCCCGCGGGTGCAGCATGTCCAGTCCCGTCTCCTCGCGCCGCTGCCGAGCGACGAGCGAGATCGTTTCGTGGCGGACCTCGCGGTGATCGCGCGCCTGGACACCGTCAGCGACGACGATCCGAACGGGGACGGTGCATCCTCGTCACCGCTGTGGATTCCCGGCCACCTGGTCCGACGGGCGCAGCAGGTGCACACCGCGCTGTTCGCCGAAGAGTTCGACCACGAGCTCACCGGTCCCCAGTTCGCGACGATGTACGTGCTCGCGCGGCATCCCGAGATCAGCCAGCGGAAACTCGGCGCCCTGGCCGCGCTCGACAAGTCGACGGCGGCCGACATCGTCGATCGGCTGGCCCGGCGCGGGTGGCTGCTGAGCCATCGCGACCCGGCCGACCGCCGCCGGAGCGTGCTCTCCCTCACCGACGACGCCCAGCGCGCGGCGACCGCGTACGCACCGCGGGTGGAAGCGGTGCAGCAGCGGGTGCTCGAGCCCCTTCCCGCTTCCCGACGCGCGGTGTTCCTCACCGCCCTCACGCAGGTCGCGATCCCCTCCGCCGACTGACATGGTCGTCCCGCGAGTGAGCTCGCGGCATCCGCTCCTGGCGGTCTCGGCACACGTGAGGCTATAATCGTCCGTACACGTATTAATGCGCGGAGATGCACGAAGGAGAGGACGCCGATGCAGTCGTACCTGAACGGGTTCCGCCCTGGAGACCCCGAGAAGCACCCGGTCGACCCGACACAGGCCGACACCGGCCTTCCCGACGAGGTCGACGTGCTCATCGTCGGCACGGGACCCGCCGGACTCGTGCTCGCCGCCCAGCTGGCCGCCTTCCCCGACATCCGCACCCGCGTCGTGGAGCGCCGCGACGGCGCACTCCAGATGGGCCAGGCCGACGGCCTCGCGTGCCGCAGTGTCGAGATGTTCGACGCCTTCGGCTTCAGCGCGCGCCTGCTGCGCGAGTCGTACTGGGTCAACGAGACCGTGTTCTGGCGTCCCGACGCGCAGGACCGCAGCAGCATCACGCGCAGCGGTCGCATCCAGGATGTCGAGGACGGGCTGTCGGAGTTCCCGCACGTCATCCTCAACCAGGCCCGCGTGCAGGACTTCCTGCTCGATTCGATGCGTGACTCCGCGAGCCACCTCGAGCCCGACTACGGCCTCGACGTCACCGACGTGCAGGTCGCGGACACCGGCTCGCACCCGGTGACGGTGACGATGCAGGCCGCGGACGGCACATCGCGCGATGTCCGCGCGAAGTACGTCGTCGGCTGCGACGGCGCGCGCAGCGCGGTCCGCCGCTCGATCGGGCGCGAGCTCAAGGGCGACTCCGCCAACCAGGCGTGGGGCGTCATGGACGTCCTCGCCGTCACGGACTACCCCGACATCCGCTTCAAGTCGGTCATCCAGTCCGCCGAGGTCGGCAACATGATCATCATCCCGCGCGAGGGCGGTTACATGGTGCGCCTCTACATCGAGATGGACGAACTCCAGCCCGGCGAGCGGGTGGCCGAGCGCGCCCTCACATCCGACGACGTCATCGCCGCCGCGCAGCGCATCCTGCATCCGCACCGCTTCGACGTGCAGGAGATCGTGTGGTGGTCGATCTACGAGATCGGACAGCGCCTCACCGACAAGTTCGACGACGTCCCCGAGGACGAGATCGAGACGCGGCTTCCGCACGTCTTCATCGCCGGCGACGCCTGCCACACCCACAGCCCCAAGGCCGGGCAGGGCATGAACGTCTCGATGCAGGATGCGTTCAACCTGGGCTGGAAGCTCGCCGCGGTGCTCGAGGGGCGCAGCGCCCCGGCGCTGCTGCACACGTACTCGGCGGAGCGCCAGTCGGTCGCGGGCGACCTCATCCGCTTCGACAAGGAGTGGGCGGCCATGATGAGCGCCAAGCCGCTGGACACGATGACCGGCGAGGGCGTAGACCCCGACGCGCTCCAGAACCACTTCCAGAAGCAGGGGCGCTACACGGCCGGCATGGCCACGCAGTACCAGCCGAGCCTGCTCACCGGCGGGGGCGCCTCGCAGCATCTGGCCGCGGGGTTCCCGATCGGCGAGCGCTTCCACTCCGCGCAGGTGATGCGCCTCGCAGACGCCAAGCAGATGGAGCTGGGGCACGTCGCCCAGGCCGACGGCCGCTGGCGGCTGTACGCGTTCGCGGACCGCCGATCGATCGATGACCCGCAGTCGCGCCTACGTGCGTTCTGCGCGGCCCTCGCCGAGGGGCCGGACTCGCCGATCGCACGGTTCACGCCCGCCGGGGCCGACCTGGACGCCGTCCTGGACGTCCGCGGCATCCTGCAGCAGCCGCACACCAGCGTCGAGCCGACGGCGTTGCCCGAGATCCTGCGGCCGCACAAGGGCCGCTACGGTCTCGCCGACTACGAGAAGGCGTTCACCGCGAACGCCGGCGTGGACATCTTCGACGCACGTGGCGTCGATCGCGAGAGCGGATGCCTCGTCCTGGTGCGTCCGGATCAGTACGTGGCGCACGTGCTGCCGCTGGACGGCATCGAAGAGCTCACCGACTTCCTCGGCCGGTTCATGCTCCCGGTAGGCACCACCGCAGCGGCGAACAGCTCCGCCCGCTGACGGCGCCGGCCGGCGCCGACCAGTCGGCGTCGGGCGCGCTCGCCAGGGTCCGCAGCGCGGTGGAGAGCGTGTCGATCTCGCCGGCGTCCGGCGCCGCTCGTGTCGAGCGTGCGCACGTCGAGCGCGATCAGGCCGGGAACGCGAGCGCCCTCAGCAGTGCGCCGAGCTCCTCGCGCGCCTCCGAGGTGAGACCGCGGTGCAGTCGCTGCTCGGCGTCGCGGGCCGACACACTCGCGCGCCGGTAGATCTCGCGGCCCTCGTCGGTTGCGACCACGACGTTTGCCCGGCGGTCGGTCGGATCGGGTTCGCGCCGCACGAGCCCCCTGGTCTGCAGGCCGTCCACGAGCGCGACGACCTGACTCGGGTCGAGCCGCAGATACTCCGCGAGATCCCGCTGCGAAGGCCGGAAGTCGCCCGCAGCGAGTGCCAGCACCGAGTACGAGCGTGCCCGCAGGCCGTGCTCGGCGAGCGCCGCGTTGCCCGCGGCCAACGACAACGCGTTCGCACGCGCGAGCAGGAAGCTGAGATCGTCCGCGAGGGGAGACTCACGCATCGCGTCGCCCGCTTCCACGGGTGAGTCATCCCGCTGCTTCACCATGGGCCGATCATAGCAAAACCTCTCGTTTTCAATAGTTGACTTCTTCAACGATATTCACTTCAATGGGGGAAGGACGATCCGTGAGCCTGCAACGAAGGAGTTCCCATGACCAACACCGAGACCCCGCTGGCCGGCAAGGTCGCCATCGTCACCGGATCGGGCCGCGGCCTGGGTCTGGCCTACGCCGCCGAGCTGGCACGGCAGGGAGCATCCGTCGTCATCAACGACGTCGACGCGCAGACCGCGGCCGACGCGGTCGCGACGATCGAGTCCGCCGGCGGCAAGGCCGTCGCCGTGGTCGCTCCGGTCGGCCCGACCGACACGGCGAAGCAGCTCGTGGCCGCAGCCGTCGACACGTTCGGACGCCTCGACATCCTCGTCACCAACGCCGGCGTGCTGCGCGACACCGTCCTGTGGAAGATGAGCGACGACGACTTCGACACCGTCATCAACGTGCACCTGCGGGGCACCTTCACGTGCGTGCGCGAAGCAGTGCTGCACATGCGCGAGCAGGGTGAGGGCGGCCGCATCATCACGATCGGCTCCCCGACCGGGCAGCGCGGCAACTTCGGCCAGACCAACTACGCCGCCGCCAAGGCCGGCATCGTCGGCATGGTGCGCACCTGGGCGCTCGAGCTCAAGCGCGCCGGCATCACCGCGAACGCGGTCATCCCGGTCGCCGCGACCGCGATGACTGCCACGGTCCCCTACTTCGCCGCCGCCGTCGAAGCGGACGCGCAGGGTGAGCCGATGCCGGCGTTCTTCCGCCACGACCTCGGCTTCGGCACGTCCGACGACGTCGCCGGCGTCATCGCCTACCTTGCCTCGGATGCCGCAGCCGACGTCACCGGTCAGGCCATCGGCGTGGGCGGCGACCGCCTGCAGCTCTGGTCGCACCCCGAAGCCGTCGTCACCGAATACCACGACGGCGGCTGGTCCTACGAAGCCCTCGAGGCCGAGTTCCCGGCCAGCGTCGGCAGCTCGCTGCAGTCCGTCGGCGAGAGCTTCCCTCCGCTGCCCGAAGACCTGCAGCGCCCCGCGCCCACCGCGTAGCGTCCACTCGCTGACGAACGGACCGACCATGACCCGCTACGAACCCGCGATCGATGTGTCCGCGCTGACTGCCATCGACATGCACGTGCACATCGAGGTCGATGCGCACGGCCACGCGTCGCTGCCCGCCGACCTCGTCGAGGCCGCATCGAAGTACTTCAGCGCCGATGCCCCCCGTCCCGACCTCGACAGTGTCGCGGCGTACTATCGCGAACGCTCGATGGCGGCCGTGGTCTTCACGGTGGACGCCACCACGCGGCTCGGCCACCCGGCGATCTCCAGCGCGGAGATCGCCGAGGGGGCCGCTCGCAACAACGACGTGCTCATCCCGTTCGGCTCGGTCGACCCGCTCTCCGGCGCAGCGGCCCCCGAGCAGGCACGACGGCTGGTGGAGGAGCACGGCGTACGAGGGTTCAAGTTCCATCCGACCGTCCAGGGCTTCGATCCCAGCAACGAGGCCTACTACCCCCTGTACGGGGCGATCCAGGAACTCGGTGCGGTCGCCCTCTTCCACACCGGACAGACGGGCATCGGCGCCGGCATGCCCGGCGGGTACGGTTTCCGCCTCGGCCTGTCCAATCCGATCCTGCTCGACCCCGTGGCGGCGGACTTCCCTGACCTCCAGATCATCATGGCCCACCCCTCGGTGCCGTGGCAGGACGAAGCCCTGAGCGTCGCGACCCACAAGCACAATACGTGGATCGACCTGTCCGGCTGGAGCCCCAAGTACTTCCCCGAGACGCTCGTGCGCGCCGCGAACTCGTACCTGAAGACACGGGTGCTCTTCGGCTCGGACTTCCCGCTCCTCACTCCCGATCGGTGGATCGCGGATGCCGCCAAGACAGCACTGAAGCCCGAGGTCATGCCGGGCATCATGCGCGACAACGCCGCCCGCCTCCTCGGCCTGTCGAGCTGACATGGATCTCATCAGCGATGCATACGGCTTCGCCGAACATCTCAGCCCCGCAGCCCGTGGCGTGCTGGCGGATCTCGACGACACCCTGACCCGCGACATCCGCCCTGTCCTGACCGACGCGTGGGAACGCGCGGAGCTGCCCGATGCGTTCGGCGACGCGCTCATCCCACTGGATCTCATGGACCCCGTCGAGCTGCGCGGCACCGGCGAGGCCGACACCACCCTGTTCGCCGGGTTCCGCAACTTCGTCCTCGCGCGCACTGACGCCTCGCTGGCGACCTGGTACAACGCGCAATCCGGTCTCTTCCGCACCACGGTGGGAATCGGCGGGTCCGCGGCACAGGCCGCACGGCTCGACCCGCTCATCCGCTCGTTCACGCTGAAGGGCACCTTCGCCTTGACCGAGCCCGAGCACGGCAGCGACATCGCCGGCGGACTGGCCACGACCGCCCGCCGCGACGGCGACACGTGGGTCCTCGACGGCGAGAAGCGCTGGATCGGCGGCGCGTTCGGCGCCGATGTCATCGCGGTGTTCGCACGCGACATCGCCGACGGGCAGATCAAGGCGTTCCTGGTCGCCCGGGACGCTCCCGGCATGACGCTTGAGAAGATCCCCCACAAGACATCGCTGCGCATCATGCAGAACGCCGTCATCACGATCGACGGCGTGCGCGTCGATGAGGCCGATCGACTGCAGAACATCAACTCGTTCCGCGACGTCGGAGGGCTCCTGCGCCGTATGCGCTCCGATGTCGCGTGGATCGCGACCGGCGTGCAGGCGGGAGCGTTCGAAGCTGCGCTGCGCTACGTCACCGAGCGGGAGCAGTTCGGTCGCCCCCTCGGCGGTTTCCAGCTCGTGCAGGAGAAGCTGGCGCGGATGCTCGGAAACGTCACCGCGTCACTCGGGATGGTCGTGCAGCTGTCCCGCCGTCAGGACGCCGGCCACTATCGCGACGAGGACTCGTCGCTCGCGAAGATGTGGACATCGCTGCGCGCCCGCGAAACGGTCGCACTGGCTCGAGAGGTCGTGGGGGGCAACGGCATCGTCCTCGAGAACGACGTCGCCCGCTTCTTCGCCGATGCCGAGGCGGTCTACTCCTACGAAGGCACCCACGAGATCAATGCCCTGATCGTGGGCCGGTCCCTCACCGGACGCTCCGCGTTCCTCTGAACACGTCATCCCTCATTCCCAACGAAAGGCAGCACCCATGACCACCATCGTCGCCTACGCCGACGCCGCAAAGCTCGCCGGCACCGACCTCGGCTGGACCGAGTGGCTCGAGGTCACTCAGGACCGCGTCCAGCTGTTCGCCGACGCGACCGACGACCAGCAGTGGATCCATGTCGATCCCGCACGCGCCGTCGAGGGCCCGTTCGGCGCCCCGATCGCCCACGGCTTCCTGACGCTCTCGCTCGCAGTGAAGTTCTGGTCCGAGCTGTTCGACGTCACCGATGTCAGCACCAAGGTCAACTACGGCCTCGACAAGGTGCGCTTCGTCTCGCCCGTCAAGGTCGGCGCGAAGGTGCGCATGAACGCCGTCATCGCCGAGGTGACCGAAGTCGCCGGCGGTCTCCAGTTCGCCGTCGACCAGACCATCGAGATCGAAGGCGGCACGAAGCCGGCCGTCGTCGCACGCGGCCTCTACCGCTTCTACGCCTGACACCTTCGTCTCGCCTCGCTCGCTCAGTGCCCGCTGGTTCCACCCCGGGTCGTTGAGCGGGCGAGGCGAGACGGAGCGCACCCGAACACCGCCTCAACGGAGAGAACGATGCACAACCACGGACTCGGTGCCTGGATGGCCAAGCGGCGACTGAAGTCGCCCGAGAAGATTGCGCTGATCTACGGGGACGATGAGCGCCAGACCTATCGCCAGCTGGCGGATCGCGCCGACCGCGTCTCGGCGCTGTTGTGGCTCCGCGGCGTCCGAAAAGGCGATCGCGTCGCCTTCATCGGCGAGAACAGTCCTGAGTTCCTCCATGTGCTGTTCGGAGCGGCGCAGCTCGGAGCCGTCTTCGTGCCGGTCAACACGCGGCTCGCGGCACCGGAGATCGCACACGTGCTGACCGATTCCGGCGCCCGGGTCCTGATCCACGACGCCGAGCTGACCGACCGGGTCGGCAATGGCATCGCCGCTGCCACGATCGCACACGTGATCGTCACCGGCGAGGGCACGGACGAGCGTCCCGGGCTCTCACGTCTGATCCGCTCGAGTACGGGCGGGCACACCGACGTCGAGGTGGCTCTGAGCGACCCCGCGGCGATCCTGTACACCTCGGGCACCACCGGCAAGGCGAAGGGTGCCGTGCTCACGCACGAGAACCTGACCTGGGTGTCGCTGAACTGCCTGGTGGACTACGACATCGTCTCCACGGATGTCGCGCTCATGATCTCGCCGCTGTTCCACGCGGCATCCCTCGGCATGGGGGCACTCCCGATCATGCTCAAGGGCGCCACGATCGTGCTCGAGAAGGGGTTCGAGCCCGGCCGCGCGCTCGAGCTCATCGAACGACACGGCGTCACCATGCTCAGCGGCGTGCCGACGACCTACCAGCTCCTGGCGGATCACCCGAACTGGGCCCGCACCGATCTGTCGACACTGCAGAAGCTGACATGCGGCGGGTCCGCCGTGCCCACCCGTATCCTCAACGCGTTCGAGGAGCGCGGGCTGTCGTTCTCGCAGGGCTACGGCATGACGGAGACCTCGCCGGGAGCGACGTCCCTCTCCCCCACGATGACGCGGCAGAAGCAGGGGAGTGTGGGCCTCGCCCACTTCTTCACCGACGTGCGCATCGCCGACGAGCACGGGGAGATGGTTCCGCGCGGCACCGTCGGCGAGATCGAGATCTCGGGGCCGAATGTATTCCCCGGGTACCACCAGCTGTCCGAGGCCACCGCCTCGGCGTTCTCGCCGGACGGGTGGTTCCGCTCCGGCGACATGGGCTATCTCGACGCCGACGGATACCTCTACATCTCCGACCGCCTGAAGGACATGATCATCTCCGGCGGCGAGAACATCTATCCGGCCGAGATCGAGAACCTCATCAATGACATCGACGGGGTCACCGGTGTGGCCGTGATCGGCGTCGTCGACCCGCAGTGGGGCGAGGTGCCGTGGGCGATCGTGACGGTGCGCGACGGCGCCGCAGCGACGACGGAGTCCGTCCGTGCCGACCTGGACGGCAAGCTCGCCCGGTTCAAACTTCCCAAGAAGGTCATCGTCGTCGACACCCTCCCGCGCACAGCGTCCGGCAAGGTGCGCAAGGCGGATCTGCGGGCCCGCTACGGCGGCTGACGCGCCTCAGACTCCCACGCGAGGCGCGACCAGCTGGGCGAACTGCTCAGCGGATCCCGCCGCAAGCGTAGTTCGACAGTGGTGGTAGGTCGCGACAGATCGGGCGGACGGCCAATCGTCGTCCATGAACTCGCGCGGTAGGCGCGGGTCAGCACGAAGCAGCGACAGCCAGTCGGCGACGAGTGCGGTTCTGACGGCCAGCGCCGCGCCGCTGAGCGCAGCGGGATCGGTCCACGTGGCGATGAAGTCGAGGTGGGCCTGACGGATCGCCTCGATGTCCCAGGCGGCGCGGACGGCGCCCGCGATGGAGAATGTCGGCAGCTCTCGGGCATGGAACGCCACGACGCTGTCGGCCGGCAGATCCGTGCGCAGCGGCTCCAGCGACGCGTCCAGGTCGACTGCACCGGGCGCGAGCCACAGGCCGTCCCGGATCGAGGCGAACCCCTCCCACGCCAGTGTCGAGCGCAGCCGGTGCCGCAGGGTGCGCTGCTCCTCGGGGATCGTGAACGTGACCAGCGTCCATCCCGTCCCCTGCGGGTCGAAGGGGTGGAGCCCTCGCACTCGGGCCGTCGCTTCGCGCAGCAGCACACCGCCGGCCTCCGTGAGCGAGAACAGGATCTCGCGGCCACTGCGCTCACGCGAGATGAGGCCGGTCTGCTCCAGCCGGTCCAGCGTCGCTCGCGTTGCGGGCGCCGCGATGCCGGCGCCCTCCAACACATCGATGAAGGCACTCGCCCGGATCGGGGCGACGTCCGCATCGACGACGAACTCTCCGAGGAAGGCGAGGAGAAGCTCCTTGGGTGCGCGCTTGCGCATGCCTGCCCTCTCCTCGGCACGTCGCACGCGAACTGCCGGTGTCATGCCGTCGGGCGTACGGCCTCGCCGCGCTTTGCTCGCTGAATCTGCTCGTACACGTGGGTGCGCAGCTCCGTGAAGCGCGGCAGCGCCCTCGTCGTGATCTGGTCTCGTTCGGGTGCCAGATCGATCGCCAGGTCTTCTTGCACCCAGGTCGGTGATTTGGACAGGACGACCACCCGTTCGCCAAGGTACACCGACTCATCGATGTCGTGCGTGACGAAGAGGATCGACATGCCCCGTTCGCGGTGCAGCGTGCGGACCAGGTCCTCGAGGTCGGCACGCGTCTGCGCATCGACCGCCGCGAACGGCTCGTCCATGATCAGGACTTCGGGCTGATACGCCACCGCGCGGGCGATGGCGACGCGCTGCTGCATCCCGCCGGACAGCTGCCAGGGATAGCTCTTGGACGCGTGGTCCAGGCCGACCGCCGTGAGCGCGTCGTCCACCAGACGGTCCCGGTCGGCGCGGGGCAGCTTCTTGTGCCGCAACGGCAGTTCGACGTTGCCGCGCACCGTCAGCCACGGGTACAGGCTTCGCCCGTATTCCTGGAAGACGAGCGCCATGTTCGGCGGCGGCCCGGTCACCTTCTTGCCGTCGAGCTCGACGAGACCGGACGTCGGTCGCAGCAGACCGGCGATGCACTTCAACAGGGTCGTCTTGCCGCATCCGGACGGACCGACGATGCAGACGAGCTCTCCGGAACCCATCGAGAAGCTGATGTCGCCGATCGCCTCGACATTGCCGGTCGACGATTCGTAGACCTTGTTCAGATGTTCGACCTTGAGCAGTACGTCAGGCACGTTCGACCTCCTTGATTCCGTGGTACCAGCGCAACACTCGACGCTCGGCGAATCCGAAGATCGCCGCGAGCAGCACACCGATGAGACCGAGGAGCAGGATGCCGCTCCACATCTCGGCGATGAGGTAGTTGCGCTGGTAGTAGAAGATTTGAAAACCGAGACCGGACGAAGATCCGAACATCTCGGAGATGACCATCATGATGAGCGCGATCGAGATCGATTGCCGCACCCCCGCCATGATGCGCGGGCTCGCAGCCGGAAGCACGAGATAGCGGATGCGTTCTGCTCGGGTGAGTGCGAATGACCGCGCTGTCTCGGTCATGACCGAATCCGTCGATCGCACGCCGTCGATGGTGTTCAGCAGCACCGGCCACACCGCACCGGCCACGATGACCGCGACCTTCATCGTGTCGGTGATACCCATGAGCAGCATCGCCACCGGGATCAGCACCGGTGGCGGGATGGCGCGGAAGAACTCCAGCAGCGGCTCGAGCAGCTCGCGCAGCCAGCGGACGAGACCGATCACCGCGCCCGCGGCGATACCGATCACGATGGACAGGATGATCGCCAGCGCCAGGCGGCCCAGGCTCGGAAGCACGTCGGTGAAGAACGCCGGCCCGATCCACGTGTCGACGAAGGTCTGGATGATCACGACTGGGGAGGGGAAGAACTTCGCCGGCGCGATCGTGGACCAGATTCCCCAGATCACGAGCAGCAGGAACGGCAGCCCGATCGCGTACGCGGTCGATTCGCCGACCTTGGCCCAGACGCGCGACGGACGACGCGGCGTGACGACGGTGCTGGTGTAGAGCGTCATAGGACCTCCTCCCCACGGACGGACTGATGCCAGGACAGTGACCGGCGCTCGATGAAGCGGAATACGAGATTGATGACCAGGCCCAGCAGACCCGTGACCACCACGAGCGCGTACAGCGCCACGGTGTCGCCGGCGTTGCGCGCGGTGTTGATCAGGCGTCCGAGGCCGGGGTTGGTGATGACCATCTCGGCGGTGATCGCAAGGATCAGCGCCACGGATGCGGCCAGCCTCAGCCCGGTCATGACGTACGGCAGCGCGGTGGGCAGCACGAGGTTGAACAGCCGCGATCCGCGGCCGAGACCGAAGCTGCGGGCCGTGTCACGAGCGACCGTATCGACATCGGCCACCCCGTAGAGCACCTGCACGAACATCTGCCAGAAGCTCGCGAAGACGATGATGACCAGCGCCGCCTGCATCTGCAGGCCGTAGACGAGGATCGCGAGCGGGATCAGGGCGACGGATGGGATCGGCCGGAGGAACTCGACGGTGGTGTGGGTCGCCCGGCGGAGGAACGGCACCAGGCCGATGACGGTGCCTAGGGAGACGCCGAGGACCGTGGCGATGAGCAGACCGATCCCCCACGAGGTCATGGTGTAACCGACGTTGCGCCAGAACTCGAGGTCGGTGAGCATCTGTGCGAGCCCGGCCAGGGTGTCCGTGGCGTATGGGAGGTACTGAGGACTGATGATGCCGAGCGTCGGAATCAACTGCCAGACGACGAGGAAGCCGACCAGTCCGGCAGCGCCGAGCGCGGCCTTGCGCAGGGTGCGCCGCGTGCGGGTCGCGGTGCGAGGCATGAGCATTCCGATCGGGTGGGGGCGGATGTTTACGGTGGCGTGCGGGATGCCTCGGTCCGAGGCATCCCGCACGGACGAATTACTGCAGCTGGATCAGCCGGTCGAAGTCCGGCACGGCCGGCAGGACGCCGTAGCCGACGGCGAGGTCGGCCAGTGTCTTGAGGTTGTCGACGTCCAACTCGGCGGTGAAGATCGGCAGGGTGATGCCGGCGGCCCCCGCCTCGGGGATCTTCATGTAGGTCACGATCGCGGCGCGCACGGCGTCCTCATTCGCGGCCGCCCAGTCCAAGGCCTCGGCCATCGCGTCCGCGTACGCCGTGACGAGCTCGGGATCGGTGTCGATCTTCTCCTGCGTCGTGATGTTGGTGAGCAGCGCAAGGCCGGGGATGGTCGCCTGGTACGGGTAGACGACGATGTTGCCGCCCGCGCCCGCGATCATCGACATGAACGGGTCCGGCACCCAGGCAGCGTCGATGTTGCCGGCATCCAGCTGTGCCTGCGCATCGGGGAACGCCACCTCGACGAACTCGATCGTCGAGGGGTCGCCGCCGTCGTCTTCCACGGCCTTCATGATGGTCACGTCGCCGGCGGCACCGAGGCTGTTCACCGAGACGCGCTTGCCTGCGAGGTCCTTCGGGCTCACGATGCCGGAGTCGGCCAGCGCGACGACAGCGTTGACATCCTTACCCGCGCTGACAGGCAGCGCGCTGGCGTAGTTGCTGATGATCGCGACGCCGAGGTCTTGCAGATCGGCGCGGAATGGGCCGAAGGGCTGGCCGATGGCGAAGTCGATGTCACCGCTGAGGAGGGCGGGGATCGCCTGCGCCCCTCCCTGGGCGGGGACGATCTCGACGTCGAGACCATGCTCTTCGAAGATGCCTTCGTCGATCGCGGCCCACAGGGCACCGGTCTCGGCGATGGGGAGTGCGGCGACGCGGATGCTCGTGAGTTCCGTGGGTCCGGCGTCGTCGGTGGGACTGGTGGAGGGCGCAGCACCGGAGTCGGTGCAGCCGGCCAGGGTCAGTGCGGCAACCGCGCTCAAAGCGATGGCGGCAAGAGCTTTCTTCATCGAATGGCCTCTCGTGGTGGGGATTTTCACACGTCGACAGCGCGACGATGAAGCCCCTTCCGTAACCACGGAGAAGAAGTCGGCACGCCAGTGTGTTGACCTAGTCAGCATGAGTCACCGTCCGCTCATTGTCAAGAAAACTGTGACGCTCGTCACGATTACTGTGAATAACAGTGGGGCCGCCGGGCCGCGAGTACACACCGTCACGACCCGGTCGCCCGACTAGCGCTGCTGGATGATCCGGTCGAAGTCCGGAGTCTCCGGCAGCACCCCGTAGGTCACTGCAAGCGCGGCGAGCTCTTCGAGGTCGGAACGCTTCAACTCGAAGGAGTACACCGGGAGCTTGATGCTGTCGGCGACCGCGTCGGGCAGCTTCAGGTTGTCCTTGATCGCCTGGCGAAGAGCCGGTTCATTGGTGTTCGCCCACTCCAGGGCCTCGGTCATGGCCGCAGCGAAGTCGTCGACCAGCTCCGGATCGGACTCGACGAGGGCATCCGTCGTGATCGTCGTCAACGTGGTCAATCCGGGGACCGTTTCCTGGAACGGATGCATGACGAAAGTGCCACCGGAGGCGACGTATCCCGACATGAACGGCTCCGGGACCCAGGCCGCGTCGATGTTCCCGGCATCGAGTTGACCGGCCGCATCAGGGAACGCGACCTCGACGAACTCGATCGTGGTCGGGTCACCGCCGTCGGCCGCGACTGCGCCCATGATCGTCACATCGCCGGCCGCGCCGAGACTGTTCACCGATACCCGCTTGCCGCTCAAGTCGGCAGGTCGAGTGATCCCGGAGGCCGCGGAAGCCACCACGCCACTGGTGTCCTGCCCGTCCGCGAAGCTCGGGGCGTAGTTGCCGATGATGACGACACCGAGATCTTGGAGGTCCGCGCGGAACGGGCCGAAGGGCTGCCCGATCGCGAACTGAATGTCGCCACTCAGCAGCGCGGGGATCGCCTGAGCGCCGCCCTGAGCCGGCACGACCTCAACCTCAAGGCCATGGTCCGCGAAGATGCCCTCGTCGATAGCGGCCCACAGCGCCGCAGTCTCCGTGATCGGGAGGGCGGCGACCCGTACCGAGCGCAGTTCCCCGTCTTCGCTCGACTCCGTGCTCGGGGCGGCAGTGCCGCCTGAGTCGGTGCACCCGCTCAACACCAGCGCAGCAGCGGCAATGGCCCCCACGGCCGCAAAAGCAAGACTCTTCTTCATTGATGTGCCTCTCGTCCTCGTGCACGCCGTTATGCACGAGGACGAGCTTCGGGGAATGTGAACCGACCCGATCGCCGACTCCCTATCATGAGTAGAAATTGACGACGACGGGCGACCGCGACCCCGCAGATCCTGGAGGATGGCATGGCCCGTTCATCGGCCGGAGAGTCATCCCTCAGCCGCGCAGTGCGCGTCTTCGAGACCTTCGACACAGGTGTCCGCGACCTCAGCGCGACACAGATAGCCGAAAAGTCGGGCATGCCGTTGTCCACAACGCATCGGCTGCTCGGCGAACTCGTCGAGCTCGGCCTGCTGGAGCGTCTCCCCACCCGCCGCTACCGGATCGGCCTGAGAATGTGGGAGTTCGCGGTCCGCACGCCCGGAGCGCTCGGGATCCGAGAGATCGCGATGCCCATCCTCCGCGCGACGCACGCGGCGATCGGTCAGAACCTCCAGCTCGGCGTCCTGCACGACGATGAGGTGCTCTACCTCGAACGACTGTCGGCACCGCGCTCGGCCGTGAACTTCGTCGTGGTCGGCGGCCGCATGCCCTTCTACAGCACGTCGAGCGGCCTGGTCCTGGCGGCGTTCAGCGACCAGGAGACGCGCGAGAGCATGCTCCGCCAACCCCGCGCGCCGTTTGCGTTCGCCCCGCTGCGCTCGCCCGCAGAGATGCGGCAGGACCTGAAGACGATCCGTCAGCAAGGCTACGCGGTGACCAAGGGATACATCGATCCAGCCGCGACGGCGATCGCAGTGCCGGTCCTGGGAATCATGGGCAATGCCGTCGCCGCCATAAGCGCGATCGTGCCGAGCGAAGACCCGCGTGAAGAGCAGGTTCTCTCGGTGCTGCTGCCTGCGGCCCGGGCGATCGGGTCCGCGCTCAAGCGGCACTATTCCGGATACGGGGATTCGGTCGCGCGCGCAGCGGGTTCTCCGCATCAAATGGAGAACTGACCCGGGGGCCACGGCCGCGTTCTAGCGTCTCACTGTCGCACCGCCGCGACACGGACACAGAGTGGAGTCCACCGTGAGCATCACCATCGAGTCGGTCGCAGCAGGTCTGCCGACGGTCACCGGGATCGACCCCGTCGAACTGCGCGCGGACCCGTATCCGATCTACGCCGCACTGCGGCGAGAGGCTCCCGTCGCCTGGGTCCCGTCCGTGCGGAAGGTGCTCATCAGCGACTTCGCCGGCTGCGTGTTCGGCGAGCAGAACCCCGAGATCTTCTCCTCCCACGTCACCAACGCGCACATGATCCGTGCGATCGGCTCCCGGCCGATGGTGCGCAAGGACGACCCCGAACACGCAGCGGAGCGGGGTGCAGTCAATCCGACGCTGCGCCCGAAGAAGATCAGCGCACTGTGGAACGGGATGTTCGCCACCAACGCGGACGCGGCCCTGGACCGACTCGCCGACGTCGACGCGGCGACACCCGACCTCAACCGCGACTTCGCCCGCCCGCTCGCTGCCAAGAACCTCATCGATCTCATCGGGTATCGCGACGTCGACGTCGACACCTTCGCGCGGTGGTCCGCCGACTTCATCGCCGGATCGGGCAACGTTCTCGAGGAGCAGTCCATCTGGGATCGCTGCGACCGGTCGCGCACGGAGGCGGACGCCGTCCTGGACGACCTCCTCCCCTACTTGCTGCGGCATCCGGACGACTCGATGGCGTCGCTGCTGCTGCACGGTGGAATGTCCGAAGAAGCCGTACGCGCGAACATCTATCTCACGATCTCCGGTGGGGTCAACGAACCCCAGCACATGGTGACGAGCATCGCACTCCTCCTGGACCGCCACCCCGAGATGCGCCCCGCCGTCGATGCCGACCCCGCCGAGTGGGGAGCCGTGTTCGACGAGACCGTGCGGTACTACACCCCGATCGGCATGGTCACCCGCGAGACGAAGCGGGATGTGACCGTGGCGGGGGCGACGATCCCCGCGGACAGTCAGATCGGGCTGATCCTCGCATCGGCCAACCGCGACGGCAACGTCTTCCACGATCCCGACGCGTTCCGGGTCGGTCGCGACGAGCACCGACACCTCGGGTTCGGGAGCGGCACCCACATGTGTGCCGGCAAGTGGGTCGCCGAATCATCCATCGGCCGCATCGCGATGCCGGCACTGTACCGACGGTTCCCCGGTCTCCGGGTCGACGAATCGCGCGACGTCACATGGGACGGGTGGGCGTTCCGCGGAATCACCGCCCTGCCGGTCACCTGGAACTGAGAGGTCGACGATGACACGCGTTGAATATGTTCACCCCGACGGCACGCGGACGGTGCTGGATGTCCCCGACGGCACCAGCCTGATGCGCGCAGCAGTCACCGCCGGTGTCCCAGGCATCGTCGGAGAATGCGGTGGCCAGGCGATGTGCGCCACATGCCATGTCTATGTGAGCGACCTCTTCCGCAATCAGCTCCCCGTGGTCAGCGAGGACGAGGACGAGATGCTCGACAGCGCCGCCGCAGAGCGCACCGAGCGCTCGCGACTCTCCTGCCAGCTGCGCGGATCTGCGCAATGCGATGAGCTGGTGGTCGAGATCCCGTCCGTGCAGGTGTGATCGTGTCCTCGGAGAACTCCACCGGGATTGTCATCGTCGGCGCGGGACACGCCGGCGTCGAGGCGGCGGATGCTCTGCGACGACAGGGCTGGCACGGCGCGATCACCCTCCTCGACGAGCAGGAGGATCTCCCCTACCAAAGGCCTCCGCTGTCAAAGGAAGGCCTCATCTCATCGGACGAGGCGTTGCCGCTGCGTGCGGAGAGCCACTACGCCCAGGCCGGCATCGAGCTGCGCCGGGGAGCCTCCGTCGGAGCGATCGATCGTCTCCGCCGCGAGGTCGTGCTGAGCGACGGGACGCGGCTGCCGTTCGGCCGGCTGATCCTGGCGACCGGATCCGAGCCCGCTCGATTGCCGTTCGCCGCACAGGACAACGATGTGCGCATCCTCCGGTCGCTGGCTGATGCCGCCACCCTGCGGACGCGACTCGCCGGCTCGCAGAGCGTTCTGATCATCGGCGCGGGGTTCATCGGTCTCGAGATCGCGGGGGTGGCGCGCGGCATGGGTGCAGCCGTCACCGTCATCGGTCGCGGAGCGCAGGTGATGCCCCGATCGCTCAGTGCGGCGATGGCTTCGGTGATCGCCGACCGACACTGTTCCGCCGGCATCGACGTGCGCCTGGACACCGAAGCGTTGAGCGTCGCATCCCTCCCCGACGGCAGTACCGCGGTCATGTTGAGCGATGGATCCACAATCGAGGTCGACACCGTAGTCGCCGGCGTCGGCGTCGCGCCACGCACACGGCTCGCGGCGGAGGCCGGACTCCACGTCGAAGATGGAGTCATCGTCTCGACGGAACTGCGCACGAGCGATCCGCACATCTTCGCGATCGGAGACTGCGCCGCGATCGCCTCCGCGTCGGGTCGGCCGATGCGCCTCGAATCCGTGCAGAACGCCACGGACCAGGCGCGCCACGTCGCCGCCGTCATCACGACGGGAGCAGGCGACTACGACGAGGTGCCGTGGTTCTGGTCCGTGCAGGGGGGCATGCGCCTGCAGATCGCCGGGGTGGGCGGCGCCGACGATCGGTGCGTCCTGGTCGGCGATCCGGCTGGTCGCCTGTCGGTGCTGCGCTTCGCGGAGGGTGCGCTCGTGTGCGTCGAGTCGGTCAACGATGCGGCATCGCATCTGGCCGCGCGGCGGCTCCTGGCCTCGAACACGGGTCTGCGGGTGGAGGACGCCCTGGAACCCGACTTCACCCTGCGCGACCGCGCGCGCACCCTCGTCGACCGATGACCGGCATGCTGCGGTGGGGGATCAAGCGGAGCCTGCTCGACTACGTTCGCCGATTCGACGGCGGCATCGTCCACGCCGGTGCGCACGCCGGTGCTGATGGCCGGACGGTGTTCCCTGCGGACCCATCGGCACCTGAGGAATGGGACGGATGCGGCGTCCTGGCAGCGTTCTCCGGCGCCGTGCAACTGCGCGCCCACGGCGGGCTGCTCGCCCTGGACATCGCCGAACCCTGGATCGTCCTGCGCGGTGACACCTCGCTGCTGACGATCGCGGACCCGGATGATGCTCGCGGCCGGAGCGGATTCGTCGTCCTCGTCGATGCCGCACCGTCCGTCGAGTGGCGGGGCGTGAGCGCGACGGTGCTCACCGCCGACGGTGCCGATCAGTTCCTCGGCACCTACCGCGCGGGCACCGGGTTCGACCCGGTCGAGATCGGCTGACCTCGACCGGGAGGGGAACAGAGGAAGGCCCCGGCGATTCGCCGGGGCCCTCCTCTCGTCGTCCGGTGAAGTGTCAGAGCTCGAGCACCAGCCTCTTGCCCTTGCAGCGCGAGACGCAGATCATCATGACCTCGGACTCCTCGCGCTCCTTGGCGTTGAGCACGGCGTCGCGGTGATCCGGCTCACCCTCCAGGACGAACGTCTCGCACGTGCCGCACGTGCCGCCGCGACACGAGGACGGCGCCGCGACGCCGGCCTCGGCGACACGGTCGAGGATCGACTCGCCCGGCAGGATCGTGATGGTCTTGCCGAGCAGCGACAGCTCCACGTCGAACGCGTGGTCGGCCTCGGTGGCGACGATGTTGTCGTTCGTGAAGCGCTCGACGTGCAGCGTCACATCGGTGCCCTCCACCGCGGATTCGAGCGCATCCAGCAGCCGCGACGGCCCGCATGCGTAGACGGCGGATGCCGCGGCATCCGCGACGATCCCCGGCAGCGCCATCCGCTCGCCTTCCGAACTGACGTACATGTGCACGCGGCTGCCGTAGCGCTGCAGGTCGGCGCCGAAGGCCATGGTCGAGGGCTCGCGTCCGGCGTAGTGCAGCTGCCAGTCCGCTCCGGCGGCCTCGGCCGCGGCGACCATCGGCAGGATCGGCGTGATGCCGATGCCCCCGGCGACGAAGGTCATCCGTTCCGCCACCCCGTATCCGAACAGGTCGCGCGGCGCCGACACACGCACCAGCTGCCCCGGACGGACGTGCGCATGCAGGTGCGCGCTACCGCCCTCGCCGTGCTCCTCGAGCAGCACCGCGATCCGGTAGGCCGAGCGATCGCCCGGATCGCCGCACAGCGAGTACTGCCGCACCAGCGGCGACTCCCCCGGACGGTCGATGTGCACGTCGATGTGCGCGCCGGGCGCCCACTCCGGGAGCGGGAGTCCCTGCGGATCGGTCAGGACGAGCCCGGCGATGCCCCGCGCCTCATCGACCCTCGACGCGACCTGCAGCGTCAGCATCCGTCTGTCCTGTCGGCTGCCGCACTCATGACGGGACCTGCGCGGTGCGGTAGGTGATGTGCTTGGCCTGCTGGATGAGCTCGTACACCTCGGTGCGGAGCGCGGCGAACTCGGGGAGCGCCCGGGTGGAGAGCTGGTCGCGCTCGTCGGGAAGGTCGATCGGCACCTCCTTGAGGATGAAGGTCGGGGCGTGCGAGAGCACCAGCACGCGCTGCGCGAGGTAGACCGACTCATCGATGTCGTGCGTGACGAAGAGCACGGTGACGCCGAGCTGCTTCCACAGGTGACGGACGAGGTCCTCGAGCTCGGCGCGCGTCTGCGCGTCGACGGCCGCGAACGGCTCGTCCATCACGAGGATGTGCGGCTCGTACGCGATCGCCCGGGCGATCGCGACGCGCTGTTGCATGCCGCCGGACAGCTGCCAGGGGTGCTTCTTGCCGGCGCCGGCGAGCCCCACGGCCTCCAGCGCCTGCGACACCAGCCGGGCGCGCTCCGCCTTCGCCAGACCCTTGGCCTTCAGCGGCAGCTCGACGTTGTCGTGCACCGTGAGCCACGGGTAGAGGCTCCGCCCGTACTCCTGGAGCACGACCGCCATACCCTCAGGGGGTCCGGTGACCGGCTCGCCCTCCAGCAGCACCTGCCCGGACGTGGGGGCGAGCAGCCCCGACACGCAGCGCAGGAACGTCGTCTTGCCGGCACCGGACGGGCCGACGATGCAGACCAGTTCGTTCTTGCCGATCGTGAAGTCGAGGTTGCCGATGGCTTCGACGGCGGTGTCGCCCGATCCGTAGACCTTGCGCAGTTTGTCGACGTGCAGGATGACGTCGTTTTCGTTCTGGGCCACGGCCCTCACCTCTCCTGGGTCTGCATGCCGACGTACCAACGCAGCACACGACGCTCGATGAACTTGAAGATGACGTTCGCGACGACGCCGACGATGCCGAGCAGGATGATTCCGCTCCACATCTCCTTGAACTGGAAGAGTCGCTGGAACTGGATGATGTTGAAGCCGATGCCGTCGGTGGAGACGAACATCTCGGAGATGACCATCATGATGATGCCGATGGACAGCGCCTGGCGGGCTCCGACGAAGATCTTGGGGGATGCCGCGGGCAGCACGACCGTGGTCAGGCGCCGCCATCCGGAGATCCGGTACGACTTCGCCGTGTCGAGTTGGGTCATGTCGATGCCGCGCACGCCCTCGACCGTGTTGATCAGGATCGGCCAGAGGCAGCCGAACGCGATGACCGTGATCTGCATGCCCGCACCGCGACCGGTGAACAGCATCACGATCGGCACCAGCAGCGGCGGCGGGATGGCGCGGAACAGCTCGAACACCGGCTCGAGGTACAGCCGCAGGCGGCGGAACGATCCGACCACGATCCCGAGGATCAGCGCGATGACGACCGCGCAGATGTAGCCGATCGCGAGGCGCGTGAGGCTCGGGAGCACGTCTGTGCTGAGCTGGCCGTCCAGCCATGTCTGGGGGAAGACCCCGACGATCTTGACCGGCGACGGCCAGTAGAGGCTGTTCGCGATCTCGGCGAACAGGGTCCACAGCGCGATCAGCACGACCGGCACGGCGAAGGTGACGAAGATCCAGCGGAGTGCCTTCATGCTCACACCACTTCCGATCGGACCGAGGCGTGCCAGAACAGGGCACGGCCCTCCACCAGACGGGTGCCGACGTTGATCACGACGCCCAGCAGGGCGGCGACGAGCACCAGGGCGTACATGTTGGCGTACGCCGCGGACGACTGCGCGGTGGCGACGAGCTTGCCGATGCCGGGCGAGCCGATCACGAGCTCGCCAGTGATCTCGAGGATCAGCGCGACGGCGGCCGAGAGGCGGATGCCGACGATGAGGTAGGGCATCATGCTCGGCCAGATCACCTGCCGGATGGTGCGGGAGCGGCCGAGCCGGTAGCTCTTGGCCGTGTCCAGGGCGACCCTGTCGACATCGCGCACCCCGTAGATGACCTGCAGCAGGACCGGCCAGATGCTGGCGAACACGACCAGCAGCAGGGTCGCCTGCATCGTCGTGCCGAACATCAGCGCGGCGATGGGGACGAGCGCGACCGAGGGGATCGGTCGCAGGAACTCGATGGTGGAGGCGAGCATCTTGTCCACGACCGGGACGCTCGCGATGATGACACCCAGGATGACTCCGGCAATGGTCGCGATCGTCAATCCGATGAGCCAGCCGGCGACGGTCGCGCCGAAGGCCGCCCAGAATACGGGCGACTGCAGCTGCGCGCCGAGCGCCTGCAGGATCTCGTGCAGCGGCGGGAAATAGGTCGGGTTGACGATCCCCATCTGCGGCAGGATCTCGAGCAGCACCGCGAGGGTGGCGATGCCCGCGACGCCCCACAGCAGCGGCTCGAGGCTGACGGACGTGCGGCGGCGACGACGACGGCGCACCGACGTTGCGATCACGGTGGTCGCGGTCACTGTGAGGCTCCGTCCGCGCCGGCGAGCACACGGGCGATCGCTTCGAACTGCAGTGCGACCGCGATCGCGCCGGGGTCGGGGATTCCGACAGCTCGCTCACCGACGTAGCTGCTGCGGCCGAGGCTGGGTGTGAGGACGGCGGTGGACTCGGCGCCGGCCCGTGCCGCGAGAGCGGCGTCGGCGGAGCGCTCGGGGCCGAACGCCGTGGCGGCGGCGAGCGACTCCGCGGCCGGGTGCAGGGCGTCGACCATCGTGCTGTCACCCGGGGCGGCCCCGCCGACCAGGCGTACGCGAGCGGAGCCGGCGACCAGCGCGGCCGACCATTCCGCCGGGCTCGGGGCGCCGTCGATTCCGGAGAGACTCTCGGCCATCGCCAGCAGCAGCAGGCTGTAGAGCGGGCCGGAGGTGCCGCCGACCTCGCGGCGCACGATGTCCGACACCGCGGTGAGGTAGCGGGCGGCATCGGGCTGGGTGCGCAGGCGAGCGGATGCCGCCACCACGGCAGCAGCGCCGCGCGCCAGGTTCGTGCCCAGGTCGCCGTCGCCGACCTGCCGATCGAGGTCGGTCAGGTCGCCCTCGGCCGCGATCAGGGCGTCGAGCACCTGCAGGGCGACGCGATGGATCGCCGCGACCGCAGGCGATGACGCACCGCCGTCGGTGTCGGCGACGAAGAGATCGGGTGCCGGAACCGCGAGCTCGCGATCGGCGTCCAGCGACGCCGTGGTGCGCGGGAAGGCGGCGACGAAGGCGTCGTCGGCCAGCAGCTCGAGAAGCTCGGCGTCGACCGCGCCGACAGTGAGCGAGGCGCCGGGCATCTCGAGCGAAGTGAGGAAGGGGCCGGCCCATGTCATCCGCACCCGCAGGCCGCGGGCCGACAGAGCCGCGAGCACATCGCCGTGCAGGATGCGCAGGTCGAGGTCGGGCGTGCCGCCGAGCGAGTTGACGAGGGCGACGACCTCGGTTCCGAGAGTGAATGCACGGTCGGCGACGATCGTCTCGACGAGGCGCTCGGCGATGTCGGCGGAGGGGACGAGGGTGCCCAGTTCGCTGCCGGCCTCGCCGTGGATGCCCAAGCCCCACTCGATCTCGGTGTCACCGAGGGTGAAGTTCGGGGTGGTGGCGCCGGGGAGGTAGCAGGGGCCGAGGGCGACGCCCATCGTGGCGGTGCCGGCGAGGAAGCGCTCGACGACGGCGACGATCTGAGGGATGCTCCAGCCGCGCTCGGCGGCGGCACCGGCGATCTTGTGCACGAGCACAGTCGCGGTCAACCCCCGGCGACCGGCCCTGGAGGAGTCCCCCAGGGCCGCGTCGTCGGCGACGACGATCATCTCCACCGGAATGCCGTCCGCTCGCGCCATCTCGGCGGCCAGGCCGAAGTTCAGCCTGTCCCCCGTGTAGTTCTTGACGATGAGCAGCACCCCCGCGGTCGTGGCCGAAGCGACGATCGCGGCGTACACGGCGTCGACGGACGGCGACGTGAACACGGGGCCGAGCACCGCGGCATCCAGCATCCCTCTCCCCACGTACCCGGCGTGCGCCGGTTCGTGGCCCGACCCGCCGCCGGAGACCAGGGCGACACGGTCGTCCTGCTTCTTCGACGCGGCGGAGCGCACGACGATGGGGAGTCCCTGCACCCGCGCCAGGTGCGGGGTGGCGGCGACGAGGCCCGTGATGTAGTCCTCGATGACCGCCGCGGGGGCGTTGATGATCTTCTTCATGGTGATTCTGTTCTCTCGAACGGGAGCGACTACTCGCTGTCGATGAAGGCGGCGGCGCGCTCGGCGGCAGCCTCGGGGTCCTCGAGCGAGTTGGCGTCCGCGGCGAGGTTCGCGATCAGCAGCAGGTCGGCGTCGGTGAGGCCCCACTTGAAGTTCGTGAGGATCATCGTCTCGATCAGCGCCGGGTCGATCTGCGTGAAGTTGCCCAGCTGCGCACGCACGGCGTCGGGGTTCTCCGTGCTGTACGCGAACGACTTCTCCAGCGCGCGGTTGAAGCGCTCGATCATGTCGCGGTCTTTCTCGGCCTTCTCCGCCGTGACGAAGTACAGCGCGGTGACGAAGTCGGGGTCGGCGTCGACGTACAGGCTGGTGACCAGTCGAGCGCCCTCGCCCTGCAGCACGCCGAGGAACGGCTCCGACGTGGAGGCGGCGTCGATCTGACCACTCTCGAGGGCCGCACCCATGTCGGGCAGCGCCATCTCGACGAAGTTGACCTTGGTCGGGTCGCCGCCGGCCTTGCGGATCGAAGCCCACAGCGCGACCTCGTGCAGGCCACGGAGGGCGTTGACCGCGACGGTCTTGCCCTCGAGGTCGGCCGCGGTCTGGATCGGGCTGTCTTCGAGCACGAGCAGACCACCGTGGTCTTCGCCCTGCACGCCCGTGGTGCGCCCGCCCGCGGCGATCGCCACGACCGGAAGCTCGGCGTCGACGGCCTGGAGCATGTTGACCGAGCCGCCGTACTGGATGTCGTACTGGCCGTTGATGAGCGCGGGGATCATCGCCGCGGTGCCCTGGCCGAACTCGATGTTCAGCTCGAGGCCCTCCTCGGCGAAGAATCCCTGGTCTTCGCCGACGTACAGCGCCGCCATGTCGACGACGGGAACGCCGACGATGTTGACGGTCTGCAGCTCACCGTCGGCGGCGGGTGTGGACTCCGCCGATTCGGGCGTTCCCGAGCTGCACGCGGTGAGGGCGAGCGCGACGACGGCGCCGAGCCCGAGCAGCATCTTCGCTGATCGCTTCATGTGATGTGTCTCCTGGTGAGTGAGGTGGTGCAGTGCCGCGGCCGAGTGCCGCTAGCGAAGGGTGACCCGCACAGGCAGGTCTTCGAAGCCCCGAAGCCAGTTCGAGAAGAACGGGACGGGTTCGCCGACGAGTTCGATCGTGTCGACTCGACGTGCGAGCGCTGACAGAAGGCACGTGGCCTCCATCCGCGCCATCATCTGGCCGACGCATCCGTGGATGCCCGTGCCGAATGCCATGTGCCCGCTCGGGTCGCGGGTGAGGTCGAAGGCGTCGGGGTTCTCCCAGCGACGCGGGTCGCGGTTCGCGGCGGCGAGCGCCGTGATGACCTTCTCGCCCGCGCCGATGCGCGTGCCGGCGAGCTCGGTGGCGCGCGAGGTCGTGCGACCGATGTAAGGGCTCGAGGGGCTCCAGCGCAGTGCCTCTTCGAAGACCTTGCGGGCCAGGCCCGGGTCATCGCGCAGCGCTGCCCATGCCTCGGGATGCTCGGCGAGCGCCTTGAGGGCGAACTGGATGGCGAAGATCGTCGTGTCCACACCGGCGGAGAGGAAGGTGCGCACCAGCATCCCGGCGTCCTCCTCGGTGATCTCACCCTCGTCCACATAGCCGTAGATCGTGTGGCCGAGGCCGCCCGGGGCGAGTGCCTCGCGGCGCATCTGCCAGTTCACGAAGGTCGAGGCCTCCCCGGCCGCGGCGACGGCCGCGTCGTAGAACTCGTTGCGCGGACCCATCGACTGGAAGTTGAGGTTCGAGTACGGCAGCAGGTGCTCGCGCCCCTCGGGGTTGAAGCCGACGGCATCCGGAAGCACCTGAAGCGGGAACGCCTCGGCGAGCTCGGTCGCCGCGTTGAACTCCAGCTTCGGGACCACGCTGTCCACGAGGGCGTCGGCCTGCTGCTGGAAGTCCTCGGTGAGGCGGCGCACGACACGCTGGCTCAGCACCGACGACATGATCCGGCGGTACTTGGTGTGGCCCGGGGGGTCGTTCTCGAGGATGACGCTGGGCTTGCGCCAGTTCTCGGACTTCTTCGTGTTGGTGATGCCGGTGCCGGCGGAGGACTCGAACGTCTCGTAGTCGCGGAAGACCTGTTCGACGACCTCGTAGCGGCCGGTGAACCACACGCCGTACTGCTCGCTCCAGACGACCGGGGCGGTCTCGCGGATCGCCTCGTCCACGGACAGCGGCGCACTCAACCCCTCGCGGGAGAAGGGGTCGATGTCCAGAACGGCGACATCGCCGGTGAGCATCGGGTCACTCATGAAAACTCCATTGTTCGAACCCACAGCACATCTTGCGTACTGAGATTGCGGCAAGATTACATGTAATCAGGTTCAATATCAATCATGATCAGTTTGCAACCAGTAGACTGCCGATGAACGGGCGGAATCGCGCCTATGGAGGGATGCCTACTCATGGTCGAGGGCACACGAGCCTCGCTCGAAGTCACGGCACGCGCCGTGCAGCAAGGGCTGGTCACCGAGCGACTGGCGCACACGATCGAGCGCGACGATTACACCCCCGCGCTGCTCGGGCTGCTCTCGAACGTGCTCGTCTGGGGCGGATCGCGCGTCTTCCACCACCTGCACGGCATCGGCACCAACGAGTGGCGCATCGTGAGCGCGCTCGGCAACCACCCGGGGGCGACCTCGGGCGAACTGTGCGACATCCTCGGCATCAACAAGTCGATCGCGTCCAAGAGCGTCAACGTGCTGCTCGATCGCGAGCTCATCGCGCAGCTGAACGGCCCGCGCGGCTCACGGCATCTCTTCCTGACCGCCGAGGGCGCGCGCATCCACGACGACCTCATGCCTGTCGCACTCAAGCGGGACGAGATCCTGCGCGAAAGCCTCTCCCCCGAGGAGACCGTGGAGCTCAACCGCCTGCTGGTGCGGATGCTGAGCTCGGCCGACGCGATGCAGCGTTACGAGGCGGACGTGCTGGCCGGACGCGCCGCCGCCTCCTGATCCCCGCGCCTCACTCCGGGGCGAACGCGATCCGAAGCGGGTCGAACGGCGAGCCGGGCAGGTAGTTGTACATGAAGAGCGCGTCGGCTCCGCTCGAGAGCTTCGTGGCGAAGACGCGGGTGCCGTCGGCATCCTGAGCCGTCTCGTCGAGCGCGACGAGCGTCACCCGCTCGACCTCGTCATCGGGTTCGCTGCCCGGATCGTCGACGCTCAGGGCGTCGGCGGTCACCGTCACGGCGATCAGCGGCACGGTCAGCGCGCCGCCGTGGGCGCGCAGGACGACGGATCCGTCGAGATGCAGGATGCCGGCGGCATCCGTCCGTCCCGTCATCCGGGCGCCGCCCTCGGCGGTGAAGCTCGCGCCGCCCGTCGCCTCGACCTCGAAGTCGGAGCTGCGCGTCATGTAGGCGAGCAGAGTGTCGCGGATGCCCCAGCGGAGCACGGCATCCCGGTTCGGAGTAAATCCAGTCACGGACAGACCCTATCCCGCAGGTCAGAGCGGGTAGGCCCCGGGCTCCCGGCGCATCGTGATCCACCGCGTCTCGGTGAACGCGTCGATGTTCGCCTGCGCCCCGCCGTGACGCGAGCCCGTGCCGGACGACCCCACGCCGCCGAACGGCGAGTTCGCCTCGTCATTGACCGTCTGGTCGTTGATGTGCACGATCCCGGTCGGGATGCGTCGCGCCATCTCGAGCCCTCCGAACACGTCGGCGGTCACGATGCCGAGCGCCAGCCCGTACTCGGTGTCGGCGGCGAGGGCGATCGCCTCGTCGTCGGTGGCGTACGAGACGACCGAGGCAACAGGCCCGAAGACCTCCTCGCAGTAGGCCGCGGCATCCTTCGGCGTGTTCGCCAGCACCGTCGGCCGGTAGAAGAGCTGGTCGTACGTCCCTCCGGCCCGCAACTGAGCGCCCTGGGCGACGGCATCCTGAACGAGACTGTGGACGCGGTCCCGCTGCACCTCGTCGATGAGCGGTCCGAGGTGCACCTGACCGGCGGCCGGGTCGCCGACGTGCATCGAGTCGGCCTTGGCGGCGAGCTTCTGCACGTACTCGTCGAACAGCGACTCGTGCACGATGTGCCGCCCCACCGTCATGCAGATCTGCCCCTGGTGCAGGAACGATCCCCACGTCGCGAGGTTGACGGCCTTGTCGACGTCGGCGTCGGCGCGGATGATGTACGCCGAGTTGCCGCCCAGCTCGAGATGCGCGCGCTTCAGGTGCCGACCCGCGAGCTCGCCCACGGCGCGACCGGCTCGGGTGGAGCCGGTGAACGCGATGACGCGCACGCGCGGGTCGGCGACCATGGCCTCCCCCACCTCCGCGCCACCGGGCACCAGCTGCAGGAGGCCCGCGGGCAGGCCGGCCTCCTCGAAGATGCGCACCATGGCGACGCCGCCGGTGATGACGGTGCGCGGGTCGGGCTTGAGCAGCACGGCGTTGCCCAAGGCCAGCGCCGGCGCGACGGCCCGGATGCCGAGGATGAGCGGCACATTGAAGGGCGAGATGACGCCGACGACACCGACGGGCATCTGCTGCGCGAGCGAGAGCCGCGGCTCCTCACTGGAAAGGATCGACCCGAGCGGGGCGGACGGCAGAGCGGATGCCTCGTAGCACTCGGCGGCACTGACGTGCAGCGCGAAGCCGGCCAGCGGCGGGATCGCACCGACCTCGCGGATGTTCCAGCCGCCGATCTCCTCGGCGTACTCCTCCCACAGTGCACCCGCCTTGCGCAGGACCGCGGCGCGGGCCGGGTGCGGCAGCGCCGCCCATTCCTTCTGCGCGCGAGCGGCGCCCTCGGCGGCGCGGGCGACGTCGGCGGGATCGGCCATGCCGACCATCGCGAGGGTCGCGCCCGTGGCGGGCTCGATCGAGGGGATCTCTCCCCCACCTCCGACGACCCATTCGCCGTCGATGAAGATCCGGCCCGCGAAATCGGCGGTGCGCAGAAGGGGCTGTGCCTGCGTGAGAGTGGTCATTTCGATTCCTTGCCTGTTGTCATCGACCGGTCCCCACGTCGGGACCGTTTTCGGCTAGATCGCGGCGCTGCGCGAGAGGCGCTGCGCGCGGCGACCGACGGTGCTCATCGACCATCCGCGCTGGATGACGCGCATGGCATCGATCGCCAGCTCGGCTCCATCGTCGTACGGCGCGCGCCAGATCGCCAGCATGTCGGCGCCGGGTTCGGACAGCACGGAGCGGGAGAACGCCTCCACACCCCAACGTCCTTCGTATCCGTCGTCGAGGGCGGCGCTCACGACGGCGGGGATGTCGACGGCGCCGGTGCTGAGCAGGCCGCGTCCGGACTGGCCGAGTTCGAGGTAGCCGAGCTTCGGGAGGGCGAGCCGGATCGCTTCGGACATGTCGGCCTCCTCGATCGCCATGTGGAACGTGTCGAGGTGGATGCGGAGGTGATCGGACCCGCTCAGCGCGACGTACTCGACGGCCTGGGCGGCGGTGTTGAGCATCGACGTCTCGTAGCGGTTGAGCACTTCGAAGGTCATCGCGACGCCCCGCTCGTGCGCGTAGTCCGCGACGCGACCGACCTCGAGGGCCGAGCGCTCGACCGCGTCGCGCGGCGTCGCCCGCGTGGAGGGACCGAACGGGCCGTACGGCACGCCGTTGAGCTGGTCGCTGCCCAGGGCGATCGCAAGATCGACGGCGCCGCGCAGCCTGGCGGCACCCGCGGCGCGCACGTCCGGGTCGGGAGAGGACACGTCTGCGGCACCGCCCTGACCTCCGCCCATCGCGATGGGCGCGATCCCCCGCTCGGCGAGGATGCGACGCAGAGTCGCCGCATCCGTCGCCGCAGGATCCATCGGAGGCAGCACGACCCGCGAGTACCCGGCCGCGACGATCGCATCCAGCGCCGCGGGAAGCGTCCCCGGATCCACCGTCGGCCGCAGCACATTGATGTGGAAGGCCACGTCGAGGTTCGACGCCACCGGCATCTCGTCAGTCATCTGCTTCTCCTGAGGGATCTAGAACGTGGGCAGGTCGAGACGCTGCTTGAACACCGAGTAGCCGTCGTCCACGTGCACGACCGTACCGTTGATGACGTTCGACTCGTCCGACGCGAGGAACGCCACGACGTTCGCGATCTCGGACGGCTCGGTCATCTTGTTGCGCAGCTGCTCGGACGCGAACGTGCTCTTCAGCTCGTCGCTGAACTGGTTGATGATCGGTGTGCCGACGCGCCCAGGCGTGATCGCGACGGCCCGGATGCCGTACTCGGCGAGCTCGTAGGCGGCGGAACGCGTGAAGGAGATGACGGATGCCTTGGCCGCGCTGTAGGTGAAGGACAGCTCGGCGGCCTGCTCTCCGTAGATCGACGACGTGCTGATGATGACACCGCCGGTGCCCTGATCGCGGAACTGTCGGCCCGCGGCGAGGATGCCGTAGTAGACGCCGTCCTGATCGATGCGCATCATGGGCGCGTAGTCGACGGCGGGGTCGTGGTCCAGCAGCGGCTTGCCACCGGCGATCCCCGCGTTGTTGAAGATGACGTCGAGCTTGCCGAACACCTCGACCGCGCGGGCGACGGCGGCTTCGACATCCGCGTACACCGACACGTCGGCCTGCGCCGCCGCGGCTGCGCCCGCGAACCCGGCGGCCTCGACCTCGGCGACGACCGCCTCGGCCTGCGCCAGGTTGAGATCGGCGATGAGCACCTTGGCGCCCTCCTGCACGAACTTCATGACGGTCGCGCGACCGATTCCGCTCGCGCCTCCGGTGATGACGGCGACTTTTCCTTCAAGCCTCATTCTGAGTGCTCCTTCATGATGGTCTGCCGGCGGGGAGCAGGGCTCCCCGCCGGCAGAGATGGGTGGACTCTTGTCAGAATCCGGTGTGCGAGAGGGCGAGCGCCCCGCCGTCGACGGCGAGGGTCGCCCCCGTGACGAACGATGAGGCCGGCGAGACGAGGAACAGCATGGGCCCCTGGATCTCGGTCATTGTCCCCATCCGCCCGAGGGGGATGGTCTCCCCCCACCGCGCCTCGTCTTCGGGCGCGATCTCGGTCTTGCCGTCGCCGATGCGCGTGCCCTTGAACGGACCGGGTGCGATCGCATTCACTCGGATGCCGCGCGGCGCCAGCTCGAGGGAGAGCTGGCGGACGAGGTTGAGGATGCCCGCCTTGGTGGTGACGTAGGCGTAGGAGACCATCGGATCGGTCCGCAGCCCCGCCGTCGACGCCGTGACCAGGATCCTGCCACCGGATTCGAGCACCCGCGCCGCAGCGCGGACCGTCTCGAACGTTCCGGTGAGGTTGGTCGCGAGGACCTCGTCCCACTCGGCGTCCGAGTAGTCCGCGAGGCGCCCCTCACCCAGGTAGCTCGCACCACCGGCGATCCCCGCATTCGCGACGACCACCGTGGGACGACCGACCTCGGAGGCGATCCGCTCGAACACGGCATCCAGCGCGCCGCGCTCGGCGATGTCCACCGCGTACCCATGGGCCTTTCCTCCGGCGGAGACGATCTCCGCTGCGACATCGGCCACGCGTCCCGCGCTGCGTCCGAGGACGACGACGGTCGCGCCGGCGGCGGCGTAGATCTCCGCCGCCGCCTGCCCGATGCCACTGGAGGCACCCGTCACGACGACGATGTCCCCGCTCAGGTCGAACAAGGCCGACAGGTCGGCCGAGGTTGCAGCGCTCATCGTGGCAGCCCCGATCAGAGGGTGGGCTTGTAGGTCGCGACGTTGCTGCGGTCGATCAGCTCGCCGTCCAGCGGGATGAAGTTGACCTCGGGCAGCGTCGCCGAGTCGCGGTACTCGTTCATCAGGGCGATCATCTGGTCCACGACCTTGATCCAGTCCTGCGCGACGGACGCGTACATCGGGCCGTTCTTCGCGATCTCGACCGCGGTCTCTCCCAGGGCGTCGACTCCGGTGACGAAGATGTCGTCGCGGCCGGCCTCCGTGATGGCACGTGCCGCGCCGAGAGCGGCGTCATCCCATCCGACCCAGACCCCGTCCAGACCCTCGGGGTTGGCCTGCAGGTAGTCGGTGACGAAGTTCAGCGCCTCGGTGCGACCGGTTCCCGGGTCCAGCGCCTGCTTCATGCCGCCGCCGGCGATGATCGCTCCGGCCGCCTCGAGCTTGTCCAGGGCCAGGTTGGACCGGGTCTGGATGCCGATGTGCGGGTCGTGCCCGATCACCATGACGTTCTTGCCCTGCAGGCCGCCCATGGCCTCCTCGAGCGCGCCGACGGTGAGGTCCGAGATCTGGTCCTGGCTGAAGGTGATGTCCACGACGAAGTCGTCGTTGGGCTCCACGCCGCCGTCGATCGAGAAGATCGGGATGCCCGCCTCGTTGGCCGCCTGCACGAGCGGCGCGATCTGGCGCGGGTCGGGGAACCCGGCGAGGATGGCGTCCGCGCCCTGTTGGATGGCGGTCTGGACGTCGCTGTTGATCTTGTCGTAGTCGAACGCGCTGGTGTAGAGCGTCACTTCCCAGTTCTCCTGGGCGTTGCCCTCCTCGACGAAGGCGTCCAGCGTGAGCTTTCCACCGGGAGTCGCGTAGCCCGCGGTGAACGCCGCCACCTTGAAGACGCCGTCGTCGCCGAGCCCGTCGGTCTTGCCTTCGCTGCTCGTGCCGCCGGCCGAGGCGCCGGTGGTCACCGAGCATCCGGCGAGAGCCACCACCGCGGCGATGGTGAGTGCGGCGGCCGAGAGGCGACGCTTCGTGTTTACAGTGTGCATGAGCGAACTCCTTTGTCGTTTTTCATGTGATGCGGGTCGGATTGCCGGGGACGGGTACCCCGGCGTAAGGGATCTGTCTGTCTGGAGGCGAGGCGCCGACGCCTCGCTACGCGTTCTTCTGCTTGAGCCCCGACAGGAGGACGGCGGCGATGATGATCACGCCGATGAGCACCTGCTGGATGTAGGTGTTGACGCCGACGATGTTGAGTCCGTTCTGGACGACGCCGATGATCGCGACGCCCACGATGGTCCCGCCGATGTTCGCCTGGCCCGACCGCAGCAGGGTCATGCCGAGGAACACCGCGGCGACGGCGAACATCATGAGGTCGTTGGCGCTGGAGGAGCCGGCGCTGCCGAGGCGGCTGACCAGGACGATGCCGCCCAGGCCGGAGAGGAAGCCGGCGACCACGAACGCGAGGAAGCGCGTGGAGCGGACGCTGACGCCCGAGAGCCGGGCCACTTCGGCGTTGCCGCCGATCGCGTACCAGCGACGCCCGATCGTGGTGAAGCGCAGGACCGCCCAGGCGATCAGGGCGATGACGATCGCGTAGATGACCGGGAACGGGATGCCGTTCACCCGCGACTGCCCGAGGAAGCCGAACTCCTCCGGCCAGCCGTAGAGCGTCGTTCCGCCCGTCACGATCAGAGCGAGCCCGCCGACGGTGGTCATGGTCGCGAGGGTCGCGACGAACGCGGACAGGTTCAGGTAGGCGACGAGGATGCCGTTGACCACGCCGACGAGCGCACCGACGACCAACGCCAGGAGGATCGCGAGCGGCACGGGCACGCCGGCGATCATGAGAGCGGCAGCCGACGCGCCGGAGAGCGTCGCGGTCGTACCCACGGACAGGTCGAAGTCCCCGACGACCATGACGAAGGTCTGCGCGACCGCGATGATCGTCAGGATCGCGACCTGGTTGAGGATGTTCGTCATGTTGCCGGCGGTGAGGAACACCCCGTTGCCGGCGATCGTGAACACGATGACGAGCACGGCGAGCGCGATGACCGTGCTGCCCTGCCACACCCACTGCATGGGCGAAGGACGGTCGCGCTCCACCGCGGCGATCGTGAGGGTCTCTGTCTGCGCCATGTCAGGCGTCCCTTCCATATGCGTAAGTGAGGATGAGTTCGTCATCGGCGCCGTCCGCTTCGACTTCGCCGGAGATGCGGCCCTCGTGCATCACGAGGATCCGGTCCGAAAGCCCGATGAGTTCGGGTAGTTCGCTGGAGACCGCGACGACCGCGGTTCCGGTGGCGGCGAGCTCGCGGATGAGGCGGTAGATCTCCGCCTTCGTCCCCACGTCGATTCCTCGAGTGGGTTCGTCCATGAGCAGCACCTTCGGGTTGCGCGCGAGCATCTTCGCGAGCACGACCTTCTGCTGGTTCCCGCCGGAGAGCTGCCCGACGGGCTGGCGGACGCTTCTGGCCTTGATCCGCAGGTCGGAGAGCGCCTGTTTGGCCAGCTGCACGATGCGTCGCTGCGACACGATGCCGCCGGGGCTGACCGACTTCAGGTTCGCGATCGCGATGTTGTCGGCGATCGGTGCGGAGAGGATCACGCCCTGCGCGCGGCGCTCCTCCGGGACGAGGGCGATGCCCGCGTCCAGCGCACGACCGACTCCGCGGCCCACGACCGCGGTCCCATCGACCTGCACGATGCCCGCCGAGGTCTTCTGCGCTCCGGCGAGGAGACGGAGCAGCTCGCTCCGGCCCGACCCCGCGAGACCTCCGACGCCGACGACCTCGCCCGCCCGCACCTGGAAGGACACGTCGCTGACGCGCCGGCCGGAGAGTCCGTCGACGGACAGCACGACCTTGCCTCCGCCGGTGCCGCGCTCGGGGTACAGCTCGTTCTGCTCGCGACCGACCATGGTCGAGATGACGTCGTCGATCGACGAGTCGGACACGTCCTTGGTCACGATGGTGCGGCCGTTGCGCATCACGGTGAGGCGGTCGCACAGGGCGAACACCTCTTCGAGGCGGTGCGAGATGTAGACGATGGCCACACCTTCATCGCGCAGACCTCGCAGGACCGTGAAGAGGCCCTCGATCTCGGTGTCGGTGAGGGCCGCGGTCGGCTCGTCGAGGATGAGCACCTTGGCGTCGATCGTCAACGCACGGGCGACCGCGACCATCGTCTGCTGGACGGGCGAGAGCCCGCCGGCGAGGCGCCGCAGGTTGATCTGCTGGCCGAGGCGGTCCAGCTGGGCCTGAGCGTGCTTGCGGAGTTCCTTCCAGCGCACGATTCCGAGGGTCGAGGGCGCGTCCTCGCCCAGCACGATGTTCTCGGCGACGCTGATCGTCGGCACGATCGAGAGCTCCTGGTAGAGCGCGACGACACCGGCGCGGTGCGCGGCGCGCACATTGGCGAAGTCGACGGTCTCCCCGGCGACGAGCACCTCTCCCTGATCCTGCTGATAGAGCCCGGTGATGATCTTGATGAGCGTCGACTTGCCCGCGCCGTTCTCGCCGAGGAGGGCGTGGATCTCTCCGGGCCGCACCTCGAGGTCGATCCCGCGCAGCGCCTGGACGCCGTCGAAGTGCTTCGTGATGCCGCGGACCTCGAGGATCGGCGCGACGGTCGACCCCGCCGTGGCGGCATCCACATCGATGACAATGCTCATCGCTGCGCCTCCTCTTCGATCTGATTGCAGCGGATGACGACCTTCGGGAAGCGTCCGCTGACGTGCATGGCGAACGCCTCCGCGGCATCCTCCAGGTCGAAGACCGACTGCGTCAGCTCGTCGACGTCGAGGTGGGGCAGCACCTGCAGTGCCCGGGGGAACGCGTACGGCGAGACGAACACTCCGGTCAGCGTCAGCTCCTTCAGGTACAGGTAGTCCGACAGGTTCAGCGGCATTTCGAAGTCGTGCGGGTACATCGCCCCGTAGACGACCGTCCCGCCCTTCGCCGCGATGTCCAGCAGGCCGCCGACGGCACGCGGAGAACCGGATGCGTCGATCACGACGTCGTAGCCACGGCCGCCGGTGATCTCGTCCGCCCGCTGACCCTGGTTCTCGCCGACCGGATCGATCACGTGCTCGGCGCCGTGACGGAGCGCCATCTCCCGACGCTCCGCGATCGGCTCGATGAGGGTCAGCGAGGTCGCACCGCTCATCTTCATGACCTGCAGCACGAGCTGGCCGATCGGACCGCCGCCGCAGATCGCGACGCGGTCGCCGACCTTGATGCCGGTCTTGTCGGCGATGCGCACGGCGACGGAGGTCGGCTCAAGGATGCAGCCCTTGAGCAGCGAGACGTCGTCGGGCAGCGGGTAGACCTGCGACTCGTGCCACGTGACCGTCTCGGCCATGCCGGGGCGGTTGTACTCCTGCACGTGCTCGCAGAACTGCTGCTGCCCGGCGCGGCACGGCGTGCAGGTCCCGCAGAAGCGCAGGAAGTTGCCCGCGACCCGGTCGCCGATCCGCAGCCCGTTGCGGTGCGCACGCTCCCCCAGCGCCTCGACGACGCCGGAGAGCTCATGACCGAGCCCGATCGGCACATCGGTGCCGAAGAAGCCCTCGGCCAGGTGCGGGTCGGACCCGCAGATGGCCGAGTACGCCACGCGGATGCGGACATCCTCGGGGCCGAGTTCGGGCTCGGGCAGGTCGACCAGCCCGATGATCCCGCGCGTCGTCTCGTCGGGGTCGCGAAGACTCCCGATCCTGGTGACTGCGACTGTTCTCATTCGTCTCTCCGTTGAGGGATGCGGTGGTGCGTGGGTTCAGGCGTGCGCGATGACGCGGCGGGTGGCGGCGAGCGTCGCGGCGAGTCCGTAGCCGTGCTTGTCGCGCAGCTCCTCGTCGTCGCCGAAGCCGGCGTAGACCTGTGGGATGCCGAGGCGCTCGAACGCGGTGAGGTGGATGCCGCGGTCGGCCACGACATCGGCGACGCGCGAGGCGAGGCCGCCGTAGGCGAGGTGGTCCTCGAGGATCACGAAGCGCCCGCCGGTCTCCTCGGCGCAGCGCGCGATGAGCTCCTCGTCGATGGGCTTGAGCGTGAACATGTCCACGACCCGCACCGAGTGACCGTCCTGGGCGAGCTCCTCGGCGGCGTCGAGCGCCTGCGCGACCACGGTCCCGTGCGTGAAGATCGTGGCATCCGTGCCCTCGCGGGCGATGATGCCCTTGCCGATGCGGATCTCGTGCTGCCCGGGCTCGTAGAGCACCTTGTCCTTCTTGCCCACGGCCAGACGGATGTAGATCGGGCCCTGCATGTCCATCGACTGGCGGATGATCTCGCCGACCATCAACGGGTCGCCGATCGAGGTGACCGTCATGTTGGTCAGCGCGCACATCAGCGCGAGGTCCTCGACGGCGTAGTGCGTGGACCCGCCGTTGCCGACGAGCCCGCCGTGGGTGCCGATGATCTTGACCGGCAGGTTCGGATAGCAGACGTCGGAGCGGACCTGCTCGAGCGCGCGCATGGAGAGGAAGGGCAGCATCCCGGACACGACCGGGATGTTCCCGTCGTAGGCGAGCCCGGCGGCGATGCCGACGCAGGCCTGCTCGGCGAGGCCCACGTCCACGAACCGGTCCGGGTACTTGTCGCGGAACTCCACGAGCGTCGCACCGATATCGGGCGTGAGCACCCACAGGTTCTCGTTCGTCTCGCCGAGCTCGGCCAGGGTCGTCCCGATGACGGAACGGGCGGAGAGCATCTCTCCGAAGGTGAATGTTTCAGGCATCAGACGGACTCCTTCTCACGGGATGCTTCGAGCGCGGCCATCGCGCGCTCCAGGTCGGCGGCACCCAGCGAACCGGCGTGCCAGGCGAGGTTGCGCTCCATGAAGTCGACGCCCTTGCCCTTGACGGTCTCGGCGATGATCACGGTCGGCTTGTCGCTGTCCGTGGCCGGCAGGCCGTCGAGCGCGGCGACGAGCGCACCCATGTCGTGGCCGTCGATGTGCACGACGTTCCAGCCGAACGCGGCCCACTTGTCGGGGTACGGCTCCAGCACGACGCGCTCCTCATCGAAGCTCGTCATCAGCTGGCGGTTGCGGTCGATGAAGGCGACCAGGTTGCCGAGCTTGTTGGAGTTCGCGGCCATCGCCGCCTCCCATACGGAACCCTCGCCGGTCTCACCGTCGCCCATCAGGGTGAAGACGCGGTGCGATTCGCCCCGCCCGCGGGCGCTCAACGCCATGCCCACGGCCAGCGGGAGACCGTGACCGAGTGAACCGGTGGATGCCTCGACACCCGGCAGCTGCACCTTGCACGGGTGCATCCCGTAGGCGCTGTCGAGCTGGCCGTACGTGTCGACGATGCCGTCGTACGAGAAGAAGCCGCGCATCGCCATCGCGATGTACATGCAGACCGCCGCGTGGCCCTTGCTGAGCACGAACCGGTCCCGCGCCGGGTTGGAGATGTCGCTCGGATCGACGTGCAGTCCGTAGTGGTACAGGGCCGTGAAGATGTCCGCGGACGACAGATCGCCGCCGATGTGGACCGCGCCCTCGTACGTTCCGCAGAGGTGCAGCAGCTTCGCCCTCAGCTCGAACGCGAGGTCTTCCAACTCCGCGACGGTGTGCGGATCCTCAGCCGCTGACAGGGTCACCTGGCCCATCTCATGCCTCCTCATTGAATGACACGGAGACCGATGTGCGTGCGCCAGTGGGCGTCATCATCGACTCTCGCTCTGCGGTCGGATCCCGATGTGGGATCTCGACGTGGCGACAGTAACACGAACTGATTTACATGTAAACCAGAATGGACGTAAACTTGTTTGAGGTGCAGAATTGCACTCATCGCGCATTCCCAAGCCACAGAGAGGTGCTTGATCGCTATGACTGAAACAGTGAACGCAGTCCGGACGGGACTGTTCATCGGAGGCGTCCCGCGAGAGACGACGGACACGCTGGCCGTGGCCGATCCGGGCAAACCGGGGGTCGTCGTGGGGTATGCGGCATCCGCTTCGCCCGAAGACGTCTCGGACGCCGTCGCCGCCGCCAAGGCCGCCTTCCCGGCGTGGTCGGCCCTGTCCGCCAAGGAGCGCGCGGCCATCATGGCCGACGCGATCGCCGGCATCGCCGACGAACGGGACGAGGACGCCGCGATCCTCTCGCAGGAGAACGGCAAGGTCCGCTTCGAGGCCTGGGTCGATGCCCTGGTGTTCGAGATCCGCTGGAACCTCGCCCTGATGCTCGCCGACGAGGTCGACAACGACAAGGTGCTGCCCGTCATGCCCGGCATCCCGGTGGAGACCACGGTCGCCCACCAGGCACTGGGTGTCGTCACCGTGATCGTGCCGTTCAACTGGCCGATCGCGATCCTCGGCGCAGCCCTGCCCCAGGCACTGTTGGCCGGCAACACGTCGATCGTGAAGCCGCCGCCCTCGGCACCGCTGGCCACGACCCGCGTGGTGCAGCGTCTCGCCGAGAAGCTCCCCGCCGGCGTGCTGAACGTGATCACCGGCAAGGACGAGAACATGTCCGGCCTCATCCAGAACACCGACGTCGCGAAGGTCTGCTTCACCGGCTCGGTGGGCGGCGGCAAGCGCATGATGCAGATGGCGTCGCAGACCCTCACGCGCGTCACGCTCGAACTGGGCGGCAACGACGCGGCGATCGTGCTCGAAGACGCGATCATCGACGACACGCACCTGGACCGCCTGTTCGCCGCGATCTACGACACGACCGGGCAGATCTGCATGAACGCCAAGCGCGTCTACGTGCACGACTCGCGCCTGGACGAGGTCGTCGCCGGCCTCACGGCCCGACTCGAGAAGACCGTGATCGGATACGGCCTGGATGAGGGCACCACGATGGGGCCGCTGCACTCCCCCGTGCAGAAGGCGTTCGTCGAGACGCTGATCCAGGAGGCGAAGGATGCCGGCGCCGACGTGCGCGAATTCGGCGAGCTGCCCGGCGGCGAGCTGGCCGGCGGCAACTTCCTGCGTCCCGCGATCGTGGTCGATCCCGATCCGAGCCTGCGCGTGGTCACCGAGGAGCAGTTCGGTCCGGTCATCCCGATCCTGCCCTTCTCCACCGAGGAGCAGGCGATCGCGGCGGCCAACGACTCGTGGGGCGGCCTCGGCGGCTCGGTGTGGACGGCGAGCGTCGACACCGCCAACCGCGTCGGCGGTCAGCTCGAGTGCGGCTACGTATGGGTCAACGACCACGGCGCGACCCGCCTCGACCTGCGCGCGCCGTTCGGCGGCATGAAGCAGTCCGGAATGGGCCGCGAGCAGGGCATCGAAGGCATCCGCGCCTTCCAGGACACCCGCTCGATCGCGCACATCGACGCCGCGGCCCTCGCCGCCCAGGCGCACTGATGTCGTGCCGTGGCCGGCATCCTCGGCTCCCCGAGCCGGAGGTGGCGGCCACGGCCGATGGCGCCTTCTGTGCCCCGTCGGCGCGCGCAACAGCGTTGACTCGCGTCGCTAGACTCGCCTCACGGAATCCCTCGTGATTCCCCGCTGGAACGGAGCACGGTTGGCAGGCGACCTCGACGCAGAGGCCGGGCCCCTCTTCGTGGACTCGGTCGAGATCATCACGTCGCCATTGCCCGACGTCATCGACAGCGAGAACTTCACTCCGCGACTGCTCGCTCTGCTCTCGAACGCGCTCGTGTGGCGCGAATCGCGGCTGCTGCGCCAGGAGTTCAACCTCGGCACCAACGACTGGCGCGTGATCTCCGCCCTGTCGATCTGGCCGGGCGCGACCTCCAGTGACATCTGCGATTTCATCGCGATGAACAAGGCCGTCGTCTCCAAGAGCGTGAACACCCTGATCGGTCGCGGCCTCATCGTGCCCGCCGACGGCGCACGCGGCTCCCGACACCTCTACCTGACCCGCGACGGCGCCGAGATGCACGATCGCATGAAGCCCATCTCGCTGCAGGGCCAGGACATCGTGCTCTCCGATCTCAGTCCCGATGAAATCCGTCAGCTGAACAGCCTGCTCACGCGGCTGCTCCAGAAGACCCCCGAGCTCTCCGCGACGCCTCTCTCTGCGGACGTCACCGACGCGGAGTGAGCGGATGCCGTGGCCTTCTGCCGCGCCAGACCGCACGCAGACCGTGCCCGCGTCGGACAGCTCGCGCCACCGGCGTCGCCCGGCCGTGACCGCTCTCCCGCGGCCACCGCGCGGCGAACGGCGCGCGCGAGTGACGGCCTCCCCCTGCCCGCCCGCCGGCCTCCCAGTGCCCCCATCCATACTCCGATAATTTACCTATAGACATTCCCTATGGATATAGGTAATGTCGCATCCGGAAGCACGACGACGCGCTCCACCTGAAAGCGGAAAGGACCTCGATCAGTGGCACACTCCACCCCGGCGGCGAACAAGGCGGCTGCGCTTGAGCTCGTGAGCGACTACTCGCTCGAGATGACGGGCAAGGACGTGCCCGGACTGATCGAGGCCAAGGACTCCATCCCGGCCGGTACGCGCATCAACGTCACCTTCCTCGGCAACGAAGATCTCGAGATGCGTGTCGCCGCGGCCAAGGCCGTGCGCGAACTGGGCTTCGTGCCCGTGCCGCACATCTCCGCCCGCCGCCTGGCATCGCAGGAGCAGCTCGAGGAGTTCCTCGCAGCCCTGCAGGCGGTCGGCGCGACCGAGAACGTCTTCGTCGTCGGCGGCGACCCGTCCACTCCGGAGGGCCCGTACGAGGACTCCTACGACGTGATCCGCACCGGGCTGCTGCCCAAGTACGGCGTCAAGCACGTCAGCATCGCCGGCTACCCCGAGGGGCACCCCGACATCACCGATGACCAGCTCTGGTCGGCACTGGTGAACAAGTCCGCCTCGCTCAAGGAGCAGGGTCTGGACGCCACGATCCTGACGCAGTTCGCGTTCGACACCGACCCGGTGATGAACTGGATCGACCAGGTCCGCGCCAAGGGCATCGATACGCAGATCCGCATCGGCACGCCCGGCCCCGCCGGCATCAAGCGCCTCCTCGGCTTCGCCCGTCGTTTCGGCGTCGGTGCGAACGCGATGATCGTGAAGAAGTACGGCTTCTCGCTGACCAACCTGCTCGGCACGGCCGGTCCCGACACGTTCGTCACGGACCTGTCCGCCCTTCTCGCGGCCGACCCGAAGACCGGTTCGGTGAAGCTGCACTTCTACACGTTCGGTGGCCTGAAGGCCACTGCTGACTGGGCCGATAAGTACGCGGCCGCGCAGTCCTGACGGGTTCGATCATGACTGTTCACACTGAGGCCCTGCGTGACCATGCGTGTCTGATCGTGCATGGCCCGGATCAGCCCGGGATCGTCGCGGCCGTCACCGCCCTGATCACCCGCAACTCCGGGAANCGAGGCCCTGCGTGACCATGCGTGTCTGATCGTGCATGGCCCGGATCAGCCCGGGATCGTCGCGGCCGTCACCGCCCTGATCACCCGCAACTCCGGGAACATCGTGTCGTTGGATCAGTACTCCGATGACGCGAACGGGGGCGCGTTCTTCCAACGCGTCGTGTTCCACCGCCCCGACCTGACCGCCGCACTCCCCGATATCGAAGCCGACCTGACCGCGACCATCACCGCGCTCGGGCTGGAATGGACGTTGACGGATCAGTCGGTGCCGAAGCGGATGGCGATCCTCGCCTCCACCAGCGACCACTGCTTGTTGGAGCTGCTGTGGCGGCACCGCCGCGGCGAACTCCCCGTCACGATCCCGATGGTCATCTCCAACCACACCAACGTCGCCGAGGATGTCCGCTCGTTCGGGATCCCGTTCTTCCACGTCCCCTCCCAAGGCCCCGACAAGACCGCCGCCGAAGCGAAGATCCTGGAACTGCTGACCGGCAACACCGACTTCGTGGTGCTGGCCCGGTACATGCAGATCATCTCCGAAGACTTCCTCGACAACGTGGGCGTCCCGGTGATCAACATCCACCACTCCTTCCTGCCCGCGTTCATCGGCGCCGCCCCCTACCGCAAAGCCAAAGACCGCGGCGTGAAACTCATCGGCGCCACCTCCCACTACGTCACCAAAGACCTGGACGAAGGCCCGATCATCGAGCAGGACGCCCGCGGCGCCTACGTCGAACGCGCCGTCCTGTCCCGCGCCGTGCAATGGCACGCCCAAGACCGCGTCATCCGCCACGGCAACCACACCATCGTCTTCTAGACCCACGCCCCCGCCGACGGCGTCCGCCCGAGGCATCCATCGAATACAAAGAGGTTCACAATGGCAGCGAAGAATCTGCAGGAGCTGATCGACCAGACCAACCCGGTCGAGATGCTGCGCAACTCGCAGATCGGCTCGTACATCTATCCGGTCGTCCCCGCGGACTTCCAGAACTGGATCAAGGAGCAGACCGCCTGGCGTCAGACCGCGGTGCTGTACGACCAGTCCCACCACATGGACAACGTGTTCCTCAAGGGCTCGGACGCCATCAAGCTCATCTCGGACACGGCCATCAACTCGGTCGCCAACTTCGCGGTGAACAAGGCCAAGCAGTACGTGCCGACCACCGCTGCCGGTCACGTCATCGGTGACGGCATCCTCTTCCGCGAGGCCGAGGACGAGTACGTGTACGTCGGCCGCGCGCCCGCGTCGAACTGGCTCCTGTTCCACGGTGAGACCGGCGGCTACCAGAACCTCGAGATCACGGCCGACCGTCGTTCGCCCTCGCGTCCGTACGGCCACGCCGTCTCGCGCCAGTACTACCGCTTCCAGATCCAGGGCCCGAACGCCTGGGCCGTCATCGAGAAGCTCAACGGCGGACCGCTGGAGAAGCTCGGCTTCTTCAACATGTCGACCATGCTGATCGCCGGCAAGAAGGTCAACACCCTGCGTCACGGCATGGCCGGCGCACCCGGACTCGAGATCTGGGGCCCGTACGAGGAGCACGACGAGATCCGTGACGCGATCGTCGCCGCGGGCGTCGAGTTCGGTCTGGTTCCGGTCGGTTCGCGGGCATACCCCTCGAACACGCTCGAGTCGGGCTGGATCCCGTCGCCGCTCCCCGCCATCTACACCGGCGAGGCCGAGCGCGCATACCGCGAGTGGCTCGGCGTCGACAGCTACGAGGCCACCGGCACGCTGGCAGGCTCGTTCGTCTCGGACAACATCGAGGACTACTACCTGACCCCGTGGGAGCTCGGCTACGGCTCGTTCGTGAAGTTCGACCACGACTTCATCGGTCGCGACGCCCTCGAGAAGATCGACCCGGCATCGCAGCGCAAGAAGGTCACGCTGGCCTGGAACGCCGAGGACCTCGGCAAGGTCTGGACCTCGCTGCTGAACGTCGACGGTCCCAGCTACAAGTTCTTCGACCTGCCGCTGGCCAACTACGGCTCGGCGAACTACGACTCCGTCGTGGACGCCGACGGCACCGTCGTCGGTCTGTCGATGTTCACCGGCTACTCGGCCAACGAGCGTCGCGGCCTGTCGCTGGGCCTCGTCAACCCCGATGTGCCCGAGGGCACCGAGCTCAAGGTCGTCTGGGGTGAGCCCAACGGCGGCACCTCCAAGGCGAGCGTCGAGCCGCACGAGCAGACCGAGGTCCGCGCGGTCGTCAGCCCGGTGCCGTACTCCACGGTCGCCCGCGCCACCTACCAGGGTGGATGGCGCACCGGCTACGAGTCCAAGTAGTCGGCACCCCTAGGCTCGAGGGGGTTCGGGGTTTCACCCCGGGCCCCCTCGCACCATTTCTCCAGGACGGAAGGAGTCCGGCATGAGTCTGCGATACGCGCTGCTCGCCCTCCTGCGGGTCGGCCCGCAGTCCGGCTATGACCTGCAGAAGCAGTTCACCCAGTCGGTCGGGCACGTGTGGCACGCCCCGGACTCGCAGATCTACCCGGAGCTTCGCAAGATGGAGTCGCTCGGACTCATCAACGGCGAAGAGCAGGCGCGCGGCGAACGCGGCACGCGGCGGCTCTACCACGTGACGGATGCCGGGGATAAGGCCTACCTCGACTGGATGGAGTCGCCGCTGGACTACCAGCGCGTGCGCGACCCCGCCCACCTTCGGGCCGCCTACCTCGAGAACACCACTCCGGAAGCCGCCCGCGCTTTCCTGCGCGCACACATCGCGCAGTGGGAGGGCGAGCTCGCGCAGTGGGAGGGTGAGCTCACGCACATCGAGAAGCTCAGCAACCCGATGCTCGTGCGCCGCCTCAACGCGACCGCGCCCGACCAGGTCGAGCGGACGATCGCCTACAAGCGCTTCGCGTACGAGGGCCTCGTGGCCCGCGCGCATGTCGAGATCGAGTGGGCCAAGCGCGGCCTCAGCCTCGTCGACCGGCTCGACTCCTAGTCTGTCGGCGTTCGGGACGTGTCGAGTCGCGATCGCGAACTACAGTGAATGATGTGGACGACGTCCGACAAGACCCGCGGGGCACCCCTGCAACGGAGCGGCTCAACTACACCGCTTACCGACTGTCTCGCGCACTCAACAGGGCCGCAGAGAACTCCGCCCTCGCACGAGGAATCACCCAGCCGCAGCTGCTGATCCTGCAGGTGCTCGGCGAAGGCGTGCCTCTGTCCAATGCGCAGGTCGCTCGACGCACGTTCGTCAGCTCGCAGGCCGCGCACGTGATCTCCGAAGAACTGCTTGCCGCGGGGTACATCGAGAAGGTCGAGCATCCCACCAACCGCCGGGTCCGCCTCGTCATGCTGAGCGAGATGGGATGGGCCGAACTGGAGGCGTGCACGGCCGAGCTCCGGGAACGGGAGGATCGACTCTCGGCTGAACTCGGCGAAGGGCTCGGGGACTCTTTGCCGGAGATCCTGGAGCGCGCTGCCGCCGTGCTCGCGGGCGGCTATTTCGGCGACAAGAACGCCGAGGCCGAGGCGGTGGCCAGACGCCGCCGCCCCGAACGGCCCGGTGGACGACGCACGTCCTGACCGCAGCACGCGATCGGTCCCAGCCTCACCCTCCGCGGGTGCGAGACCACACGAACACGGAGCATCCCACGGCGGCGACGCCTCCGATCAGCAGCGCGACCGGGCCCGAACTGGCGTCGATGACCCATCCCATCAGCAGAGCGCCGAGCGGCGCCATCCCATAGCTTCCCAGCGTCACGAACGACATCGCGCGCCCGAGCTGCGCGGGAGGCACGCTTGCCTGCGCCGCCGCCTGGAGCACGCCGTGGTAATAGCCGACCCCGAGACCCAGGAGCGGTGCCAGCACGAGGAAGACGGTGAGATTCATCGACGCCGCGTTCGCGAGCAGCGCCGCGCCGAGGCCGGCGCAACCGAGGATGAGCGAACGCACCGACACCCACGATGGCACGGCGGCCAGCACCCCTCCCACGATCGCTCCCACGGCGTTCAGTGCGTGCGCAGCGCCGACCTGGAGTGCATCCCCTTCGAAAGTGAGCGACACGGTCGAGGTGATCACCAGCATCAGATTGAGCGAGAGCAGCGCGATGACGATCGTGACGACGAGGATCGTGACGAATGAGCGGTTCTGCAGCAGTGCGACAGGCGCGACCCCTGGCGCTCGATCCACACGGGGCCGCGGATGCAGCCGAGAGGGTCTGATCAGGGCGATCGCGACGAACACGACGACGTAGGAGCCCGCGTTGATGACCATGCACCACCCGGCGCCCAGCGCCGCGAAGGCGATACCGGCCAGACCTGGCCCGATCGAACGCGCGGCGGCGAGCGCGATGGTCGAGATCGAGACGGAGCGGGTGAGCGTGGCGGCGCCGACGATTTCGAAGATGATCGCCTGCGCGGCGACACGGTCGAACGTGTTGATGCACCCCAGCACGAACACCAGCGCGTAGACGACGCGAAGGTCCGGTACCTGCGACATACCGATGACGACCGCGAGGCCCACCCCCACCAGCGCTGATAGGGCGGACGTCACCAGCAGGATCGTCCGAGGACGGATGCGGTCGGCAAGCCGTCCCGCGGGGATGCCGAGCAGCAGCAGCGGCGTGAACTGCGCGATCGTGACCGCGCTCAGCGCCTGTGCACTCCCGGTCAGTTCGAGGACGACCAAGGAGAGCGCGAGGTTCTGGAACCAGGTGCCGGTATTGGAGACGACTTGACCCGCGAAGTACAGCGAGAACCGCGGATTGCGGAACGGCTGCAGCGCGTCGAAGCCCCGCACGACTCAGCCGCGAACAGGTACGCGGGTGCGCAAGAACTCCGCGATGCGCTCGGATACGCGCGCGTTCTCCGTCGACCGCGAATCGGCGTTGTTCGCCCTGATCTCCAGGACCGGAATACCGTGTTCCTCCAGGGCGGCACTGATGAAGGATGCACCGGGAGTGTCGTCGGCGACGAGGTGCACGACGCCGTCGACGCCGTGCGCGAGCGCTTCCTTCAGATACCAGCTCGACGAACTCGGGGGCACGTACAGCAGGTCCGTGAGGCCGACGAATCGAGCAGCCAGCGCCCGAACGGGATCCTCGCCATGGCGGGCATAGCCGTCTGCGGCGATGGCCAGGTACATCGACCAGACGAAGACCGCACCGAACTCCTCCTGGAACGACCGATACATCTCGAGATCGGACCAGAGTCCCCGCCCGATCCACATGAGTCGGCGACGCTCGCCGTGGCACACCGCGTCGCCGTGTTCGATCCGTGCGGCAACCTCGTCGTGCAGACGCTTCGCCGCCGACACCGCCCACGTCGTGCCGCGGTGCCATTGGGGCACCATGACGCTCGGGATCGAGTCGGTCACCGCGATGGGCGTCGGGCGAGCGAGCGCCAGCATGTCGCGCGTCCGACGGTTCCACTGCGCCTGTTCGTTGGCCAGTGCCATGATCTCGGCGAGCCGATCATGGTCGAGAACTCGTCCCGTCCGCTCTTCCAACCAGCCGATGAGGTCGTGGATCTCGGCGGCGAGGAGGTCGATCCGATCGCTGCCGAACACCTCCTCCCACCCGTGATCGACGTTCTCCCACCATCCCTCCGGTGCGGGATCCGCCCCTGTTCGGGAGAGGAGGTATGTTTCCGTCTCTGCTCGATGGCCCCACAGCTCGAAGATCTTGTGGGTGACATCACCTCCGCGTTCGGCGATCGCGAAGGCGGGTTCGGGCAGCCCACCCCACGGAGCGTCGGCGACCGGAAGGTCCTGCGCGCCCAAGGCGAGCGCGTCGTACTGGCGACTGTCATCCGGCAGACCGAGCTCGACAAGACGAGCCAGGCTCGCCGGGCCTTTCCGCTTGGCCGCGATCACCGATGCCCACCACTGGTTGACCACGTACGGGATTCCCATCGCGCGCAGAACTTCGTGCGGAGCGTCGGCGTTCACGAAAGCGATCGGTGTCTCCGTCGTCGTCGCACGCAGGCTCTGGAACCACTCGCGCTGATATCCGGTCGCGGCGACAGCGCTGTCGAGTCTGCCCTCACTCATCTCTGCGCCTCTCCTGAACTCCGCAATTCCTGAACCGCGCCGGCGATCGCCGTCTCGAGGTTGGTGGGGTCGATCCCGACCCGACGGACCATGGGGACACCGTCGTCGGCAAGGGCGTCCGCGCACGCGGCGAGATCCCATAGCGGGGCCTCGTCCGCCGAGCGCACCCACGCGAGTGCGGCGTGCGCCCCCGCGGCCGCCGCGAGTGCGCGACACGTCGAGGCGCGTTGTGCGATGGTCGCCACGGCCGAGCCTGTCGCACGCACGAAGTGCGCGTCGACAAGCTCGTCGCACACGGCGGCCGCATCGTCCCCATCGGCCGCGACCCCGATCCACGACAGCTCGCCCGTGTCGTGATCCTCGCCGACGATGGTGATGCCCCGCTCCTCCAACGCCGCGTAGACCGTGGGATCAGGGTGACTGCTCCCTGTCACGTGCACGCGCAGGAAACTCGCATCGGTGGCGCCGTGCGCGCCGTCGAGCGTCTCGACGGCCTCCGACCAGGGAAGGCTGGCTGCGGCGAGGGTCGCTGCCAGTGCCGCGGTGCCGGGAACCTGCGCAGGATGGGCGTGTCGCCTACGGCGGAGACGCTCAAGCGCCTCGCCGACCGCACGTTCCTCGTCGCGCGCGCGGCGCCAGGCCGCGGCATCCGGCGTCGTCCCCGTGGTCTCGACGCAGAACGCGAGCAGTCGATGCAGCTGCGCGCGCGCAAATCGACGCGTCGCCACGCTCTCCTGCCGCGGAACGTCCAGGAGGTGGACGGGCGGAAGACCGCGGTCGCGCAGCATCCGCAGGACGTAGAAGAGCCGCAGGTGCGCCTGGGAATCGTTGCACACCACGATCGCGTCCAACGCGGGCGCTCCCGGAGTCAACAGTTCGGTCAGGATGCGGGCGGCAGGCAGATCGACGGCGCCGAGGTGATCGGCGGCCTCGGGGGCGACGGCACCCGACCACGTTCCGGTGAGCCGCCGAGCCACGGCACCCGCCGCAGAAACGATCTGTCGGGGAACGTCGTTGCCGATGACCCCGACGATCGGGGCGGGCGTCACAACACCCCTTCGCTACGGAGCTCCGCGATGGTCGCCTCGTCGAGGCCGAGCATGTCGGTGAGCACGTGCTCGGTCTGCTCACCGAGTCCCGGGGCGGGCCGCGACAGATCCGTGCGACTGCGCGAGAACGTCACCGGGAGGCCGCTGCCGTACAGCCCCTCGACGAAGCCGAAGTCAGGGTGGATGAGGGGCACCACCTCCTTGCGCGCGAGGACCAGTTCGTCGCGCACGGCCTCGGCGGTGTCGCGCACCGGCGCCGCCGGTACGCCGTTGCCGCTCATGGCCGCGAGGATCTCGGTCAACGGCTTGCGTGCCGCCCACTCCTGGATCCGCCCGTGCAGCTCGTCGGCATTCCTCACCCGCGCGTCCCTGGTGGAGTACCGCGGATCATCGACGAGGTCCTCCCGTCCGAGCGCGCGCAGCAGTCCTCCGGAGAAGGCGTCCGTCGGTGCGCAGATCGCGAACCAACCGTCGACCGCGCGGAAGGTGCCGAACGGCGCGAGTCGCGGGACGACCGCGCCGGTGCGCAGCGGGATCCCGACCGACTCGAGTGCGTCGAACGGTTCGCAGGCGACGAGGGAGGTCAGGCTGCCGAGCATCGAGACGTCGACGTGCTGGCCCTCGCCCGTGGCGTTGGCGTGGATCACGGCGGACAGCGTTCCGATCACGGCGAACAGAGGCGCGACGAGGTCCCCCACGGGTAGCCCGAAGCGCACCGGGGCATCCCCCGGCTCGCCGGCCGTCATCATGACTCCGCTGAGAGCCTGGATGATCGTGTCCATGGCCTTGCCGTCGCCGGGCACTCCCTGGGCGCCGAACCCGCTGATGGAGGTGTACACCACGCGGGGGTTCACCTCGCGGACGGCGGCGTAGTCGATCCCGAGCCGAGCGGTCACCCCGGCGCTGTAGTTCTCCACGATGATGTCCGCCTCGCGTGCGAGGTCGAGGAAGAGCTCGCGACTGCGGGCGTGCTTCAGGTTGAGTGTGATGCTCTCCTTGTTGCGGCCGCGCACCATCATCGAGACCGACATGTCCCGCGACGACGTGCGCTGCATGCTGAGCCCGTCTGCGGTGACGTACGGCGAGTTGTTGCGCGAGGAGTCTCCGCCCAGCGCCGGGTTCTCGATCTTGATCACCCGCGCCCCGAGACCGGCCAGCAGCAACGTGGCATACGGACCCGCCAACGCCGTGGTCAGGTCGAGCACCGTCTTACCCTCCAGGGGTCCCCTTGCTTCGCTCACGACGCCGCTCCTTTCCTCGCGACCGCCAGGCGGTCGCCTTGCCATTCGAATTCGGTGTCGAATCCCGCTTCAGCGGTGATCCGACGGATGTACTGGGCCACGGCCTCGCCGCGATCGGTCGCGCCGGTGGGCACAGGGCGGGCCGTCTGGTCGATCTCGCACGGGAGCAGGGACGCCGTCACCGTCCCTTCCTCCGAGATGTCCACGCGGGCGATCGCGGTATGCCGGCTCTCGGGATGGAACGGGTAGTCCGGCATCTGCGGGTCGGGGACGAACCCGAACAGCCGCACCCGCTCTCGTGCCCACGCGGCGCGTTCGACCGCGTCGCCGGGTTTCGCGGAGAGTGCGCGGGTGACGGTGGCGAAGTTGCCCAGCCCGTGGAAGATCGGACGGTCACGGTAGACCTCGACGCCCTTCATGATGTGGGCGTGATGCCCGATCACGACGTGCGCTCCGGCATCGATGACGGCATGCGCGATCTCGCCTTCGTAGTCGGCGATCTCGACCGGCACGTGCACGAGACCCTTGTGCAATGACACGACCACGACCGCCCCCGTGGCGGCGGTCTCCCGCACAGCATCGAGCGCCCGCGCCATCGAGCGGGGCTCGGCGAAGGTGAAGATCCGGGGCGGACCCCCCGGGTTCGCTCCCCGAGGCTCATAGTGCGTGATGACGTCGATGTAGGCGGCACCGGGCTTCAATGACGTCGCCCACGACTCACGCGGACCGACGCAGTTGATGCTCAGCACCGCGACCGGACGTTCTCCTCGCGCAACGACGGCCGGAGCCAGTGCGGCGTCGAGATCGACGCCCGCGCCGGCCGTGAGCATCCCGCGATCGGCGCAGTGACGCTGGGTCTCCTCGATACCCTCCGGACCGAAGTCGTAGATGTGGTTTCCGGCCAGTGTCAGCACATCGAATCCTGCGGCGGCGACCGCATCGAGAGCGCTCGGAGGAGCGGGAAGTGCCGGCACATCGGTCGTCAGTATGCGAGCCGTCTCGACATGGGGAACCTCGAGGTGGCCGATCAAGACATCGCCCCCGGCGAGGGCCGATGCGGCGGCAGAAAGCAAAGCAGTGGCATCCGGCGTCTCGAGAACGAGGTCGCCGGTCGCGAGCAGAGTGATCACGGCGCCGGAGTCCCCGACCTCGACGAACGGGTCAGGAATGCCTGCAGCCGGGTCGACCGCGGCGAATCGAAGAACTCCGCCGCGGGACGATCCTCAATGACCTTTCCTTCCGCCATGAAGACGCACCGATCCGCGACGCCGCGCGCGAAGTCGAGCTCGTGCGTGACGACGACCATGGTCATGCCCGTCGTGGCGAGGTCCTTCATCACGTGCAGCACCTCGTCCACCAGCTCGGGATCGAGCGAGCTGGTCGGCTCGTCGAACAGCAGCACGCGCGGATTCGCGGCGACGGCGCGCGCGATCGCGACGCGCTGCTGCTGCCCACCGGAGAGCTGACGGGGATGCGCCTGCGCCTTGTCGGCAAGACCCACCCGATCGAGCAGTTCGAGGGCGCGCTTCTTCGCCTCGGTCGGCGTCATCCCGTGGACGGCGATCGGCGCCTCGGTGACGTTGCGCAACACGGTCCAGTGCGGGAACAGGTTGAACTGCTGGAACACCATGCCCATCCGTCGACGCTGCCGTTGGATGTCGACGTCACGGAGGGGGCGAATGTGGCCATCATGCCGCTCGTAGCCGAGCAGTTCGCCATCGAGATACATGGCGCCGCCGTCGATCGACTCGAGCTGATCGATGCATCGCACGAGGGTGGACTTGCCCGACCCCGAGGGTCCGAGGATCGCGACGACTTCGGAGTCCTCGACGCGGAAGTCGATACCGTCGAGGGCCGCCTGATCGCCGAAGTACTTCTTCAGCCCGACGACGTCCAGTACGGGGATGGCGGTCTTATAGATACTCATTCCGCGACCTCCAGTCGCTGCACGGTTCTGCGGGTGCGGGTGTCGCGTGAGAGACCCCGGCTGAAGTGACTTTCGACCCGACGCTGCACGAGCGTCAGAAGGGTGACGACGACGAGGTACCAGATCACGGCGACGATCAGCATCGGCACCACCTCGTAGGTGCGGTTGTAGATCACCTGCACCGAATGCAGCAGATCACCCATGGCGATCACGCTGACCAGTGACGTGCCCTTGAGCAGCCCGATCACCTGGGAGCCGGTCGGTGGGATGATGACCCGCATGGCCTGGGGCAGGATGACCCGGCTGAAGGTGTGCCAGGGCGAGAAGCCCATGGCCTTGCCGGCATCGCGTTGGCCCTGGTCGACCGAGGTGATCCCGGCGCGGATGATCTCGGCCATGTAGGCCGACTCGTGCAGGGACAGCCCGATGATCGCCGCGGTCAGTGGGGTGATGACGTCGTTCGTGTTCCAGGCGAACAGCTCCGGTCCGAACGGGACCCCGACAGCGATCTTGGGGAGCACGTAGGCGAGGTTGTACCAGAAGATCAGCTGTACGAGGGGCGGGACGCCGCGGAAGACCCCGACGAACGCGATGCATGCCCAACGCACGGGGGCGAAGTCCGACAGTTGGCCGGCGGCCAGCGCCGTTCCGAGGAGCGACCCCAGGATCATGCCGACCGCGGTCAACACCAGCGACATCATCAAGCCGAGCAGCACGCTCGGGTGAAACAGGTACTCCGCCACGACATCCCACTCGAAGCGCGGATTCGTGATGAAGAAGATCGCGAGCTGGACGACGACCAGCGCAAGGAGCACACCGACCACCCACCGCCACGGTCGGAAACGGGGGCGGGCGTCGGCGACATCCACAAGGCCCGCTTTCGGCGATGTGATGATCGGGGTGGTCACGGCGTGCTCCTCTTTTGTCAGCGGTCGTCGATCAGGGGGCGGTGTTCGGGTTGAGCACGGGCTTGTCGACCTCGGCCTCCGAGATGCCGTACTCGGCCATGATCTTCGTGTACTGCCCGTCGGCGAAGATCGCCTCGAAGGCGGCCAGCATCGGCTCGGCCAGCCCATTGCCCTTGGGGAGGAACATGGCGAGCTTGTCGACGCCGGCGCCCTGCTCATCCGTCTGCATCACGTAGCCGTATTCACCGGGCTTGGAAGCGATGAGGTCGATGGCCGAGGCCTGCGTCGTGCCGACGAGGTCCGCGCGGCCGGAGTTGAGCGCGAGGATCGTGGAGTTGGTGTCTTCCAGCCCGATGAACTCGGCGGGATCCAGGCCCTCGGCGACGCACCACTCGTTCAGGCGCTGGAGCTGCGTCTCGGTGACCGAGCCCACGACACCGGCGACGCGCTTGCCGCAGACGGCCTCGCTGTCGGGGAAGTCGTCTTCGCGGTCGACCGTGTACACGTAGCTCGTGCGCGTGGTCATCCAGACGATGGCATCGAATTGGGCCTCGCGCTCGGCCGTCGCGCGGACCGGGCCGTTGAATCCGTCGTAGCGACCGGAGAGCATACCCGTGAGCATCGCATCGAGGCCGGACGAGGTGACGATCTCGAAAGGCACTCCCAGCTGGGCGGACAACGCCGCCTGCAGGTCGGGGTCGATACCCGTGAAGGAGCCGTCCGCTTCGATCGTGCGGTAGGGCGGGTGGGTGTCGCCGGCCATGGTGATGACCCCCGCCTCTTTGATCTCGTCGGGCAGGAGGTCATAGAACGGTGCATCTGCGCCGACGGGGGCGCTCTCGGTGGGCTCGGCTTCGCCGGCGGATGCGGCGCATCCGGTGAGGGCGAGCGCAGCGGCCACCATCGAGACGAGAGCGATCTTTGCACGCATGGCTTCTCCACATCGTTGTGAGGGTCAGGGTCCGGTGTAGGACACTCAAGGAATATCATAAAGATTGATATTTGTGAAGTTCAACGATTCGCGGATCGCGCTCGCCCTCGACAATGCTCGAGAGCGCGGGCCCCGAGGGCAGAGGCGCCTCGAGGCGCTGCTGACGCGGTCCGCTGCGGGCGAGACTCAGCAGGTGACGGGGTCCGTGGCATGCACGTGGTGCGCAGCGATCGAGCGAACGCCCCGCCCGAAGACGCGCTCCGCCTAGAAGACGTACTCCATCAAGTCCGTACCGAGAATGCGGAAAGCCTCGTGCGCGCGCAGCCGATGCGTGATCGACAGGTCGTCGAAGCAGACGATCAGGGCGTACGAGACACCTGCCCGTGGACCGGCGAGCACGCCCGCCTCGACGCGGATGCCGGCATCCCGACCCGTCTTGTTGATGAAGAGCAGCCCGTGCTCGTCGTTCTCGTGCGCGAACGGGTCCAGCCCCGTCGCGGAGGCGACCAATGACAGATCGTGGTTGAGGCTCAACCACTCCGCGACCTGAGCGCTCACCCCGGCCGACACGACCTGCGAGTTCACCAGCGCGGCGAACACCTCGGCGAGTTCGCGCGCGGAGCCCAGTGCGAAGTGCGGTGCGTCGTCGGGACCGCGCACGTCGCGCACCCGATCCAGCAGCGCCGACCGTGCGAGCCCGAGCTGCTCGATGCGCGCACGCACCGCCGGCAGCCCGACGCGTGCCAGCAGCGCGTTCGCGGCCAAGGCATCGCCCGACGCCGCGGTCAGCACTGCGAGATCGCACAGCGGCAGGGCCGGCGCCTTCAGGTGCTGCCATACGCCCGCCACCGAGACCGGCTTGACCGAGCCGCGCTCGATGATCTCCAGCGGCTCCAGTGTGCCGTCCTCGAACGCCGCGGCCAGCTCGATGAGCAGCGGCACGATGCCCAGACCGGCGATGGGCAGCGTCACGAAGTCGTCGCCCGACAGCACGGCCGTGCCGCGATCCAGGTCGTTGATGCGGACCGAGATGCGCGCGCCGGACGCGGCGAGCTCATCGAGCGCTTTCAGCGTCGATGCGAACGATCGGCGACCGACCGCCGCCCGCCTCGGCAGTCTTCTATTGCTGCGTCGCGACCCCCGTAGCGACTCAGTGTCCCGTTTGGGCTCAGGGGGCATGCCCACGAGCGGGGTTCCTTCCGGTGGAGTGAGAGAACAGGATGTGCAGGCGCCCCCAGAGGCGCATGCGGGTACATCGGATGGGGCTTTGTGTTCAGTTTTCAGTGAAGCTCAATGCGGCGCAGACCGCAAGGAGCCGTGCGTGATCACCGCGGCTGGCCCCATTGCCCGCCGCCGTGATCACCAGATCGTGACGCGCTGATCCTCGTCGAGCCAGAGCTCGTCGGTCTCGGTGACCTCGAATGCCTCGTAGAACGCGTCGATGTTGCGGACGATCTGATTGCAGCGGAACTCGTTGGGCGAGTGCGGATCGATCGTCAGCAGACGGATCGTCTCGGCATCCCGTCCCTTCTGCTGCCAGATCTGACCCCACGAGAGCAGCAGGCGCTGCACGCCGGTGAGACCGTCGATGACCGGGGCCTCGACCGGGTCGCCCTCGGGCGTGGTGCCGAGCGACAGCGCGTACGCCTTGAGCGCGATGCTGAGACCACCGAGGTCGCCGATGTTCTCGCCGATCGTGAGCGCGCCGTTGACCTTGTTCTCCTCGGGCAGACCACGCGGAACCAACGCGTTGTACTGCTCGATGAGCGACTTGGTGCGCTCCTCGAACGCAGCGCGGTCGTCGTCGGTCCACCAGTCGCGCAGCGATCCGTCGCCGTCGTAACGGCTGCCCTGATCGTCGAAGCCGTGACCGATCTCGTGGCCGATGACCGCACCGATGCCGCCGTAGTTGGCCGCGGCATCCCGATCCGCATCGAAGAACGGGTACTGCAGGATCGCGGCGGGGAAGACGATCTCGTTCATCAGCGGGTTGTAGTACGCGTTGACCGTCTGCGGCGTCATGAACCACTCGTCGCGATCGATCGGCTGGCCGACCTTGCCCAGCTGACGATCGTGCTCGTGCACGTGTGCGCGGCGGACGTTGCCGACCAGATCGGATGCGTCGACCTCGAGCGTGGAGTAGTCCTTCCACTTGACCGGGTACCCGATCTTCGGGGTGAACGCGTCGAGCTTGGCGAGCGCGCGCTCGCGGGTCTCGGGCGTCATCCACTCCAGGGAGCGGATGCTCTGGCGGTACGCCTCGATGAGGTTCGCGACCAGCTCGTCCATGGCGACCTTGGCCGCCTCCGGGAAGTGGCGCTCGACGTAGACGCGACCGACGGCCTCGCCCAACGCCGCCTCGACCAGTCCGACGCCGCGCTTCCACCGCTCGCGGTTGACCGGGACGCCGGTGAGCTGCGTGCCGTAGAAGCCGAAGTTCTCCTCGACGAAGGCATCCGGGAGGAACGCCGCGGCGGAGTGGACGACCTTCAGCCGCAGCCACGCCTTCCAGTCTTCGAGGCGCTCCGGGGTGAGCAGCGCTCCGAGACCCTCGAGGAAGCTCGGCTGGTAGACGACGACCTCGCCGAACACGTCCGGGTGGTGCGGCGCGATGCCCTCGAGCCAGGGCGCGAGATCCACGCCGGCGAGCGCGACAGTCTCGTCCCAGCTCTTCAGGTTGTAGGTGGCCATCGCGTCGCGGCTGCGCACGTTGTCCCAGTGGTGGGTGGCCAGCTCGGTCTCGAGTGCGAGGATCCGCTCCGCGGCATCCGTCACATTCTCGATGCCGGCCAGCCCGAGGATCCGCTCGACGTGCGCACGGTACGCGGTACGTGTGTCGGCGAAGTTGTCGAGTCGGTAGTAGCTCTCATCCGGCAGCGAGATGCCGCTCTGGATCAGGAACGGGACGTACCGCGTCGGGTCGCCCGGGTCGGGCTCGACGTAGAGGTCGATGAGTCCGCCGATGCCGTCGCGCTCGAGCGTGCCGACCGTGCGCAGCAGCGCGGGGATGCTGTCGATCGCATCGACGGCGGCGAGATTCGCGGCCAGCGGGGATGCCCCGCGCTCGTCGATCGTCGCGGTGTCCATGAAGCTCGCGTACAGGTCGCCGATCTTGCGGGTCTCGGTGCCGGGCTCGGCATCCGGGGACTCCTCGATGATCGTGCGGACGTCCTTCTCAGCCTGCTCGGCGATGAGATGGAAGGAACCCCAGCGCGCCTTGTCTTCCGGGATCTCCGTGCGTTCGAGCCACAGTCCGTTGACATGGCGGAACAGGTCGTCCTGCGGGCGGATCTCGACGCTCAGCTCGTCCAGCGCGAGACCGGATCGGGGGGAATCGGTCATGCGGTCCAGGATATGTCCCCCCGCCCCCACCCGGTCACACCCTGGGGAGACTCGGTGACAACACCCGGGGAACGTTCGCCGCCCTAGGCTCGATGGGTGGCATCCGACGGCACCGCACCGCGCGACACGGTCAATCGCGACATCCTGCGCCTCGCCGTCCCGGCGCTCGGCGCGCTGATCGCCGAGCCGCTGTTCCTCATCGTGGATTCGGCCCTCGTCGGGCACCTCGGCGTCGTGCCGCTGGCCGGACTCGGCATCGCCTCGGCGGTGCTGCAGACGATCGTCGGGCTGATGGTGTTCCTCGCGTACTCCACGACCCCCGCCGTCGCTCGGCGGTTCGGCGGCGGCGAACCGGGGCGCGCGGTCTCGGCGGGCATCGACGGGATGTGGCTCGCGCTCGGGCTCGGCGCCATCCTCGCGCTCGTGGGGTACGTCACGACCCCCTGGCTCGTCGGGCTGTTCGGCGCCGGCCCGGAGGTCGCAGCACAGGCCGAGATCTACCTCGGCATCTCGATGTGGGGACTGCCGGCGATGCTCGTGGTGTTCGCCGCGACCGGGCTGCTGCGCGGTATGCAGGACACCGTCACACCGCTGTGGATCGCGGGGCTCGGGTTCGCGTTGAACGCCGGACTGAACTGGCTCCTGATCTACGGTCTCGGCTGGGGCATCGCCGGTTCCGCGGCCGGGACTGTCGTCGCGCAGTGGAGCATGGTGGCCGCGTACGTCGTCGTCATCGGACGCCTCGCGCGCCGGCACGAGGCATCCGTCCTCCCGCAGCGAGAGGGGGTCGGCGGCACCGCGCGCTCCGGTGGCTGGATGTTCCTGCGGACCCTGAGCCTGCGCGCGGCGCTGCTCGCGACGGTGGCGGTGGCGACCGGGCTCGGCACCGCTGAGCTGGCCGGGTGGCAGGTCGTGTTCATCATCTTCTCCACGGCGGCGTTCGCCCTGGACGCGCTGGCCATCGCCGCGCAGGCGCTCATCGGCAAGGCTCTCGGCGCTCACGACCGAGGCACGGTGAAGCGCGTGCTGCGCCGTACGCTCGCGTGGGGAGCGTGGTTCGGCGTGATCGTGGGCGCGATCGTCGGAGCGTTCTCCGGCGTGATCGGACTGCTGTTCACCGGGGATCCCGAGCTCGCCGCGCTGATCCAGCCCGCGCTGATCGTGCTCGCGGTGGCCCAGCCACTGGCCGGCGTCGTGTTCGTGCTGGACGGCGTGCTGATCGGGGCGGGCGACGCGAAGTACCTCGCGATCGCGGGCGGGCTCAACCTCGTGGTGTTCGTGCCGGCGCTCGTGATCGTGGCCGTGGTCGGCGCAGGGGATGCCGCTGGGCTGGCGTGGCTCGCGTTCAGCTTCTTCGGCGTCTACCTGCTCGCGCGGCTGGCGACGCTCGGCTGGCGCGTGCGCGGCGATGCCTGGATGCGCGTCGGCGCGGTCTGAGCCTCAGCGATCTCCCATCTCGCGGTGACGCAATCGTGACTGCGGAATCGCGCGTGGCGACGTACCGTGGAGAGATGACACGTCGACGAATCGGTGCGGTCGCGGCATCCCTCGCCGTGGCGGTCGCGCTGCTCGCCGGCTGTTCGGGCGGAAGCACACCGACCACTCCGTACGGTCAGCCGACGCTGAGCGCGCCGCCGTCGAAAGAGGCCGACCCCGGTGCGCTGCCGGCCGGCGCCGCCATCGACGACTGGGCCGCCGCCGTGCTGCCCCCCGATCGTGCCGGCGGTGCCAGTGCGGTCGCGCGAGTGAGCGGCGAGGTCTCCCCCGACATGGACGCCGTGATCGACCTGACCCAGCCCGAAGGCGTCTGGGACGTGACGATCATCTGCCAATCCGCAGACGGATCTGCGCTCACCCTCACGCCCGCACCGAACGAGCTGAACGAGCTGAAGCCGCTCGCGTGCTCCTCGCCCGCCGCCCCGGACGGCGGCGACCACCTCACGATCACGTTCGACGGCGGCAGCGAGGGCACACTCACCCTCAGCGCCGACGCGGCCGCCGTGTACGTCTACGAGATCCGCGCGCACACCGCGGGTCAGGACTGATCCGCCCAGCGGCGACACCACTCGTACATCACGACAGCGGCGGCGGCGCTGGCGTTGATCGACCGCGTCGAGCCGTACTGGGTGATCTCCACGACCCCGGATGCCGCGACCAGCGCCTCGGGTGAGAGCCCCGGGCCTTCCTGCCCGAACAGCAGCACGCACCGCTGCGGCAGGTCGGCGCGATCGACCGCGACCGAACCGGGCACGTTGTCGACGGCGACGATCGGCAGGTCTTCGGCTTGCGCCCACGCGGCGAAGGTCGCGACATCCTCGTGGTGCACGACGTGTTGGTAGCGATCGGTCACCATCGCCCCGCGGCGATTCCATCGGCGACGCCCGATGATGTGCACGGTATCGGCGAGGAACGCGTTGGCGCTGCGCACGATCGACCCGATGTTCATGTCGTGCTGCCAATTCTCGATCGCGACGTGGAAGCCGTGCCGATGCTGGTCGAGGTCGGAGACGATCGCGTCCATGCTCCAGTAGCGGTAGCGGTCGATGACGTTGCGTCTGTCGCCTTCGGCGAGCAGTACGGCGTCGTAGTGCGGGTCCGTCGGCCATTCGCCGGGCCAAGGCCCGACGCCGTACGGCAACTGCGGCTCGTCGGTCGCAGCCGAGTCGGTCGCAGCCGAGTCGGGCGCGGCCGTGTCGAGCGCGGCCGAGTCCGGCGCAGTTCCGTCCGCAGGAGGCATGTCGGTCACCCCGCAAGGCTATCCGGGCTCGGCGCGGCCCCTGCCCGTCGCTCGGTCTGTCTGCCACCGGCCCGTGTCGCGAGTCCCGCTCGCCCGTCGCAATCGACTCCATCTGCCAACAGATCGCGACAGGGGGACGGAGCCACGACGCGAGAGTGAGGCATCAATCTTTCGGTTCACCGAAATCTCCGCTAGATTTTTCGGTATGCCGAAATCAGCGGGGATCGACGTACAGACCACGGGGGCGCCACAGCGCCTCCACGCGACGGATGCCGCGAGCACGACGGGTCGCCGGCCGGGGCGACGCCGCGCCTCCACCCCGCGCGTCGCGTGGCTGCTCGGGCCGGCGCTGGTCGCCGGCGTCGCCTACCTCGATCCGGGCAACGTCGCCAGCAACATGACTGCCGGCGCCCGGTTCGGCTACCTGCTCGTGTGGGTCGTCGTGCTCGGCAACATCATGGCCTGGCTGATCCAGTACCTCTCCGCCAAGCTCGGCATCGTCACGGGGCAGAGCCTGCCGGAGGTGCTCGGTGCGCGCATGCGCAACCGCTGGGGGCGTCGCGCGTACTGGCTGCAGGCCGAGCTCGTCGCGATGGCGACCGACATCGCCGAAGTCATCGGCGGGGCGGTCGCGCTGAACCTGCTGTTCAACGTCCCGCTGCTGTGGGGCGGACTGATCACGGGGGTGATCTCGCTCGCCCTGCTCATCGTGCAATCCCGGCGCGGCGCGAAGACGTTCGAGTTCGTCGTGATCGGTCTCATCGCCATCATCGCGGTGGGCTTCACGTTCGGCGTCTTCATCGGACCGCCCGACCCGGCGGGCGTGATCGGCGGGCTCGTCCCCCGCTTCGAGGGCACCGATTCGGTGCTGCTGGCGGCATCCATCCTCGGCGCGACGATCATGCCGCACGCGATCTACGCGCACTCCGCGCTGGCACGCGACCGCTTCGTCCCCGACGGTGTCCGCGGCATCCCGACCGGCAGGCTCCTGCGCGCCACACGCTGGGACGTCAGTATCGCGATGCTCATCGCCGGCACCGTCAACCTCTGCATCCTGCTCCTGGCCGCGGCCAACCTCGCCGGCGTGCCCGGCACCGACACCCTCGAGGGCGCCTACCACGCGCTGTGGAACGGCATCGGGCCGGCCGTCGCAACCCTCTTCGCCGTCGGGCTGCTGGCCAGCGGACTGGCGTCGACCTCCGTCGGCGCATACGCCGGGGCGGAGATCATGCACGGACTGCTGCACGTGCGCATCCCGCTGATCGCGCGGCGACTGGTCACCCTGATCCCCGCCCTGATCATCCTCGGCATCGGGTTCGACCCGACCCTCGCCCTGGTGCTGAGCCAGGTGGTGCTGTCGTTCGGCATCCCGTTCGCGCTGATCCCGCTGGTCTGGCTGACCGCCAAGAACGAGGTGCTCGGCACATTCCGCAACCGCTGGGGAACGACCGCGGCCGGAGTCGCGGCATCCGTGTTCCTGATCACCCTGAACGGCGTACTGCTGTGGCTGCTGCTCAGCGGGGCCTAGACATGCAGCGCGCGGGCAGTCGCGGGTAGCCTGTCTGCGTGCCCTCCCCCGCTGTCGATGACTACCTCAAGACGATCTACCACCACACCGAGTGGCAGACCGAGAAGATCACGCCCTCGCAACTCGCGGTCGTGCTGGGGCTCGCTCCGTCGAGTGTGACCGAGATGGTGCAGAAGCTCGCGGCCCAGGGTCTGGTGACCCACCGCCCGTACGGTCCGATCTCACTGAGCCCCGACGGCGAGCGCCGCGCGGCCGCCGTGATCCGCCGCCACCGGCTCATCGAGACGTGGCTCGTCAGCGAGTTCGGCTACACGTGGGACGAGGTGCACGACGAGGCAGAAGTGCTCGAGCACGCGCTCAGCGACCGGCTGCTGGAGGGCATCGACGCGCGCCTCGGACACCCGCGGTACGACCCGCACGGCGATGCGATCCCGGATGCCTCGGGGTCGGTGCAGCGGGAGCCGTTCGTCCTGCTCGCCCAGGCCGGCGCCGGGTACACCGGTCGGGTGCTGCGCGTGAGCGACCGCGATCCCGAGCTGCTGCGCGTCCTGGAGGACGCCGGCGTGCGCCCCGGCGCCACGATCGAGGTGCGGGAAGCCGCAGCCCTCCTGATCGACGGCGCTCCGCTCGCGCTCCCCGACGAGGCGATCGATGCCGTGTGGCTCACGGCCTGAGGGGCTGACGCGTCGGCTTGTACTGGGACCTAGGACGCGAGTCCCGCTCGTGCGCCGGAGTCGACCGGCTCGCCACGACGCTCTGCCGCGTTGATCTCACCCCACACCGCGTCGAGGGAGAGCCCGAGAACCTCCGCGATCGCGGCGATGGTCGGGAACGCCGGGGTGGCGATGCGTCCGGTCTCGATCTTGCGGAGCGTCTCCGGCGAGATGCCCGCATCGAGGGCGGTCTCGAGCATGGAGCGCTCACCTCGGGCGCGGCGCAGCAGCGATCCGAGACGCTGCCCGCGCTCGACCTCTGTCGGCGTCAGCGGCAATCGGACCATGCGTCCGATTGTAGTACCGGGATGATATGGCCGGTATAGTTATTGGATGCCTGAGACGAGCATCGCATGATCGAGATCCTGAACGCCACACAGCTGGACCGCGCCAGGCGGTCGGGCGCACTGGTCGCGCACATCCTCCAGACGCTGAAGACGCGCAGCACCGTGGGCACCAACCTCCTGGACATCGACCAGTGGGCACAGAGCATGATCGCCGAGGCAGGCGCGGTGTCCTGCTACGTCGACTACGCGCCGTCGTTCGGACGCGGCCCCTTCGGCCACTACATCTGCACCGCCGTCAATGACGCCGTGCTGCACGGGCTGCCCCACGACTACGCGCTCGCCGACGGCGATCTGCTGACGCTCGACCTCGCGGTGGCCCTGGACGGCATCGCCGCAGACTCGGCGATCAGCTTCATCGTGGGCGAGTCGCAGCCGCCGGAGAGCATCGCACTGATCAGCGCGACCGAGCATGCCCTCAGCGCGGGCATCGCGGCCGCCAGGCCCGGTGCGCGGGTCGGCGACATCTCCCGTGCCATCGGCACGGTGTTGCGAGAGGCCGGCTATCCCATCAACGTGGAGTTCGGCGGCCACGGCATCGGCTCGACGATGCACCAGGATCCGCACGTCGCGAACACCGGCCGTCCGGGTCGCGGCTACATCCTGCGCCCGGGGCTGCTGCTCGCGCTCGAACCGTGGGTGATGGCGGATACGGCCTCGCTGCGCACCGACCCCGACGGATGGACGCTCCGCAGCGCGACCGGATGCCGGACCGCGCACAGTGAGCACACGATCGCCATCACCGACGACGGGCCGGAGATCCTCACCCTGGCGGCATCGACGTAGGCCGCCCGCGCAGGCCCGCGACGACGCCCCGCTCAGGCTCGGGACGACTTCGGGACGGCGGACACCGCCTCGAACGGCCAGCGCATCCGCGCGGCGTTCTCGCACACGGTCCACAGCCGCTCCGCGATCTCGGTGTTGCGCGTGATCTTCGAAGGCTTCGCGAGTACGGGTGCTCCGTGCGAGACGTACCGCGGGCCCCAGAACTGGCCGCTCTCGACCTGGCGGTCCGTCAACGCACGCACCAGCGTCCAGGCGCCGCGCTCCTTGGACTGTGCGAACGCGGCCTGCAGGTTGTCGGCGAACCGCGTCATGCGGCTCGGCTCGTTCACCCCCACGATGCCGCGCGTGCGCCCGCTGGCGGAGTACCCCGGATGCGCGACAACGCTCTGCACCGGGACGAAATGCGCGCGCAGCCGCCGATCGGCCTCCAGTCCCAGTGCGGCGGTGGCAACCTTCGACTGCACGTACGCCCGCCAGGGCGTGTAACCCTCGACCAGCTGCGGGTCGACCGGGTCGTACGGGGTCAGCGCGGTGGACATGCTCCCGACCCACACCATGCGCCCAGCCGCCGCGGCCAGCGCGGGCAGGAGGGCGCCGGCCAGCGCGTAGTGGCCCAGCACGTTGGTCGCGAACACGATCTCATTGCCGTCCATGGTGGTCTCGCGCGTACGCGGCGGATGCACGATGCCGGCGTTCAGCAGCAGTCCGTTCAGGCGTCCGCGTGCTTTCACGGTCGCCGCGGCCGCACGCACCGAGCCGAGGTTGCTGGTATCGAGCAGCAGCGTTTCGAGCGAGGCATCCGGCACCCGTCGCAGCACCGCGGCGCGAGCGCCAGCCAGCCGATTCGGGTTGCGGCCGGTCATGATGACGTGAGCGCCGGCACCCGTGAGCTGCTCCACCGCGAAGTAGCCCAGACCCCGCGTGGCGCCCGTGACGAGGTACTTGCGGCCGGTGAGATCCGGCGGATTCGTCGGGTCCCATACCGGCGCTGGATCAGGGGTCACGCTCGCGAGCCTACCCCCGCCCCCCGGGCCCCGCGGCCCCCACGCCGGGCAGGGTGCGGGGCCTAGGCTTGCCGCATGCGTACCCGTGCAGAGATCGAATGTTGGCTCACCGATATGGACGGCGTTCTGGTGCACGAGAACACCCCCGTACCGGGGGCGGCCGAGCTGCTGGAGCAGTGGCGGGAGGACGGCACGCCGTTCCTCGTGCTGACGAACAACTCCATCTTCACGCCGCGGGATCTCAGCGCACGGCTGCGCCAGTCGGGCCTCATCGTGCCCGAGGCGGCCATCTGGACCTCGGCACTGGCGACCGCCGACTTCCTGCGGGGCCAGGCTCCCGGTGGGTCCGCCTTCGTCATCGGCGAGGCCGGGCTGACCACTGCCCTGCACGAGGCCGGGTTCATCATGACCGAGACCGAGCCCGACTACGTCGTGGTCGGCGAGACCCGCAACTACTCGTTCGAGGCGATCACCAAGGCCATCCGCTTCATCGGCGCCGGTTCCCGCTTCATCGCCACCAATCCCGACGCGACCGGGCCCTCGACGGATGGCGTGCTGCCGGCGACCGGTGCCATCTCGGCGCTCATCACCAAGGCCACCGGCATGGAGCCCTATGTGGTCGGCAAGCCGAACCCGATGATGTTCCGCTCGGCCCTGAACCGGATCGGCGCGCACTCCGAGACGACCGGCATGATCGGCGACCGCATGGACACCGACATCGTGGCCGGCATCGAGGCGGGGCTGCACACGGTGCTCGTGATGACCGGCATCAGCGACCTCGCCGAGATCGAGCGGTACCCTTTCCGCCCCGACGAGGTGCTCGACTCGGTCGCCGACCTGATCCGTCCGGAGCCGGTCGAGAGCGACCTGCCCGAAGTGCTCTGAGTCAGTCCGGTTCGCCGACTTCGATGTCGGGGCCGTGCAGGCCCACTCCGCACTGATCGCAGACGAGCTCACCGCGGAACGGCGCTCCGCAGACAAGGTGCATGCGTTCGAGTACCGGCCCCTCGTCGGACACGTACCAGCGCTGCGCCCAATCCACGACCATGTCGATCACGGGGAACAGTGCTCGCCCCTTGCGCGTCAGACGGTACTCCGACCAGTCGGCACGATCGCTGCTGGCCACCGGCTCCAGGACATCGTGCTCGCACAGCGAGGTCAGCCGCTCGGCGAGAACGCTCGGCGGGCAGCCGAGGACGTCCTGGTAGTCACTGAACCGGCGGATGCCGCGGAAGGCCGCGCCGACGATCGCCGCCGACCAGCGGTTGCCGAGCACCGCCATCGTGCTGGGATAGAACACCTTCGCACCGCTCGTGGCAGAACGTCGGCGGGTCGTGGCTCCGGGCACGGTCCGCTGCCAGCCGCCGCTCGGCCCCCACACCACGTGCAGGTGCCGCGCATCCACGGGCTGGCCGCAGTGACGGCAGCGGTACGACGGTGTCATCTCCTGGCCGCAGACGCGGTGGCGCATGGGCGGGGTGCGGATGGGATCCGTGGAAGCCATCCGGCGCTCCCAGCTCCAGATCGCGATCAGCACGGGCCAGAGCGACCAGCCGCGCGGGGCGAGCCGGTACTCGGAGCGGGGCGGATGCTCCTGGTACTGCCGGCGGTCCATCAATCCCTCGGAGACGAGCGTCTCGAGCCGTTGCGAGAGCACGGCGTGCGAGATCGGCAGCACCGCCTGGAACTGCGAGTACCGGGTCGCCCCGTCGAGCGCGGCGCGCACCAGGAGCAGCGTCCATTCGTCGCCGAGCAACCCGATCGCCCGGGCCAGCGCGTTGGGGCCGTCACCGTGCAGGATCGTCGCCCGATCGCGCGGGTCCGCTTGCGCGGAATCCGCCTGCTCGGTGGCCTCGACGTTCATTTTCCGAGCTTATCGAGCATCTCTGCTTGAAGTCACTCTGCTAAGTGCAGTATGGTCGCTCCCACATCCCCCACACTCCGACGTCGACGTCGACGTCGACGTCGCGGGATCTCAAACGGCAAGGAGGCCACCGTGATTGAACGTCGAGACCGTCTGCACCCGGATGCGCGGGTCAGCGAGTACACCGACAAGGGATGGTGGACCGCCGAGACCATCGACGGGATCTTCCGCGGGCAGGTCGCCGAGCGCGCCGACAAGCTCGCGATCGTCGACCCCGCCAACCGCGTCGATCTCGACGGCAACGAGCCCCGCCGCCTCACCTGGGGCGAGTTGGGCAGCGAGGTGACGGCGCTGGCCGCACGTCTGCTTGAGCACGGCGTCGGACGCGGCGACCTCATCGGCGCCCAGCTGCTGAACTCGATCGAACTCGCCGAGCTGTACCTTGCGGCCTGGACGATCGGCGCCGCGGTCTCGCCGCTGGCGATGCAGTACCGCGAGAACGAGATCGGCCAGATGAGCCGCGGGGCGGCCTTCGACGTCGTCGTGGCCGCGCGCCGCTTCGCCGATCGCGCACCCGCCGAAGACATCGCGCGCCTCACGCGCGGCACCACCGTGCGCACCGTCTTCTGCTTCGACACGGGCGACCAGCCGCTCGGCGAGGACGTCATCGACCTGACGCCGGCTGCGGCCACCGCAGCGGATGCGGCCGCCGTCGAGGCCTACCGCGCCGCGCACCCGAACGACCCGAACGACTGCGTCACCATCTGCTGGACCTCGGGCACCGAAGGCCTGCCGAAGGGCGTCATGCGCGCCCACTACGACTGGCTCGCATTCAGCTGGGCGACGCTGGATGCCCCGCGCGTCATCGCCGAGGACGTGCTGCTGAACCCGTTCCCGATGATCAACATGGCCGGCATCTGCGGCATGATGCTCCCGTGGCTGCGCTCGGGTGCGGCCCTCGTGCAGCACCACCCGTTCGACGCACCGACCTTCTTCCGCCAGATCGCCGTGGAGCGCGTCACGTACACGCTCGCTCCCCCGGCGATGCTGTGGATGCTGCTGAACAACGAAGAGCTGCTCAGCCGGATCGACCTGAGCAGCCTCACCCGGATCGGCTCCGGGTCCGCGCCGCTGCAGCCCGCGATGGTGCGCGGCTGGCAGGAGCGGTTCGGCCTCAGCGTGATCAACTTCTTCGGCTCGAACGAGGGCGTCGCACTGCTCTCCAGCTCCGAGGACTTCCCCGACCCGGACGAGCGCGCCCTGTTCTTCCCGCGCTACGGCGCCGAGGGCGCGCACTGGTCCTCGCGCGTGGGCGACTGGATCAAGGTCAAGCTGGTCGACCTCGAGACCGGCGAGGTCATCACCGAGCACGGCCGGGCGGGCGAGCTGCACATCGCGGGACCGCACGTGTTCCCCGGCTACGCGGACATGGCCAACCTCAACACCCCGTTCGACGAGGAGGGCTACCTCAAGACCGGCGACATGTTCGAGATCGCCGGCCAGACGGGGCAGTTCCTGCGCTACGTCGACCGCGCGAAGGACATCATCATCCGCGGCGGGATGAACGTGGCTCCGGCCGAGCTCGAGGCGCACATCTCCGATCACCCGGACGTGATGGACGTCGCCGTCGTCGGCTACCCCGACGACGCGCTCGGCGAGCGGATCGCGGTGATCGTGGTGCCGCGTCCGGACACCGCGCCCACGCTGGAGTCGATCGTGGAGCTGCTCCGCGGCCACCAGCTCGCCTCGTTCAAGCTGCCGGAGCGCCTCGAGGTGCGCGACGTGCTGCCGCGCAACCCCGTGGGCAAGGTGCTCAAGCGCGACCTGCGCGAGTCGCTGACCGCGCCCGTCGCCTGAGCCGCGGCATCCGACACCGCACGACCCGCACGACGCACGACGCATGAACAAGGAGCTGTGAATCAGTGAGTGAGGCATTCATCTACGACACCGTCCGCACGCCGCGGGGACGGGTCAAACGCGGCGGGGGAACACTCGCCGGAGTGCCGTCGTACGAACTGCTGGCACAGCTCCTTCGTGAGCTCGGCACGCGGGGGCTTCCCGCGGAGCGCGTCGACGACGTGGTCATCGGGGTCAACACCCCCGCTGCCGAGCAGGCTACGGACCTCGCCCGCGTGGCGATCATGGCGGCCGAGTGGCCCGACACTGTGCCCGCGGGCATCGTGTCGCGGATGTGCTGTTCGGGACTGGATGCGATCGCGTCGGCGTCCGCGCAGGTGCGCTCGGGCCAGGCCGACCTCGTCGTCGCGGGCGGCGCCGAGTCGCTCTCGCGGGTGCCGATGTTCAGCGACAAGCCGACGCTGGCGACGGATGCCGAGCTCGGCGAGCTGACCGGCTTCGTCACGATCGGCGTCTCGGCCGACCTCACCGCCGCCGAGCACGGCTTCAGCCGCGAAGAGCTCGATGCCTACGCCGTGCAATCGCATCTGCGCGCGGCCGCGGCGCCGGAGTGGGAGTCGATCGTGCCGGTGCGCGTCGACGGCGAGGTGATCCTGCGCACCGACGAGGGCGCCCGTCCCGACACGACCGCGGAGGGCCTGGCCGCCCTCGCCCCGCTCTTCGGCGACGACCCCCTGTGGGCGCGCGTGGAGGCCCGCTTCCCGGGGTTCAGCCGCCCGAGCGCCGGGCTGCACACCGTCGCGACGGCGCCGCAGCTGAGCGACGCGGCATCCGCCATCGTGATCGGCTCGGCCGAGGCGGGCCGCTCCATGGGACGCGAACCGCTGGGTCGCGTGGTGTCGTGGGCGCACACCGCCGCCCGCTCGCCGCGCCTGGACGGTGCCGCCGAGGCGGCCCGCCGCGCGCTGGCGAAGGCCGGCATCGGCATCCAGGACGTCCGCGTGGCGGAGTTCAACGAGTCGTTCTCCGTGACCCCGCTGCTACTCATGCGCGAGCTCGGCATCTCCGCCGACAAGGTGAACGTCCACGGCGGCGGCGTCTCGGTCGGGCACCCGCTCGGCGCCACCGGCGGCATCCTGCTGGCCAACGCGATGGACCTGCTGCGGCGCTCCGGCGGCGGTTACGGACTCCTGGTCATCCCGGCCGCCCTGGGCGTGTCGATGGCCGTCGTCATCGAGAGCTTCTGAGGCGAGGAACGCACATGACCCGCGAGAACATCTGGATCCTGGGCGGCTACCAGTCCGACTTCGCCCGCAACTACACGCGCGAGGGCCTCGACTTCGCCGACCTGACCCGGGAGGTGGTCGACGGCACGCTCCGCGACGCCGGCACCGCGGGCAACGGCATCGACGTGGTGCACGTCGGCAACGCCTTCGGCGAGCTGTTCGCGCACCAGGGGCACCTCGGCGCGATGCCGGCGACGGTGCACGACGAGCTGTGGGGCACCCCCTCGTCGCGGCACGAAGCCGCGTGCGCCTCGGGCGGGATCGCCCTGCTGAGCGCGATCGCCGACCTCCGCGCCGGTGACTACGACTCCGCGCTCGTGGTGGGCGTCGAGCTGGAGAAGACCGTGCCCGGCGACGTCGGAGCCGGCCACCTCGGTGCGGCCGCGTGGACCGGACACGAGGGCCAGGACGCGAAGTTCATGTGGCCGTACATGTTCGCCCGCGTGGCGGACGAGTACGACCGCCGCTACGGCCTGGACGACCGTCACCTGCACATGATCTCGCAGCTCAATCTCGACCACGCCAAGCGCAACCCGCTCGCGCAGACGCGCGGGTGGGACGTGCCCGATCTCATCGCCACAGGATCGGATGACGCGGTCAACCCTCTCGTCGAGGGACGCCTCCGGCGCTACGACTGCAGCCAGATGACCGACGGCGGTGCCGGCGTCGTGCTGGTCACCGACCGGTACCTGCGCGCCCACCCGGACGCCCGCCCCATCGGCGTCATCCGCGGCTGGGGTCATCGCACGGTCGGCATCGGGATCGACGCGAAGCTGGCCCGCGATGCCGAGAACCCGTACGTCATGCCGCACGTGAAGCAGGCGCTGGACGACGCGTTCGCGCGCGCACACGTCGGCCTCGAGGACCTCCACGGCCTCGAGACGCACGACTGCTTCTCGGCGAGCGAGTACCTCGCGATCGACCACATCGGACTCACGGCGCCGGGGCAGTCCTGGCAGGCCGTCGAGGAGGGCACCATCCGCCTGGGCGGCGCTCTCCCGATCAACCCCAGCGGCGGCCTCATCGGCGGCGGACACCCGGTCGGCGCGAGCGGCGTGCGGATGCTGCTGGATGCTGCCCTGCAGGTCTCGGACCGTGCCGGCGAGTACCAGATCGAGGGCGCCAAGACGATGGCGACCCTGAACTTCGGCGGCTCGACCGCCACGACCGTCACCTTCGTCGTGGGCGAGGCCGCCTCGGCCTGAGCCGCGCACGCCGCGGGAAAGGCCCGGTCCGACGATGAGTCGGACCGGGCCGTTTCGGGCTGCGGGCGGGGTTCGGGCTACGCGCGCGGCGCGAGCACCCCGTACCGGGCGGCGGTCCGGTCGAGGGCGGCGGTGAACTCCTCGGCGAGCCGGTCGACGACGTCAGCGACCGGCTCGACGGCACGGATGACCTCGATGCTCTGGCCGGCGGCCCAGATGTCCTTCCAGCGCCCCTGCACATCGGTGGCGCCGTCGTAGTTGCGCTCGGCCGGAGCTGCCAGGACGGCCGGATCGTAGCCGTTGGCGATCAGGCTCGGCTTCAGCCACGAGGCATCCGTCCCGGTGACGGCGGGCGTGACGACGAGGTCGTCCACCCCGTACTGCACGACCATGTCCTTGTACTCGGTCGCCGCCATGCTCTCGGTCGTCGCGAGGAAGCGCGTACCGACGTAGACGAGGTCGGCACCGGTCGTCACGGCACCCGCGATCGAGGCGCCGGATCCGATGCCGCCCGCGACCACGACGATGCCGTCGAAGAACTCGCGCACACCCGCGACGAACGCGAACGGCGACAGGTGCCCGGTATGGCCACCGGCACCCGCCGAGACGCACGCCAGTCCGTCGGCACCGGCGGCGACGGCCTTGCGCGCCAGTCCGATGCTGACGACGTCGGCGATGACGATGCCGCCGTAGGCGTGGACGGTCTCGATCGCCGGCTTCGGCGACCCCAGTGCCGTGATCACGATGGGCGGACGGTGCTTCGCGACCATAGCCAGGTCGTCGGCGAGGCGTCCGTTGGTGCTGTGGGTGACGAGGTTGACCGCCCACGGGGCGACGTCCTCCCCGGCGGCCTTGGCCGCATCCAGCTCTTCGACGATCTGCGTCATCCAGCGGTCGAGGTCTTCCACCGTGCGGCAGTTCGGCGTCGGGAACGATCCGACGATGCCGGCGCGGCAGGCCGCGATGACCAGCTCCGGTCCCGAGATCAGGAACATCGGCGCCGCGATGACGGGCACCCGCAGATCAGTCAATGAAGTCATGTCGATCGTCCTCTCATGCGCTTCGCCCTCGATGCGCAGAACCATTATGCTACAACTAGCAGAGTCAGTCGGGTTCGCGCGTCGCTCTGCAGGTTGCCCGCGACGACGCGGCGCAGAGAGGATCGATCCATGACAGCTCCCACTCCTCCGACGGCGAGGTTCGCGAAGCGCACCGCCGTGCTCACCGGAGCCAGCCGCGGCATCGGCTTCGCCGTCGCCGAGCGGCTGGTCTCCGAGGGCGCCCGAGTCGTGATCACCGCCCGCCACGAAGAGGGTCTGGCCCGCGCGGTCGATGCCCTGGGCGGCGAAGAGTACGCGATCGGCATCGCCGGGCGGGCGGATGACGCCGAGCACCGCGCCGCCGTGGTCGCGACCGCGATCGAACGCTTCGGCGGCATCGACATGCTCGTCAACAACACCGGCATCAACACCGTGTACGGACCCATGATCGACCTCGACCTCGCTGCTGCGCGCAAGATCGTCGAGGTCAACTGCCTCGCGACACTCGGGTGGGCGCAGGAGGTGTACCGCGGCTGGATGCGCGAGCACGGCGGCGCGATCGTGAACGTCTCGTCGGTCGCCGGCCTGCGCCCGGCGCAGGGCATCGGCTTCTACGGGGCGAGCAAGGCGATGCTGCGTCACATGACCGAGCAGCTCGCGGTGGAACTGGCGCCGGGGATCCGCGTCAACGCCGTCGCCCCCGCGGTGGTCAAGACGCAGTTCGCGGAGAAGCTGTACGAGTCGGGCGAGGAAGCCCTCGCGGCCGGGTACCCGATGCGCCGACTGGGCGTCCCGGAGGATGTCGCGTCCGCCGTCGTCTACCTGCTGTCCGACGAGGCGTCCTGGACGACGGGGCAGACCCTCGTCGTCGATGGCGGCATCCTGCTGAGAGGAGGCGTGTGATGTCGGCATCCGATCTCGCATCTTCGACCCCTGCCCGCTCCGTCGCCGAGATCACGGCGGCCACAACGGCGTTCGTCCGCACGACGGTGCTGCCGCTCGACGACCTGCACGACGGCGACATCGCTGCTGCGGGCGGAGATGAGCTGCGCGTGCGACTGCAGGGCGCTGCGAAGGATGCCGGCGTGTTCGCGCCGCACGCCCCGGTCGCACTCGGCGGCCTCGGGCTCAACATGCTCGACCGCGCCCCCGTGTTCGAGGCCGCGGGGTACTCGCTGTTCGGGCCGGTGGCGCTGAACATCCAGGCCCCGGACGAGGGCAACATGCACCTGCTGGAGAAGCTGGCGACGCCGCCTCAGGCGGAGCGCTTCCTCGGACCGCTGGTGCGCGGCGAGCTGCGCTCGGCGTTCGCGATGACCGAGCCCTCCCCCGGTGCCGGCTCGGACCCCTCGGCGTTGCGCACGCGCGCCACGCGGGTGGACGGCGGCTGGCTCGTCAACGGGCGCAAGCAGTTCATCACCGGCGCGGATGGCGCGGGGTTCTTCATCATCATGGCCCGCACCGCAGGCGAACCCGGGGATCTGTCCGGCGCGACCATGCTGCTCGCCGCCGCGGACACCCCCGGCATCACCGTCGTGCGCCACATCGCCACGATCGACCGCGCCTCGCTCGGCGGTCACTGCGAGGTCACGTTCGAGGATGTGTTCGTCCCGGACGAGGACGTCCTCGGCGGCGCGGACGAAGGCTTCGCGTACGCGCAGGTGCGTCTCGGACCGGCGCGGATGACACACGTGATGCGGTGGCTCGGCGCCGCCCGCCGCGCGCACGACACCGCCCTGACCTACGTGAACGAACGCGAGATGTTCGGGTCGCGTCTCGGCGACCTCGGCATGACGCAGCAGGCGATCGCCGACAGCGAGATCGATCTGGCCGCCACGCGCGCACTGCTGCGCGAGGCGTGCGCCGAGCTCGACGCGGGCGGACGCGGGGCGACCTCGACGTCGATCGCGAAGACCTTCGCGGCCGAAGCGCTCGGCCGCGTCGCCGACCGCGCGATGCAGATGTGCGGTGGCCTGGGGGTCTCTGCGGAGCTGCCCATCGCCCGGGTCGCCCGCGAGTTGCGGCCGTTCCGCATCTACGACGGCGCCTCCGAGGTGCACCGCTGGTCGATCGCACGTCGGGCACTGGGGAAGGCCCGTCGGGACGCGGAAGCGGCACGATGACGGAACTCACCCCTACCGAACTCGGCCGCATCCGGGAGGTCCTCGAGGCGAACGGCACCGAGACGGCGGGACCGCTGGCGGCGACGCTGATCACCGGCGGCCGGTCCAACCTCACCTTCCGCCTCGACGACGGCGCGCGCGCCTGGGTCCTGCGGATGCCGCCGCGGAGCGGACGGACCCCCTCCGCGCACGATGTCGGCCGCGAGTTCCGGGTCACCCGTGCGCTGCAGGGCACGCCCGTGCCGGTGGCCGAGGCCGTCGTCTTCTGCACCGACGAGACGGTGGTGGGCGGCCCCTTCGCGGTCGCGGCCTTCGTCAGCGGTGCGTCCATCCAGACCGAGGACGACCTCCTCGCTCTGGATGAACCGACCCGCACCGCGGCGATGACCGAGCTGGTGCGCACCCTGGCGGCGCTCCACCGGGTCGACCATGTCGCCGCCGGTCTCGCCGACTTCGGCCGCCCCGACGGCTACGCCCAGCGCCAGCTGCGACGCTGGAGCGGCCAGTGGGAGCTGGTGGCCACTCCCGACGCCGAGACGACGGATGCCGCCGCCGCGCTGATCGCCCGGTTGCAGCAGGCGATGCCCGGCCGACAGCGCTCGACCGGGATCGTGCACGGCGACTACCGCGTCGACAACACGCTGCTGCAGCTCGGCCCGACCCCGCGCGTGCTCGCGGTCGTCGACTGGGAGCTGTCGACCATCGGCGACCCCGTCGCCGATGTCGCGATGATGTGCGCGTACCGGCATCCCGCGCTCGATCTCATCCTGGGCAGTCCGACCGCCTGGACCGCCGCGACCCTGCCTTCGGCCGGGGCGCTGGCCGCCGAGTACGAGGCCGAGGGCGGCGCACCTCTGGAGGACTGGGCGTTCCACTTGGCGCTAGCCCGGTTCAAGATCGCGGTGATCGCGGCCGGCATCGACCATCGTCGGCGCGCGGGCTCGGGCAGCGGTCCCGGCTTCGACAGCGCCGGCGATGCCGTGCTCCCGTTCCTGTCGGCCGGGCTCGAGGCCGCCGCCGAGATCCGGAGCACGCCGATCGGCTGACCCCGATCAGGCCGCGGTCGGCTCGAAGCGGATGTCGGTGCGCTCGATCCGGTCGCCGCACGACGGGCAGAACAGGGCCGGCTGCAGCTGGCGGCCGCATCCGCGATGCACGATCAGCAGGTCGCGCGCCTCGGTGTCCTCGCCGAGCCACGTCTCGGCCCAGTCGACCATCATCGCGAACACCGGGAAGAACGCGCGCCCCTTCTCGGTGAGGCGGTAGTCGCGCTCGCGACGGTCCTGGCCGACCTGCACCTGCAGCACGCCGAGCTCGACGAACAGCCGCAGGCGCTCGGACAGCACCGAGCGTGCGATCCCGAGCGTCTCCCGGAATGCCGCGAAGCTGCGCACCCGCAGGAAGCACGAGCCGAGCAGGAGCGTGCTCCATCGGTCGCCGATGATCGCGAAGGTCTCCTCGTGATAAGTCCACGGGATCTGTGCGTCCGGCGCGCGCACCGCGCGGCGGTGGTGCCGACCGCGCGGACCGGCGACGATCTCGCCTGCCGAACGGTCGGTGCTCTCGGTGTCGTGCGCGGTCACCGGATGGGTACCGCACGCGCCGCAGCCGAACTCCGGCACCATGCTCGCTCCGCAGACCTCGTGCCGCAGCATCCAGGTCGCCTCGTGGGCCTGGGCCCACTGCTGCTCCCACGACCACAGCGTGACCAGCAGGCCCCACAGCGCGAGGCCACGGTCGGTGAGGAAGTACTCCTCGCGGCGACGCGTGGCATCGCTGTACTCCTGCTGGCGCAGGATCCCGGCAGCCAGCAGTTCCTTCAGTCGATCCGAGAGCACGCTGTCGGACAGACCGAGAAGATCCCGCCACTGCGAGAAGCGGCGCGCCTTGCCGAGCATCGCCTGCTGGATGATCAGCAGATTCCACTGGTCACCGAGGGTGAGCATCGCCTGGGCGAGCGGTGGAGTGGTCACGGAGGCATCCTATGCGGACTCGACTGGCCGGGCTTCGGCGCGCTCCGCGAGCAGCACGGCGACCGCACGACGGTCGATCTTGCCCGTCGCGCCGAGCGGCAGGGCGTCAAGGCGGGTGATCGCCTTGGGCTGCTTGTGGCGCGGCAGATCACCGAATGCGGCGGCGATGTCGTCGACCGCCGCATCCCCGGAGTAGGCCAGCTCGAGCCGCTGCCCCCACACGGGGTCGGGAAGACCGACGGCGGCGCATCCGTCCACGCCCGGCACCGCGGCGGCGACCACATCGAGCTCGGACGGATAGATGTTGTACCCGCCGCTGATGATCATGTCGGAGCGGCGGTCGGTGAGCCACAGACGGTCTCCGTCGATGCGGCCGACGTCGCCGGTGTGCAGCCATCCGTCGCGGACGCTCTTGCCGAGATCGGTGCGGGTCTCCGCATTGCGGTAGCCGGGGGTCACGGCATCCCCGCGCACGAGGATCTCGCCGTCCTCGCTGCGCATCTGGACGGACGGGACGATCCGACCCGCCGAGCGCAGCAGCTCGGGGTGCGCCGCCAGGCCCGCCGCGTGATCGGCCGCCGACAGCACCGAGAGCGGCGGCATCGCCTCGACCAGGCCGTAATACTGCACCAGCGCCGGCGTCAGCCGCTCGTAGGCGAGCGCGAGCTGGGCCGGCGGGATCGGCGAGCCGGCGTAGGCGAGCATCCGCACGCTCGCGAAGTCCGCGCGGCTCACGCCGTCGACGGCGGCGAGCGCGCTCAGCACCGTCGGTACGACCGCGAGATGGCTGACCCGCCGGGTGCGGATGGTGTCGATGATCTGGGCGGGTCGCGCGTGGTCCAGCATGAGCTGCGGCACGCCGAGCGCGAGCATCGGCAGCACGAACAGCCCGGAGGTGTGGATCGCGGGACCGGCGTGCAGATAGACGGATGCCGCGGCATCCGCGTCGTCCGTGATGCCGGCGCCGATCACGCTGTCGCGCATCGCGGCGGCGGAGGCCAGCCGCATCCGGTGGGTGCGCACGGCGCCCTTGGGCAGCCCTGTCGTCCCGGACGAGTACGCCAGGCCGGCGATCTCGCTCGGCGTCGGGCGGAAGCCGACGGGCGGCGCGGCGGGCGCCGCCGCCATCTCGATCAGGGGCACGTCGACGCCAGTGGGATCGATCGCCGTGCCGATCAACGCGCGTGCTCCGCTGTCGGCGGCGATCGCACGCCACTCGCGCAGACCCAGCCGCGGATTCAGCGGCACGCGCACGAGCCCGGCCAGAGACAGCGCGAAGTCGCTGACCAGCAGTGCGGCGCTGTTCGGCAGCGCCTCCAGCACGACGTCCCCGGGGCGCAGCCCGGTCGACTGCAAGTGGGCGGCGAGCCCCTCAGCGCGGGCCCAGAGCTCGGCGAAGCTCAGCGACCCATCGGGTCCTTCGACGGCGAGAGCGTCGGAGTGGTCGGCGGCGGCGCGGGCCAGGACATCGTGCACGTACATGGGAGAGCCCTTCTGCGGTACCGTAAAAAGGTACGGTAAACATAGCAGCGAAGGTCAGTGCTGACCGCCTTCTCGGCCAGGACATCGCCTTCCCTTGGAGGTTGGCATGCCCCTGAACGACGACCGCTCGCCGCGCGCGACCCCGGGCACCCGCGAGAATCCGCCGACTCCCGCCGAGCTCACCGCGCTGCTGGCCGGCCGGCTTCCCGGAGTGCTGGGCATCGAGGTGACCGCGTGGGAGCCGCCGCGCCTCACCGCCACGATGCCGGTCACCTCCGCCCAGCTCGCACCGAACGGGCGCCTGCACGCCGGCAGCGTCGTGGCCCTCGCCGACACGGCCTGCGGCCTGGGCTGCCGCCTACTGCTGCCCGCATCGGCGACCGGCTTCGCGACCCTCGAGCTGAAGACGTCCTATCTGGGCACCGCCCGCGAGGGGACCGTCACCGCAGTCGCCGAGTTGGTGCACGGTGGGCGACGGACGCAGATCTGGGATGCCACCGTCGCCGACGAGGCCGGACGGACGATCGCGCTGTTCCGCTGCACCCAGCTGCTGAGCTGACGCCCCGTCGTCGGCACTTGCCTTTCGACCTGACTCGGTTTACAGTACCGATCATGACACAGCGCGACGACGCGTCCCCGAGCGGCGACCTCCTCGGACAGGCCCTGGCAGCCTTGCGCACCCGCGAATCGTGGAGCGCCTTCACCGGAGCCGTCCCCGAGGGTCCCACCTGGGACGAGGCCGTGGCCGAGTTCACCACCCTCCAGGGCAGCACCCTCGAGCTCGTCGGGCACCCCGGCATCCCGACCCTGCAGACCGACGAGGTCTCGCCGTACACGCGGGAACCGCTGCGGATCTCGTACCCGCGCGCCCGCGTCGAAGAGCTGCTGGATGCTGCACAGCAGGCGTCACCCTCGCTCGCGCGGCTGGACCCCGAGACGCGCATCGCCCTGTGCGTCGCGATCATCGAGCGCCTGTTCGCCCAGAACAACCTGCTCGGCGTCGCCGCCATGCACACCACCGGCCAGGGGCGCGGCATGAGCCTGTCCGGCAGCGGAACGAACGCGCTGGACCGCGGACTCGAAGCCGTCGCGATGGCGCACGAGGCCCTGAGCCGCGCGCCGCGGACGGCGGAGTGGACCGGCGTGTTCGGCGATGCGACCGTCGCTCTGGAGAAGAGCTACCGACTGGTGCCGCTGGGCACGGCCGCGGTCGTCGCCTGTGCCAGCTTCCCGGCCTGGAACGTGTACCCCGCCGTCCTGGCCAACCTCGCCACAGGCAACCCCGTCGTCCTCAAGCCCCACCCCAGCTCGGTGCTGCAGATGGCCCTCGCGGTGCGCACGATGCGCGAGGTCCTCGTCGCGTACGGCGTCGATGCGGATGCCGTCCTGCTGGCGACCGACTCCATGGAGACGCCCAACACGCAGGAGCTGGTCACCGCCCCCCGCACCCGCATCGTCGATTTCACCGGATCCGCCGGCTTCGGGTCGTGGATCGAGGCGAACGCCACCCAGGCCCGCGTCTACACCGAGACCTCCGGCGTCAATGCCGTCGTGATCGACTCGTTCGAGGACGAAGGGCGCAGCATCCGCGCCATCGCCGGCGCGGTCGGGCTCTTCTCCGCCCAGATGTGCACCGCACCGCAGAACATCTACGTGCCCGAGACGGGCATCCGCACCGCGGACGGCATCCTCTCCCCCGACGAGTTCGCCCAGCGCCTCACGGCCGCGATCAGCGACATCGCCGACGCACCGCGTCGCGCCGGCGCGGTGATGGGGGCCATCCAGTCCGACCGCACGGTGACCGACGTCGCCGCCCTCGCCGGCAGCCTCGGCGACGCGGTCGTGCGCCCGGCCGTCCCGTACCCGCACGCCGACTTCCCCGCTGCCCGCACCCTGACGCCGCTGGTCGCCTTCATCGACCAGGACGACCAGGAGCGCCGCGGCGGCGAGTGCTTCGGCCCCGTGGTCTTCCTCATCCGCACCCCCGACGCGCGCGCCGGACTGCAGCAGGCCACGAGCGACGCCCGCACCCACGGCGCCATCTCGGCGTTCCTGTACTCCACCGACGAAGACCTCATCGACGACGCGATCGACGCCTACGCCGAGGCCGGCGCCGCCCTCACGATCAACGTCACCGGCGCGATGCCGATCAACTTCTCGGCGGCGTTCAGCGACTTCCACGTCTCCGGCCTGAACCCGGCCGGCAACGCCACCCTCACCGACGAGTCATTCATCGCCGGACGGTATCGGATCACGCAGTCCCGCCGCCCAGCCCGAAACAGCAAAGGACCGGTCCTGAAATGACCAACCCCGACACGCCGATCGCCGTCGCGATGCCGGCATCCGACATCGACAACCCCTACCTGCTCGGGATCTACGCGCCCGTCGCCACCGAGCTCACGCTCGATGACCTCGAGGTCGTCGGCGAGGTCCCCAAGGACCTCAACGGCGTCTACCTCCGCAACGGACCCAACCGCCAGTTCGACGCCCCCGGGCGGTACCACATGTTCGACGGCGACGGCATGATCCATGCGGTCCACTTCGAGAACGGGCGCGTGCGCTACCGCAACCGCTACGTGCGCACCAAGGCATTCGAGGCGGAGTCCGCCGCAGGCAAGTCGCTGTGGACAGGGCTCATGGAGAACCCGGCCGGCAATCCGTTCGGCAACGGCCACGGCCTGGGCATCAAGGACTCGGCCAACACCGACGTCATCTTCCACCGCGGGCAGGTGCTGGCCACGTGGTACCTGTGCGGCGACCCGTACGCCGTCGATCCGCTGTCGCTGGAGACCCTCGGCGCGCAGGACTTCCTCGGCACGTTCGCCGGCGACATGATGGCGCACCCGAAGGCCGACGAGCGCACCGGCGAGCTGCTGTGGTTCGACTACGGCCCCGACATGGACTTCATGCGGTACGGCATCATCGGTCCCGACGGCACCCAGACGCACCTCGCCCAGATCGACCTGCCCGGCCCCCGCCTGCCGCACGACATGGCCATCACGACCAACTACACGGTGCTGATGGACCTCCCGCTCGTGCAGGACCAGGATGCCCGCCGTGCCGGCAAGTACCGCATCTTCTACGACCGCGAGCTCGTGTCGCGCTTCGCGGTGCTGCCCCGCTACGGGCAGAACGCCGATGTGATGTGGTTCGAGGCCAAGCCCTGCTACATCTACCACGTGATCAACTCGTGGGAAGAGGGCACCAAGGTCATCATGGACGTGTGCCGCGTCAAGAACCCGCAGCACCAGTCGAGGTTCGATCACCCGCTGGCCAGCATGCTCGCGTACATGCGACTGGACGCGCAGATCTACCGCTACGAGTTCGATCTGGCCACGGGCCAGACCACCGAGCGTGTGCTGGATGACCAGAACATGGAGTTCCCCAGCATCGACAGCCGCATCGTCGGGCAGAACCACCGCTATTCGTACAACATGCGCCTCGCCAACGTGCCGACGCTGGCGTTCGACGGCATCGTCAAGTTCGACTCGTCGACCGGGCAGAAGCTGACCCACGAGTTCGGTGCGGGACGCTACGGCTCCGAAGCGCCCTTCGCTGCGCGCGACAATTCGAAGGGCGAGACCGACGGCTACCTGGTGACCTTCGTGACCGACGAGATCGAGGGCACGTCCGAGATCCTCATCATCGCGGCCGACGACATCGAGGCCGCACCGGTTGCGCGCGTCAAGCTGCCGCAGCGCGTGCCGTCGGGCTTCCACGCCACGTGGGTGCGCGCCGACCAGCTGCGCTGATCCCGGTTGCACTACCCCGGCGAGTCCTTCTCGCCGGGGTAGTCTGACTCGTCATGGGCGCACTGGACGACGGCGAGCGGGTCTTCGCTCCGGATGCCGCGACCTGGCGCGCATGGCTCGACGCCCATCACGCGACCAGCTCCGGCGCCTGGCTGCTGCGCGGCCGGCCGGGCTTCACCGACCGTCACGTCGACTATGAGGACGCCATCCTGCAGGCGCTGTGCTTCGGGTGGATCGACGGCCCGGTGCGCACCTTCGACGACGAGTTCGGCGGACTGTGGTTCGCGCCGCGCCGACCGAACAGCGGCTGGGCCGCGACGAACAAGGCGCGTCTTGCGCGGCTCGAGGCCGAGGGGCTGCTGATGCCGGCCGGACTGCGGGTGATCGAGGTGGCCAAGGCCAACGGCTCCTGGACGGTGCTGGACGGGCCCGAGGCCGGGATCGAGCCGCCGGAGTTCACCGCCGCGCTGGATGCCGCGCCCGCGGCGCGCGCGAACTGGGATGCGTTCCCGGCATCCGTCAAGAAGCTCGGACTGACACTGATCGCCACCGCCAAGCGGCCCGAGACCCGGGCCGCCCGCATCGCGAAGATCGTGGCGGATGCCGCGGAGGGGAAGCGCCCATGACCGAGGTCGAACAGAACCTGCTCTTCGCCGTGACCGGGGTCATCCTGCTCGGCACGCTGATCGCGTTCGTCGTGCAGTACTTCCGCAACAAGGACCGCTGAGCGGACGCGCTGCTCTACTGCGCGTCGAGGCCCAGGTCGTCCAGGTCGATCGCGGCGAGCCACTGCAGGCCGGCGGCCTCGACTGCCGCCTGAGCACCGGTCTTGCGGTCCACGATCACGGCGACGGCCACGACATCGGCGCCGTCGCGGCGCAGCACCTCGACGGCCTTGAGCGCGGACTGGCCGGTGGTCGAGGTGTCCTCGACGACGATGACACGCTTGCCCGCGACATCCGCACCCTCGATCTGCCGACCGCGGCCGTGGTCCTTGGGCTCCTTGCGCACGACGAAGGCGTCGAGCGGGGCATCGGTGCGTGCGGACTCGTGCATGACCGAGTTCGCGATCGGGTCGGCGCCGAGCGTGAGCCCGCCGACCGACGAGATGCCGGGCACGTCGCGGATGAGGTCCAGGATGATCCGGCCGATCGCGGGCGCCGCACGGTGGTCGAGCGTCAGCTTGCGCATGTCGACGTAGTACGTCGCCTTCTTGCCGCTGGAGAGCGTGAAGTCGCCGTGGAAGACGGCCTCCTCCTTGATCAGCGCGATGAGCGCCTGACGGTCGGCTTCGAGTTCGGGTGTGGAGGCGGCGGTCATGGCTTCGATTCTACGGATGCCGCGTCCTCGGCCGTGCGCGCACGCGTTCGGCGTCCGCCGCCCGGCCTAGGCTGGATTCCATGCGCCTCGCCACCTGGAACGTGAACTCCGTCCGCGCCCGCGTCGACCGGATCGTCGACTTCGCGGTGCGCGAGCACATCGACGTGCTCGCCATGCAGGAGATCAAGTGCAAGGCCGAGCAGTTCCCGTTCGAGGCGTTCGAGGATGCCGGGTTCCACGTCGAGGCGCACGGCTTCTCGCAGTGGAACGGCGTCGCGATCGCGAGCCGTGAGCCACTCACGGATGTGCAGACCGCCTTCCCCGGGATGCCCGGGTTCGCGAAGGACCACGAGGGTCCGGATGCCCCGCTCGAGGCCCGCGCGATCGGCGCGACCGTCGGCGGCGTGCGTGTGTGGAGCCTGTACGTGCCCAACGGCCGCGCGCTCGGCGACCCGCACTACTACTACAAGCTCGAGTGGCTGAGCGCGCTGCAGCAGTACGTGCAGGATGAGCTCGGGCGCAACCCCGACGAGGCACTCGCCCTGGTCGGCGACTTCAACATCGCGCCGACGGATGCCGACAACGGCGATCCGACGATCGTGCAGGGCTTCGCGACCCACGTCTCCCCGCCCGAGCGCGAGGCGTTCGCGGCCCTGGAGGCCGCCGGGCTGCAGGATGTCGTGCGCCCGCGGATCCCGACCGGGTTCACGTACTGGGACTACAAGCAACTGCGCTTCCCCCGCAACGAGGGCCTCCGCATCGACTTCATCCTCGGCTCGCACTCGTTCGCCGCGGCCGTCACGGGCGCCGCGATCCACCGCGAAGAGCGCAAGGGCAAGGCCCCCAGCGACCACGTCCCGGTCGTGGTCGACCTCGACCTCACCGGCCCCGAGGACGACGACGACCGTCCGATGATCTTCGGCTGACGGCCGACCTCACCCCTGGATCAGCGCGACGATCCGCTCGATGAGCGCGACGTCGCCCTCGACCTCGACGCCGGAGCCGGCGAGCGGCTGCGCCGCGTGCAGGATCATGGCCCACTCCGAGGAGTCCGCGCGCAGCGTCGTGGTCGCGAGCGGGTTCCGCCCTCGGATGATCCGCAGCCCCGCTGGATCCCACGACAGGGCGTAGTCGTACCCGACGGGCCGCTCGAGGCGCGCGTCGAAGAGATGCAGCTGCATTTCGATCGCGGGCTCGACCGGGACCCGGGGGGCCATGCTCGTCATCGACTGCACCGCGCCGTCGGGCGTGAGCCCGGCACCGTCGATCGTGCGTGTCGGGGATCCGTGCGCCCAGCGGCCGAGCGCGGCGAGCGTCGGTTCGAGCTCGCGCGCCCAGTCGGTCAACTCGTACACCGCGACGTTCGACGGCGGCGGGATGGTCGCGCGCCGGACGAGTCCGGTCGTCTCGAGCGTCCGCAGGCGCGCCGTGAGGACGGCCGGGGTGATGCCGCGCAGCCCCGACTCGAGTTCGCCGAAGCGCTTGGGGGCGAGCATGAGCTCGCGCACGATCGGATAGGTCCACCGGTCGCCGAGCAGCTCGATGGCGTGCGCCGTCGCGCAGGCGTCCCCCTGCTCTGCGTACGTGCGTCTGGCCGGCATGTTCCCCATTCTGCCCGATGATATGGACGAGCTAGTGCAAGCTATGTTATACATAGCATCATGTCGGATGCAGAATCTCGATTCCCCCTCCCCGAGATCGTCGAGGCGGACGAATGGCGGCGACGAAGGGACGAGCTGCTGGCCCGCGAGAAGGCGCATACGCGTGCGGGCGACGCGATCTCCGCCGAACGTCGAAGACTCCCCGTGACCCCGGTGCCGCCGGTCACGCTCGTCGGCGCCGACGGTCCGACAGCTCTGGCCGATGTGTTCGAGGGGCGCCCACTGCTGGTGGCCTACGCCTTCATGTGGCATCGCGGGATGCCGACGGCCCAGCAGTGCGAGGGATGCACGCTCACGATCGCAGACCTCGCCGCGACATCCCCTGCCTACCTCGCCGGGCGGGACATCACGTTCGCCGTGTTCTGCGAGGGGCCCTGGGATGAGGTCGCCGCCTACCGCGACTTCATGGGCTGGACGATGCCGTGGTACTCGACGGAGTTCGTCCAGGATGTCCCGGCCCTGGCCGAAGGCGGCATCATGCGCTCGTATCTGCGCAACGGCGACGACGTCTACCTGACGTACGACACGACCGATCGCGGCACCGAGTCGTTCGCGCCCGTCTTCCACCTGCTCGACCTGACCCCTTACGGTCGCCAGGAGGTGTGGGAGGACTCACCCGCCGGATGGCCGCAGGACCGCCAGGGCTCGTGGTGGCGGCGCGACGGACGTCCCGTCGCGCAATGGCTGCGCACCGACGCGCCGGCTGGCTCGGCACACGCGCATTCGCACTAGCAGCGGCGACTCCGACCCGCTGGCGGCCGCGGGTCAGGGCGAGTCGACCGGCTCGGGCGTACACCCGGGCGGCTGCGAGTTGCCGCTGATCTCGAAGTCGCCGCACGTGAGGAACCGCGACTGATTGAGACCGAGCACGAACGACACAAGCGCCACTCCCAGCACCACGAGGACGATGAGGCCCTTCGTCCGGCGGCTCGTCGACGCGCTGAAGTCGGGCCAGACGATCCGCACGAGCACCCACAAGGTGAACGGGATGCCGATCAGCACGGCGACGATGCCCGCGAGCGTGAGCAGGAATTCGAACAGGTCCGCGCTCTCGTCGTTGAGTGCGAACATCAGCAGGATCCATGCCGAGGGCAGGAGCAGGACGAAGGCGCGCCAAATTCGGGCACCCGCCGGGCGTCGTTCGGTGAGGACGTAGACGAACGCGGCCGTGGAGGCCGCCCAGACGGTCAGGATCTGCTCGAAGAACAGCTGACCCCATGCTCCGAGGGTGAACGCCGGCCACCACACGGCGATCGCCATGCCGACCATCACCACGCCACTCGCGATGTCGCGGCGCCGCGGGCCCTCGACCGCAGAAGTCGTCTCGCTCACGCGCCGCACGCTATCACGGCGCCTCCTCACGCCGCGGGAGCAGCCCCTGCCGGATCCCCCGCGATATCGATGAAGAACGTCGCCGCGAACGGCTCGAGCAGCGTCGCGTCCCCGCGCAGCACGGCCAGGATGTCTTGGTCGATCGCTTCGCCGGGCGTCAACTCCCCGGAGATGACACGACGGATGCCGGGACCCGCAGCGAAGACGAGCTCCGCTTCCCCGTCCGGAAGCCGGCCCCCGATGGGAGGAGCGGGCGGCCCGAGCTGCGCGATCCGGAGCGCGGCGCCCTCGACCTGGACCCGCAGCGCGACGTCTCCGACGTGCACCTCGTAGTCGGACGGCGCCAGCGTCGCGGCCACCTCCGGGCGGAATGCCGTCCGCAGCGCCATCGTCAGCGAGTCTGCGGTGACGACATCGTCCGGGCCGGGATCGCCCATCTGCGCGAACCCCCACCGACCGAGCGCGAGCACGATGGGCTCGAGGCGGCGACCGTACTCGGTCAGCTCGTACACGAGGCCCGTTCGGTACAGCGGCGCACGGCGCACGACACCCCCCGCCTGCAGCTCCTTGAGCCGCGCGGAGAGGATGTTGGTGGGGATCTTCGGGAGTCCCTGCTTGAGGTCGGTATACCGCCGCGGCCCGACGAGCAGGTCGCGAACGATGAGCATCGCCCACCGCTCGCCGACCAGCTCGACGGCCGTGGTGACCCCGCAGTACTGCCCGTAGCTGCGCGATGCCACGACGGCCTAGGCCTGCGCCTGCTCCGCCGCGTAGGCTCCGGGCCCCTGTTCGGCCGCCACCGGGTCCATGTAGAGGAATCCGAGGATGTTGCCGTCCGGGTCTTCCAGATCACGGCTGTACATGAAGCCGTAGTCCTGCGCCGGTCGGGGCTCGCTGCCGCCGTGGGCCAGTCCCGCGGCAACGATCGAGTCGACGTCCTCGCGCGAGTCGCGACTGAGTCCGATGCTCGTCTGCGCGTGAGTCCGGGGGTCGATGATCTGCTTGTCGGTGAAGGTCGCGAAGTACTCCGTGGTGAGCACCATGAAGTAGACATTCTCGTCCCACACGATGCACGCGGCGTTCTCGTCGGTGAAGGCCGGGTTGATGTCGGCTCCGAGCGAGAGATAGAACTCCTTGGCGCGTTCCAGGTCGCTCGTGGGGATGTTGACGAAGATGCTCGTCATGGCACTGCTCCTTCGGATGCTCCGCTCGGGTGGGCACGATGCTCGCGGACGAGAAAATACTTGCAAATAACAAGCATGCTTGTCAATAGCAAGTAACCACTCCGTCGGGCGAGGGATCCCGCACCCCGCTCTCCCCCGTAGCGTGGAGGCGTGGCCACCTTCGAGACACCCTCGCCGCGCCCGGCGCCGACCCCGCGGCAGCTGCGCGCCGACATCGTGCTCGCCGCCGTCCTGCTGGTCGGCGCGATCCTGAGCGCCACCCTCAGCTCGATCTCGGGCGTCTACGGCGACGAGCAGGGGTCGATGCAGCTCGCGCTCGTGTACGCGGTCGTGCTGGCGGTTCCGCTCGCGGTCCGGCGCCGCTGGCCGTCGATCGTGGCCGTCATCGTGTGCACCGCGTACTTCGCGGCGGTGAGCCTGCGGATCCCGGAGATCTTCGTCGGCAACATCGCCATGTTCATCGCGATCTACACCGTCGGCGCCTGGTCGACCGACCGCCGCCGCGCCGCGATCGTCCGCGGCGCGATCATCGTCGGCATGTTCACGTGGCTGCTGATCACGATGTACCGGGAGGCGCTCGCCCAGGCCGAGGATGCCGACGTCATCGCCGGCGCGTTCAGCCCGTACATCGCGGGCGCCCTGCTGAGCGTGCTGGTCAACGTCCTGTACTTCGGCGGCGCCTACTACTTCGGCGAACGGGCCTGGATCTCGGCCGGACAGCACGAAGCGCTCGAGCAGCGCACCGCCGAGCTCGAGCGCGAGCGGGAGGTCACCGCCGCACAGGCCGTCGCGCTGGACCGCGTCACCATCGCCCGAGAGCTGCACGACGTCGTCGCGCACCACGTGTCGGTGATGGGTGTCCAGGCCGGCGCCGCGGGGGCAGTGCTCGACACCGACCCGGCCGTCTCGCGCCAGCTGCTGGCCGGGATCGAGGCATCCGCCCGCGAAGCCCTCGACGAACTGCACCACCTGCTCGACACGCTGCGCACGCCCGGCGCACCGGATGACGCGGACGCCTCCACGATCGGCTTGGACTCGCTGCCGAGCCTGGCGGCCGCCTCGGATGCCGCGGGCCTGCCCACGACCTTCACCCTGGTGGGCGAGCCGAGCCCCGTGCCCCCGGTCACCCAGGTCAACCTGTACCGGATCGCGCAGGAGGCGCTGACCAATGCGCGCCGGCACGGCGGCAGCGGAGCCGTAGCCGATCTGCGACTGCGGTACACCGACACGTTCATCGAGCTCGAGGTCGTCAACACGGGACGCACCGTGCGCGAACCCCGCGCCGGCCTCGGCCAGCTCGGCATGCGCGAACGCGCCGCGGCCTCCGGTGGCACGGTGGAGATCGGTCCCCGCGAGCGCGGCGGATTCCGCGTGCGTGCGACGGTGCCGGTCGGCGCGGCGACGCTGAGCGCGTCCAGTCCGGCGGGAGCCTCGTGATCCGGGTCCTCCTGGTCGACGATCACGCCGTGATGCGCGCCGGATTCCGCACGATCCTGGAGGCCTCGGGCGACATCACCGTGGTGGGCGAGGCGTCCACCGGCGTCGAGGCGGTGGACGCGGCATCCGCTCTGCATCCGGACGTGGTGTGCATGGACGTCCAGATGCCTGACATGGACGGGCTCGAGGCCACGCGCCGCATCGTTGCCGATCCGTCGGTGGACTGCGGGGTGATCGTGGTGACGACCTTCGACCGCGACGAGTACCTGTTCGCCGCGCTCGAGGCGGGCGCGAGCGGGTTCCTGCTGAAGAACGCCGGCGCCGCCGAACTCGTGGCCGCGGTGCGCGTGGTCGCGGCCGGCGACGGGCTGCTGGCGCCGGAGGTGACGCGCCGGGTGATCGAGCGGTTCGCCTCGGCGCCGCCCGACGTCGCGCCCGCGCCGTGCGCCGACGCGTGGCCCGAGGGCGACGCCCTGACCGACCGCGAGGCCGAGGTGCTGCGCCTGGTCGCCCTGGCGCGCAGCAACGCCGAGATCGCCGCCGAGTTGTACATCGGCGAGGCGACGGTCAAGACGCACGTGTCGAACGTGCTGCAGAAGCTGAACGCCCGCGACCGGGTGCACGCCGCCGTGCTCGCGCATCAGCGCGGCTTCGCCTGAGCCCGGCTACAAAGAGAACCGCCCCTCCGCGCTGCCGAAGCGGCGGGAAGGGGCGGTGAGCTCGAGCGTCGCGCTACGCGGCAGCCTGAGCGGACTCGTCCTGGACGTAGCGACCGATGAGGTCCTCGAAGGCGTCGAGGTAGGACACCAGGAACGCGGCGGTGTTCTCGTTGGTGACCTCGCCGTCCTCGGCGAACAGGCCGGGAGTGGACTGGATGTAGCCCTCGGGCTGGCCGAGCGTCGGTGCGTTGTAGTGACCGAGGATCGCACGGAGGTGCTGCTGCGCGGCGGCCGTCGAGATCGGTCCGCCGGACGTGCCGATGATGGCCGTCGGCTTGCCGTTGAACGACGCCTGACCGTACGGGCGGGCGGCCCAGTCCAGGGCGTTCTTGAGCACGCCGGGGATCGAGCGGCTGTACTCGGGCGTCACGATGATGACACCGTCCACATCGGCGATGGCCTGCTTGAAGTCGAGGGCGACCTGGGGGTAGTTGCCGTCGACGTCGGGCGAGTAGAAGGGCAGGTCCTTGATCGGGATCTCGACCAGCGTCGTGCCGGCGGGCGCGAGACGCTCGAGCGCCTTGGCAAGGCGACGGTTGATGGACGTGCTGGAGATGCTGCCGACGATGTAGCCGATCGTGCGCGTGCTCATGTGTTCTCTTTCTTCATACGAATCGAGGCGAAGCCCCGCGGTCCATTCACGTGAACGCATCCGCATCCCCGACCTATTCCCGCGAATGCGTTTTATTACTTGTGAAACCCACCCCCGGTCGCGGGATCTCCGTCGCGAGGGGGATCCGCTCGCGCGTCCTCCTCCGTACGGTGGGAGACATGCTGCAACTGACAGGACTCGAGAAGAGCTACGGCACGCACCGCGTGCTGCACGGCGTCTCCTTCGACGTGCGCCCCGGCCGACTGACCGGCTTCGTGGGCGGCAACGGCGCGGGCAAGACCACCACCATGCGGATCGTGCTGGGGGTGCTCGCCGCCGATGCCGGCACCGTCTCGCTCGACGGCGCCACGCTCACCACCGACGACCGCCGCCGGTTCGGGTACATGCCCGAGGAACGCGGGCTCTACCCCAAGATGAAGGTCCTCGAACAGATCGTGTACCTGGCGCGTCTGCACGGGTATTCGAAGCCGGATGCCACGACCGCCGCCACGACGCTGCTCGAGCGGCTCGGACTCGGCGAGCGCCTGAACGACAACGTCGAGACCCTGTCGCTGGGCAACCAGCAGCGCGCCCAGATCGCCGCCGCGCTCGTGCACGAGCCCGAGGTGCTGATCCTCGACGAGCCGTTCTCCGGGCTGGACCCGATCGCGGTCGACGTCGTCGCCGGAGTACTGCAGGAGCGCGCCGCGGCAGGCACCGCCGTGCTGTTCTCCTCGCACCAGCTCGACCTGGTCGAGCGCCTGTGCGACGACCTCGTGATCATCGCCGGCGGCACGATCCGCGCCGCCGGAGAGCGCGAGACCCTCCGCGCGCAGCACTCCACGCGCCGCTACGAGCTGGTCTCCACCGGCGACGCCGGGTGGCTGCGTGCCGAGGCGGGCGTCGAGATCATCGACTTCGACGGCGGCTACGCCGTATTCGACGTCGACTCCGAATCGACCGCGCAGCGCGTCCTGCGCGAAGCCGTCGCGCGCGGCGATGTCGGCAGCTTCTCGCCGCAGCATCCGTCCCTCGCCCAGATCTTCCGAGAGGTCATCCAGTGAGCACCGCAACCCGCACCCGCTCCAGTGTCCCGAGCCGCAAGGCTCCCGCCGCGCCGAGCGAGGCATCCGCCATCTGGCTCGTCGCCGAGCGCGAGATCGCCTCGAAGCTGCGCAGCAAGGCGTTCGTCATCTCCACCGCGATCCTGTTCCTCGTCGCCTTGGCCGGGCTGATCTTCGGCGGCCTCAGCGCGCAGAACCAGACCGGCACTCCGGTCGCGATCACGGCGGACGCCGTCTCGCTCGTGCCCTCGACCGAGGGCCTCGAGGTCACCGAGGTCGCCGACCGCGCCGCCGCCGAGAAGCTCGTCACGGAAGGCACCGTGGATGCCGCGATCGTGGCGGACCCGTCGGCCACGCCGTTCGGCTTCGCGATCATCGCGGACTCATCGGCACCGTCGAGCCTGCTGCTCAACTTCGCGCAGGTCCCGCCGGTCGAGCTGCTGAACCCGTCCTCGACGGACGCGGGGATCCGATACTTCGTCGCGATCGCCTTCGGCATCGTGTTCCTGATGGCCGCCAGCCTGTTCGGCTCGACGATCGCGCAGAGCGTCGTCGAGGAGAAGCAGACGCGCGTCGTGGAGATCCTGATCTCGGCGATCCGGGCGCGGACGCTCCTGGCTGGAAAGGTGATCGGCAACACGATCCTCGCAATGGGGCAGATCCTCGGGCTCGCGGCGATCGCGATCGTCGGGCTCACGGTGATCGGGCAGAGCCAGCTGCTCGGGCTGCTCGGCGCGCCGATCCTGTGGTTCGCCGTGTTCTTCCTGTTCGGCTTCGTGCTGCTGGCCGCGCTGTTCGCGGCGGCCGGGGCCATGGTCTCGCGTCAAGAGGACATCGGCTCGACGACTTTCCCGATCACGATGCTCATCATGGCGCCGTACTTCCTGGTGATCTTCTTCAACGACAACCCCGTCGTGCTGACGATCATGTCGTACGTACCGTTCTCGGCCCCGGTGGGGATGCCGATGCGCCTGTTCCTCGGCGAGGCGCAGTGGTGGGAGCCGATCGTCTCGCTGCTGATCCTCATCGCCACGTGCATCGCGGCGATCCTGGTGGGCGCGAAGATCTACCAGAACGCCCTCCTGCGCATGGGCGCCCGCGTCAAGCTCGGCGAGGCGCTGCGCGGCTGAAATCTGGGCGAGAAGAAGGGGAGGGATGCCGCGGCATCCCTCCCCTTCTGCGTGTCAACGGGCGAGCACCGACAAGACGTTGCCGGCGGGGTCGCGGAACCACGCGATGTCGGGCCCCTGACCGCGGACGATGCCCTTGGGATCAGAGGGGAACTCGTCGTCGGCGTAGATCTTGGTCACGACGCCGCGCGCGTTGAGGTCGTCGACCGCCGCCTCGACGTCGGCGACCGGGAAGTTCAGGATCGTGAACGACGCGGGCTCGTGGTTCGGCTTGCCGTAGATCAGGATGTCGGCGCCCGACTCGAGACGGAGGTTGAGGAACCCCATCGGATTGGGCGTGACGGTGAGACCGAGCACGTCACCGTAGAACGTGCGCGCCGCGTCGATGTCATCGACGGCGAACCCGCTGAATGCCGCGTCGGTCGTGAACATGGGATCTCCTCGCCGGCGGTGGCTCCACCTCGGCTCCCACCTTGCGCCGATCTGGATCCGATGTCCAGATCAGCGCTCGACGAGCACGCCGTCCGCGTCGGCCCAGACATGCACGCCGGGGCGGAAGTGCACCCCGGCGATCTCCACGGCCACATCCACTTCACCTATCCCGTCCTTGGCGCTCTTGCGCGGGTTCCAGCCGAGCGCTTTGACGCCCAACGGCAGCGCGCCGATCGCGACCCGGTCGCGGATCACGCCGTGCACGATGATGCCCGCCCAGCCGTTGCGGACGGCGGATGCCGCGATCAGGTCGCCGACCAGGGCGGACTCGAGCGAGCCGCCACCGTCCACGACGAGCACGGCCCCGTCGCCCGGCGTCGCCAGGATCGCCTTGACGAGCGCGTTGTCGCGGTGGCAGCGCACGGTGCGCACGGGTCCGTCGAACGCGGTGTTCCCCCCGATGTCCTGCAGCTGCAGGGAGAGCGAGTCCAGCTCGTCCCCTCGTTCGTCGTAGAGGTCGGCCGTCGCAATAGTCATGGGGTCAGGCTAGAACGCCGGGCGGCACGGTCACCCGGTCGTTCCGCCGGAAGAATCCGTAGTCTTCCGTCCACGGAATCTCTGGCGACGGTTTCCCCTGCAACTCAACGAGGCGCGGGCGGGTTCTCGTCGGGGTGCAGTGCGGTGAACAGCGAGTACGTGTCGCCGCCGGCGTCCGGACCACGCTCCTTGAACTCGCTCACGAGGGCGTACAGGCGGTCCTCGAGCTCGGCCTTGTGCTCGGGGCTGAGCTTGAGCCCGAGCCATGTGATGTTGAGCTGCTCCGACGGCACGCCCTCGATCTGCTGCAGGAAGGTCTCGACCAGCACCGGCGCCCCCTCCGGGATCGAGGTGCGCCAGGAGAGCCCGGTCGCCCGGTACGGCACCTCCCTGGCACCCTGCGCTCCGGCGCGCTCCGGCTCGGCGGCGAGGTAGCCGGTCTGCACGAGGGTGCGCACGTGGTGCAGCATCGTGCCCGGGTTGGTCGAGAGCAGGCCGGCGAGTTCCTTGTTGGTGCGCGACTCGAACGCGCACAGCCGCAGCACGCGCATCCGCAGCGGTGAGCTCAGCGCCCGCGCGCGGGCCTGCATCTCGGCATCCGCATCATCCGCCCGGATGACCATCCGTTCTTCGCCGCTCGTCTCCCCCGTCATGCCCTCACCCTAGGCCACCGATTGACATTATTCAATCAGTAACAGAGACTGATCGACATGTCTCAATCACTCGACCCGGATGCCGCGCCCAGCGGCGCTGCGACGGCATCCGGCACGCGGGACGAAGCCTTGGCCGAGGCCCGCGCCGAGTCCGCCTTCGCCGGCTCGCGAGGCTCGGTCGACGACGCCGTCGAAGCCGATCAGGCGCTGAGCGCCGCGACTCCCCCGGCCGACTCCCCGCGCGGTTCGCTGTGGCGCGACCGCAACTTCCTGACGCTGTGGAGCGGTCAGGCCCTCAGCCAGTTCGGGGCGCAGTTCACCGAACTCGCGATCCCGGTGTTGGCCGTGCTCGTGCTGAACGCGACCGAGTTCGAAGTCGGCGTACTCACGGCGGCCGGTGTCGCGGCCTTCCTCGTGGTCGGGCTCCCGGCCGGCGCCTGGATCGATCGGATGCGCAAGCGACACGTCATGATCTGGGCGGATGCCGTGCGCGCCCTCGCCCTGGCGACACTGCCCGTGCTGTGGATGTTCGGCATGCTGCAGATGTGGCACCTCTACGTCGTCGCCCTCGTGGTCGGCATCGCGACCGTCTTCTTCGACGTGTCCTACCAGAGCATCATCCCCTCTCTGGTGCGACCCGGTCAGATCGGCGAAGCGAACGGCAAACTCGAGTCGACCCAGCAGCTCGCGGGATTGACCGGTCCCGCCGTCGGCGGCTGGGTGATCAGCGCATTCGCCGCGCCCCTCGCCATCATCGCCACGGTCTTCACCTACATCGCGTCCTTCATCGCGCTGCTGCTCACGCGCGACCACGAGCCGCCGCACGATCGCGCCGACCGCCGCCCGATCATGCACGAGATCGGCGAAGGCCTGCGCTGGGTGTTCGGCAATCCGCTGCTGCGCCGCATCGTCGGCACGACCGGCGTCTCGAACTTCTTCAACACCATCTCGTTCACCCTGCTGCCGATCTTCCTGCTGCGGGAGCTGGGACTGAGCCCCGCCTCGATGGGCGTCATCTTCTCGCTCGGCGCGGTCGGCGGGCTGGTCGGGGCCGCCGCGACGCCGCGCATCGTGGCGCGCATCGGCGAGGCGCGCGCCATCCCGGTCGCGGCGATCGGGTTCAGCATCACGCCGATCTTCCTCCCGGTCGCGGCCATGATGCCCGCCTTCGCGTTCCCCCTCCTGGTCGTCCAGGGGTTCCTCGCGAGCTTCACGGTGCTGCTCTACAACATCACCCAGGTCACGTTCCGGCAGCGCATCACCCCGCCACGGCTGCTCGGCCGCATGAACGCCTCGATCCGCTTCTGCGTGTGGGGTGTCATGCCGATCGGCGCCCTGCTGGCCGGCGTGCTGGGCACCTGGTACGGCGTTCTGGCGACCATGTGGATCGCCGCGATCGGCCAACTGCTGTCGGGACTGTTCGTCGTCACGGGCCCGTTCTGGAAGATGCGCGAACTGCCGGATGCCGCCGCATCCGGCGCGCCGTAGCGCGACGCGACCGTCGATCCTGCCGCTCGCCCGGGTGGGGAGACTAGTGTGAACGCAATGTCCGCGCACATCCTGTCGATCGGCACTGCGGTGCCCGAAACGACGCTGGCGCAGCACGAGGTGCGCGACTTCTTCGCGCGCCAGCCCGGGTATGACCGACTCGCGCAGCGGCTGGTGCACGCGGCGTTCGACGCTTCGGCGATCGACACCCGCCACACGGTGATCGCCGAGCTCGCCGACGGCGGATCGGGCGGCGCCGACGGAGTCTTCGTCGATGCGGACGGATGCCTCGTCCCAGCCTCGACGGGCACCCGCAACGCGTTCTACACGGAGACGGCTCCGGCACTGTTCGCCGCCGCCGCACGGGCGGCGCTCCGCGACGCCGGGGTGGCGGCATCCGATGTCACGCACGTCGTGACCGCGTCGTGCACCGGCTTCTTCGCCCCCGGTCCGGACTTCCGCCTCGTGCGCGACCTGGGCCTGCCACTTACAACCGAGCGCTACCACCTCGGCTTCCTCGGCTGCGCGGCGGCGTTCCCCGCCCTGCGCGCAGCCGATCGCATCTGTGCCGCACAGCCCGACTCGATCGTGCTGGTCGTATGCGGCGAGCTGTGCACGCTGCACGTGCGCGCCTCGCCCGACCCGGAGCAGATCGTCGCCTCCTCGGTGTTCGGCGACGGCGCGGCCGCCGCGGTGGTGTCGGCTCGTCCGGATCTCCGGCGCGGCGACTCGTTGGCCCTGGAGCGCTTCGGCACCGCCATCACCAGCGAGGGCGAGTCCGACATGGTGTGGGTGATCGGCGACCACGGCTTCACCATGACCCTGACCGCGGAGGTGCCGCGCATCATCGGCCGCGAGATCCGCGGCGCGGTCGCGGACTTCCTCGCGACGGACGGAACGGATGCCGCCACCATCGCCGCGTGGGCTGTGCATCCGGGCGGACGCAGCGTGCTGGACCGGGTCGAGGCCGGCCTCGACCTCCCCGATGTCGCACTGGAAGCCTCGCGGCAGGTGCTGCGCGAGCACGGCAACATGTCGAGCGCCACGATCCTGTTCATCCTGCAGGCGATGCTGCGCGACCCGACCCTGGCGGACGGCGACCGTATCGCGGGACTCGCGTTCGGTCCGGGTCTGACGGTCGAGTCGGCACTGTTCACGAAGCGTATGCCGGATCGGGCATGAGCCTGTCGATCCGCGACGAGCAGGTGCTCGAGCTGATGGACGATCCCGCCTGCGACCCGGCGCGGCTGCACGCGACGCTGCGCCGCTTCGGGGTGGTGAACCGGCTGGTGTCGGGGTGGGGCACGGTCTACCGCACGATGCTCGCACCCCGTCTCGCGGCGCTCGGCCGCCCCGCGCGGGTGCTGGACCTCGGCTGCGGCGGCGGTGACGTCGTCGCGCGTCTCGCCGACGCGGCCCGCCGCGACGGGCTCGAGGTGTCGTGGCTGGGCGTGGATCCGGACGAACGGGCGCACGCCGTGGCGCGCGAGCGGGCGCGAGCCGGCGTGGAGTTCCGCATCGCCGACTCGCGCGACCTCGTCTCCGCGGGTGAGCGCTTCGACGCCGTGCTGTCCAACCACGTGCTGCACCACCTGACCGCGGACGAGCTGGCCGGTTTCGCCGCGGACTCGCGGGCGCTGACCAATGGGATCGCCCTGCACGCCGACATCGCGCGCGGGCGGATGGCGTACGGGCTCTACGCGGTCGGCATCACGCCGTTCGCGCCCGGCACCTTCCTGCGCACCGACGGGCTCCGCTCGATCCGCCGCAGCTACCGCCCGGCCGAGCTCGCGGCGGCATTGCCCGGCTGGCGCATCACCTCCCCGGCGCCGTTCCGCCTCGTCGCCGCCGCAGAGGGTGCCCCCGATGCCTGATGTGATCGTGGTGGGCGCCGGTCCGGTCGGCCTGCTGCTGGCCGCGGAGCTGACGCGTCGCGGCGTCGCGGTGGACATGCTCGAGCGCCGTCCCGAACCGGGCGCCGGCACTCGGGCCATCGGCATCCACGCTCCGGTCCTCGCCGCGCTGGAGGCGTCCGGACTCACCGACGCGCTGCTCGCCCCGGCCCTGCGCGTCGGCCGCGGCGAGGCGCGCGCGGACGGACGCACGCTCGGGGTCGTGCGGTTCGACCGCCTGTCGGCGCGCTTCCCGTTCGTCGCCACCCTGCCGCAGGCCGCGACCGAGGCCGTGCTCGCCGCACACGCCCCGGCACCGGAGCGGGGAGCCGAGGCGGTCGCGGTGCACGACGACCCACGGCACGCGACCGTGCGCATGGCCGACGGCGAGGATAGGGTCGCGCCGATCGTCGTCGTGGCGACCGGCTGGACCGGCCGCCCGCTCGTCTACCGCCGCGTTCCGACCCATGTATACCCGGATCGGTATCTGATGGCCGATGTCGCTGTGGGTGAGCGCCCTGACGCCGACGTGGCGGTCGTCAACCTCGACCGCGAAGGCGTGCTCGAGTCGTTCCCGCTGCCCGGCGAGCGGCGGCGGGTGGTCGCGTGGGACTTCCCACCGGCCGACGACAGCGATGTCGCTCGCGCCGCACGTCTGGCCGAGGCCGTGGCCCGGCGCGGCGAGCCGGAGGCGGCCGCGGCGATCGTCGAGGCATCCGCCTTCGGAGTCCGCCGCGTGGTCGCGCCCCGCCTCCGCCGCGGACGGATCCTCGTGGTCGGCGATGCCGCGCACGAGGTCAGCCCCATCGGCGGGCAGGGCATGAACCTCGGGCTGTTGGACGCCGCGACCCTCGCTCCGCTGCTGGCGGAGTGGATCCGCACCGGCGCCGCCCCCGAGGCCGCGCTGCGGCGCTGGGAGCAGCGCCGCGTGCGGTCGGCGACCACGGCCGCCCGGCTCGCCGCGGTCAACACGGCACTCGGCCGCCCGCGCGGACCCGTGACCGGTGCGATGCGCAGCACCGCCGTGCGGATCATGCTCGGCCCGCTGGCCGGTGCGGCGTTCGCGTCCGCCTACGCGATGGGCCTCGACGCCGACGGGTGACGCGTCAGGCGGCCGGTGTCTGCGAGATGCGGACCATGTTGCCCGAGGGGTCGCGGAACGCGCAGTCGCGCGGCCCCCAGCCCTGGTCCATCGGCTCCTGGAGCACCTCGGCGCCGGAGGCCCGCAGGGCCTCGAACGTGGCGTCCACGTCGCCGGTGCGGAACACGAGCATCGGCAGGAGCCCCTTGGTGAGCAGCTCCTGAAGGGCGTCGCCGTCGGCCTGCGAGCGGCCGGCGTGCGGCACCGAGACGACGATGCCCAGCTCGGGCTGGGCATCGCTGCCCAGGCTCACCCAGCGGTAGTCGCCGGACGCGACGTCGTTGCGCACGTCGAGCCCGAGCACGTTGTAGAACGCGATCGCCTCGTCGACGTCGTTGACGGTGATGTTGCAGTACTGCAGTTCGATGGTCATGCCGCCGACTCTATGCAGGCCTCTACGCGGCCGCTTCTTCGATCCTGCTCGATGCCTTGCGGCGGGGCCGCGTCTGCGTCTTCACGACACACGCGGGCATGGCCTTCAGCGCGGAGTGCTCGCGGCGCCGGTACGCGGTCGGCGATTCGCCGACGATCTCCGTGAACCTCGAACTGAACGAGCCGAGCGACGTACAGCCGACGGCCATGCAGGCATCCGTCACGCTCGCGCCCTCGCGCAGCAGGGTCATCGCCCGCTCGATCCGCCGCGTCATCAGGTGGTTGTACGGCGTCTCGCCGTACGCCGCGCGGAACTGCCGGGCGAAGTGCGCGGGCGACATGAGCGCCTTCGCCGCCATCGTCGGCACGTCGAGCGGCTTCGCGTAGTCCCGGTCGATCAGGTCACGAGCACGCCGCAGATGCGCGAGGTTCTCCAGCTCCTGAGGGGTCATGCCTCGACGGTAGCACCGCGCCCCGACAGGAGACCAGAGGCCTCGGATGCGGCCTCCACCCACCGCGAGGGCGGCGGGTCAGCCCACCAGCGACTGTCCCGCCGCCGCCAACTGCACGCACACCAGCAGCGCCGCCCCCATCACGAGACGGAAGACGATGCGCCCCGGCGGCCGCGCGAGGGCGAGCACGAGTCCGATCACGGCGGTCACCACGACCGCCGCGAACACGCACCACCCGAATACCCCCGGATCGCCCTGGCCGACGAGCACCGCGACGGCTCCTCCGGTCAGGGCGACCGCGGCCAGCACCGCCGAGGTGCGTCGACCGAGCCGGTGCGGCAGCCCCCGCACGCCGGTCTTGGCGTCGTCGTCGAAGTCGGGCAGCACGTTGGTCAGGTGCACCGCGACCCCGAGAGAGGCACCCGCGATCCAGGCCCACGGAGCAGCCGGACGCGGGTCCGCCGCGGCCAGGGTCACCAGGGACGGCAGCAGCCCGAAGCTCACCATGAACGGCACGACCGAGAACACCGTCGACTTTAGCCCCAGGTTGTACGCCCACGCCGAAGCGAGGGCGACGGCGTGGGCCAGCAGCATCCATCCGCTCAGCACGGCCGAGAGCACCAGGGCGCCGGCGAGGGTCGCGAATGCGGCGATCCAGGCGGAGCGGACGGATGCCTCCCCCGAGGCCAGCGGCTTGTCGGTGCGCCCGGCCGCGGTGTCGCGGGGGGCATCCACCGCGTCGTTGGAGAGTCCGACCGACAGCTGACCGAGCAGGATCGCTACCGCCAGCACCGCGACCCGCCAGGCCGGTAGGGCCGAGGCGACGCCGAGGGCGACGGCTATCGCGGTCACGACCAGGCTCGGCCCCGGGTGCGTCGAGCGCCACAGGGCCGTGAGCTTCATCGCCGCCATGCTCCGACCGTAGTGGCAGGAGCTTCAGCCCCGGCGATCAAACGAGACTCGCCCGTCACAATCTGCGCCTTGCAAACTGCAGATCGTGACGGGCGAGCCCGATTTTGGTGTGCGTCAGTCGTCCTCGAGGACGGCCTCGATGACCTCGTCCTCGTCGTCCACGGCGGGTGCCGCAGCCGGGCCGTCGCTGGTGAGCACCAGCGAGGCGCCGTCGGAGGCCACATCCACCCGGACGACATCGCCGTCGCGCACCCCGCCCGCCAGGATCGCCATCGCGAGGCGGTCCTGGATCTCGGACTGGATGAGGCGGCGCAGCGGCCGCGCACCGAAGGCCGGGTCGTACCCGCGCTCGGCGAGCCAGGCACGGGCATCCGGCGTGACGGCCAGCGTGAGCCGGCGGTCGCGCAGGCGCCGCTGCAGAGCGTCGACCGAGAGTTCGACGATCTGCGCGAGGTCGTCCTGGCTGAGGGCCTGGAAGATCACGATGTCGTCGAGGCGGTTGATGAACTCGGGCTTGAAGGCCTGGCGCACCAGTCCCTGCACGGCTTCGCGCTTCTGCTCGAGCGACAGCGTCGGGTCGATCAGGATCGGCGAGCCGAGGTTCGAGGTGAGGATCAGGATGACGTTCTTGAAGTCGACGGTGCGACCCTGGCCGTCGGTGAGACGGCCGTCATCCATGACCTGCAGGAGCACGTCGAAGACCTCGGGGTGCGCCTTCTCCACCTCGTCCAGCAGCACGACGCTGTACGGACGACGCCGCACGGCCTCGGTCAGCTGACCGCCCTGCTCGTAGCCGATGTACCCCGGAGGGGCACCGACCAGTCGCGAGACGGAGTGCTTCTCGCCGTACTCCGACATGTCGATGCGCACCATGGCGTGCTCGTCGTCGAAGAGGAACTCCGCGAGCGCCTTGGCCAGCTCGGTCTTGCCGACACCGGTGGGTCCGAGGAACAGGAACGAACCGGTCGGACGGGCCGGGTCGCTGATGCCCGCGCGCGAGCGACGGACAGCGTCGGACACCGCCTTGACGGCGTCCTTCTGCCCGATCAGGCGCTTGCCCAGCTCGGCCTCGAGGTGCAGCAGCTTCTCGGTCTCGCCCTGGAGCAGACGCCCCACGGGGATGCCGGTCCACGCCGCGATGACCGACGCGATGTCCTCCTCGGTGACGTGATCGCCGACCATGCGGTCTTCGGAGCTCTCGGCCCGCTCTGCCTCGATCAGCTGGCGCTCCAGCGCCGGGATGTCGGCGTAGAGCAGCCGCGACGCACGCTCGAGGTTGCCCTCGCGCTGTGCGCGCTCGGCGTCCATGCGCGCGGCGTCGAGCTTGGTCTTGAGGTCACCGACGCGGTTGAGCGATGCGCGCTCCCGCTCCCAGCGAGCCTGCAGGTCATCCAGGCGAGCCTGCTCGCCCTTCAGGGTCTCGCGCAGCGCCGCGAGCCGCTCCTTGGACGCGTCGTCCTTCTCCTTCTTGAGCGCGAGCTCCTCCAGCTTCAGCCTGTCTACGTGGCGGCGCAGCTCGTCGATGGCGAGCGGCGCCGAGTCGATCTCCATACGCAGGCGCGACGCGGCCTCGTCGACCAGGTCGATGGCCTTGTCGGGCAGCTGGCGGCTCGGGATGTACCGGTTCGACAGGGATGCCGCGGCCACCAGCGCCGCGTCGGCGATGGCGACCTTGTGGTGCGCCTCGTAGCGCTCCTTGAGTCCGCGCAGGATCGCGACGGTGTCCTCGACCGAGGGCTCGCCGACGTAGACCTGCTGGAAACGGCGCTCGAGCGCGGCATCCTTCTCGATGAACTCGCGGTACTCGTTGAGCGTGGTGGCGCCGATCAGGCGCAGCTCACCGCGGGCGAGCATCGGCTTGAGCATGTTGGATGCCGCGACCGATCCCTCGCCGCCGCCCGCGCCCATGAGCACGTGCAGCTCGTCGATGAACGTGATGATCCGGCCGTCGGACTCGGTGATCTCCTTGAGGACGCTCTTCAGCCGTTCCTCGAACTGGCCGCGGTACATCGCACCGGCGACCAGCGCCGAGATGTCGAGCGAGATGAGCTCCTTGTCCTTGAGGCTCTCCGCGACGTCTCCGGCGACGATGCGCTGGGCGAGGCCCTCGGCGACGGCGGTCTTGCCGACGCCGGGCTCGCCGATGAGGACGGGGTTGTTCTTGGTGCGTCGGGTCAGCACCTGGCTGACACGACGGATCTCGGCATCCCGCCCGATGACGGGGTCGAGCTTGCCCTGACGGGCGCGGTCTGTGAGGTTGATCCCGAACTGCTCGAGGGCGCTCTTCTGCTCCTCCTGTCCGGGTGCTTGCGTGGCGTTCATATGTCTCCTGAAATCTGGGATGGCTCAAACTTGAGCCGTGTTGACTCAAGTTTACCAGAGGACGGATGCCGCGGCAATGCGGGGCCGCTGTGAGGCGCCTACGCGCCGTTGCCGCGGGCGATCTCGTCGCGGGCGTCGGCGTAGGCCCGCCGCACCGTCGCTCCGACCCATTCGGTGCTGCGGTAGAGGTTGCGCTCCCCGATGTCGTCGAGCAGTCCGCCGGCATCCAGCTGGTCGATGACCCGCTGCTCGGTGACCACCAGCTTCAGGCTCGACTCCGCATCGCGGAGCTTGTGCGCGAACCGGCGCAGGACGTCGACCAGGGACAGTCCGATCTCGTCAGTGCCGCGCAGCCGCACGATCACCACCGCGCCACTGGATTGCCGGCTCACCTCAGGCAGCTGCTTCTCGAAGATCGGCGCGCTGCCGAAGAACAGGCTGCCATAGGGCTGCAGCACGAGCACGTCGCCTGCCGGCACCACCGGCGGAGGGTCCGACTCGCGCAGGCGCCCGTCGTCCTCGACATGGATGGCGCGCACCCGGACGTGGTTGGACTGCTGCGCGACGAACAGGATGATGCCCAGTCCCACTCCGGCCAGCACGGCGTACTGCAGCGGGACGAGGAGCGTGAGCCCGAACGTCACTGCCATGATCGCGGTGGGCAGCGGACCGGACTTCACCACCGAGTACACCCGACTCGGCTTGATCGCTCCGAACCCGATCACGATGAGCAACCCGGCCAGCGCCGGCATGGCGACGAAGGCGACGATGTCGGCGGCCAGGAAGATGACCAGGGCCATCACCACCCCGGCGACGAAGAGGGCCATGCGCGACTTCGCCCCCGCCTGCACCACGAGCGAGGAGCCCGACATCGAACCGCCCACGGGCATCCCGCGGAACAGCCCGGAGACGATGTTCCCGACCCCCTGGCCGATGAAGTCGCGGTTCAGGTTCGCGGGGCGACCGTCTTTGGTCGGGATCCCGGCCGATACCGCGGCGCCCTGGATGAGCCCGATGAATGCCAGCGACACCGCCGGCACGATCAGATACGGGACATCGGCCAGGTTCGGGAGCACGGGCGCCGGCAGGCCCCGAGGCACGTCCACGATGTCGCGCAGCAGCACCACCGGATCCGGGACCCACAGGTTCAGCAGCACGGCGCACACCGACCCCACCACCACGGCGATGACCAGCCCGAGGCTGCCGACAGGAGTCGAGCGGAGCACGATGATCAACAGGATCGTGATCGAACCGGCGACCAGCGATGCGATGCTCCACTGCCCGATGTGGACGACGAGATCCACCGTCTTGAGCAGTCGATTGGCGCCCTCCGAGGGGTAGCCGGTGAAATTGGAGAGCTGGCCGAGCACGATGTTCATCCCGATCGCGGTGATGAACCCGGTCATCACGGCAGTCGGCACGAAGCTCACGAGACGTCCGCCCCGGAGAAGCCCGGCGATCACCATGATGATGCCGGTGAGCATCGCCAGCGTGTACAGCGCGCGGTCCGGGTCCGGCGCCGACCCGAGGTCGGCGTCCGAGACGACGAGGGCCATTGCGCCGGTGGCCTGAACGGCCATGAAGACACTGCTGGTGGCGCAGGCGGCGCCCATCATCCCGAACAGGAACGCGTACAGGCCGGCGAGCGGGTTCACGCCCGCGAGGAGCCCAGCGGCCAGCCCATCGGGCACCGCTTCGATCCCCAGCACGAGCCCGGCCACAGCGTCCTTGCCGAACGTCTTGCGGGAGAACCACGTCCTCGGATCGATCCGCACCGTCACACCGTAGCGAGGACCGGGCCAACCCGACAGCGTCTTGCGTTCAGGCGACGAGCTCGACGGGCGCGCCCACCGGCGCCTCCGCGCGCATCATGTCCCGCGTGCAGCTGAAGGTGGTGCGGTACGCGGTCGGGGTCGTGCTCAACGCGCGGGCGAAGTTCTGCCGCAGCACCGCAGCCGAGCCGAACCCGCTCTCCCAGGCGATGCGGTCCAGGCCGAGGTCGGTCTTCTCCAGCAGTCGCTGGGCGTGGATGAGTCGCTGCCGCGCGAGCCAGGCGGCCGGAGTCGCGCCGAAGTCGGCCTTGAAGCGACGGGCGAACGTGCGCGGCGACATGTGCGCCTTCGCCGCGAGCTGGTCGACGGTGAGGTCGTCGCGCAGGTTCTGCACCATCCAGTCCGTGACCGGCGCGAGCGAGAGCGACGCGACCTGGGGCAGGGGCTTGTCGATGAACTGCGCCTGCCCGCCGTCGCGCTGCGGCGGGACGACCATGCGGCGGGCGATGCGGTTGGTGAGCTCGGCGCCGAGCACCTGACGCAGCAGGTGCAGGCACGCATCAAGCCCCGCGGCGGTGCCGGCGCTCGTGATGATCCGGCCGTCCTGCACGTACAGCACGTCGGGGTCGACGTCGATCTTCGGGTACATCGCGGCCATCGTGTCGGCGTACATCCAGTGCGTGGTGGCGCGGCGTCCGTCGAGCACGCCGGAGGCGGCGACCACGAACGACCCGCTGCACACCGTGAGCACCCATGCATCGCGGGCGACCGCCCGCCGGATCACGTCGGTGACACGGGGATCGATGTCGCCCCACGTCGAGCGCGGGATCGGGGTGACCACCACCAGATCGGCCTCGTCGGCGAACGCCAGGTCGTCGGTGACGTTGATCGTGAAGCCGAGGTTGCTGCTGACTGCGCCCGGATCGGGCGTGACGATGCGGAAGTCGAAGGGGGTGATGCCCACCTCGGACCGGTCCAGCCCGAACGCCTCGCACGCGAGGCCGAACTCGAAGGGCGCGAACCCTTCCTGCACGATGACGGCTACGGTCTTCATGACTCTCCTGACGACGGATGCCGGGACTGGCAGTTTTCTGTCGATGCGTGGCCATTCTGCCACTCGTGGCAGGACATGCGCAAGCGTAGCGTTACTGCCATGTTCATGGTGATTGTCATTTCAGCGCTTTCCGTCTACGCGGTCGCAGCGACGATCGCCGCCCTCAAGAAGGACGGCTACCACCGCACGCCGACCGACTGGACGCGCCTCCCCTGACCGGGGGTCGTTCCGGCTACCGGCCGCCTAGTGCGCGCCGGTAGACCTCGACCATCGCCGCCGTCCGCGAGGACTGGCGGAACTTCTCCGCGATCTCGGGATCGGGCGACACCGCAGTGCCGGCAGTGATGTCGGTGGCCGCGGTGCGCAGAGTCGCGGCGAGCGCCGCGGTCGAAGCATCCGCCACCTGCCAGAAGCCCGAGCTCAGCTCGGCGGCAATGTCAGGGTCGCTGATGATCGACGGCGTGCCCAGCGAGGCCGCCTCGAACACGGTCATGCCCTGGGTCTCGAAGCCGATCGAGGTCTGCACGACGGCGTCGGCCATCCGGATGCGCCGCAGCGTCTCGGCGTACGAGAGCCGCCCCGCGAAGTGGACGGATGCCGTTGGTCCCCGTCGCGCGACGAGCCGACGCGCCGCCGCCAGCTGTCCACCACCGCCGATCACCTCGATGTCCGCGGCGATCCCCGACACCGCGACCGCCTCCAGGAACGGCAACAGCCGCTTCTCGGGACTCATCCGGCCGAGCCAGACGAATCGCGGTAGCCCCGGCATCCGCTCGGCGGGCGCGGCCAGCGCGGCGTCGAGCACCTCGTCGTCGATGCCGTTCCACACGACGTCCACCGCACCGGCGGCGGGCACGGCGCCGTGCGCCTCGAGGCGATGGGCGAAGTGGCTCGACGGCGCGGTCACGGCCTGCGACCTGGTGGCGAACCGCCGCAGGTACGCCCAGCCGTCCCGTCCGGGCGATTGCTCCGCGATTGCGTGGCGTTGCCAGGCGTTGAGCACATGCAACACGAGTCCGGGGAGCGGCGCCGTCGCCTCGATGCCCACGTCGACGCGGTTGTGCATCGTGTGCACGACCGGCAGCCCGTGGCGCCGGGCGAAGCGGTGCCCGAGGTAGGCGCCCCAGAAGTCGGCCTGCACGTGCACGAGATCCACCGGAGCCCGCTCGGCCATCGCGGCATCGATGAACTCGTCGGCGCGACGACCCGGCCACGACATCGCGTACTCGCGGTCGAGCGTGATCGGGATCGACGGGATGTCCAGGTAGGCGTCCGAGCGCGGTGCCGCGGCCGCCCTCGGCCCGTGCATCGCGGGCGCGACGATGGTGACGGTGTGTCCGGCCTTCTCCAGGAACCGCCGCTGCAGCCGCATCGAGACCTGCGCTCCGCCGAGACTCTCGACGTGCTGATCGCCGAACATCACGACGTGCACGCGGCTACTCCGGCAGCGGTTCGTCGCGGTAGAGCGCCTCGAAGGTGTCGAGCGTCCGGTTGATGTCGTGCACGCTGACCATCTCGAGGGAGGTCTGCTGCATCCGCAGGCGCGTCTCGGGAGTCGCGGTCAGCACATCCGTGAGGCGCGCGGCGAGCTCTTCGGCGTTGCCCGGCTCGAACAGGTACCCGTTCTCGCCGTCGTGCACGAGGTGCGGCAGGGCGACGGCGTTGGCCGCGACGATCGGCAGGCCGGAGGCCATCGCCTCCATCGTCGCGATCGACTGCAGCTCCGCGATCGAGGCGATCGCGAAGACGCTGGCATGCGAGTACAGCGCGCGCAGGTCCTGCTCGGACGCGTGACCGTGGAAGGTGACGCGATCGCCCAGGCCGAGCTGGGTGCACAGCTGCTCGAGGTTCTTGCGCTGGTCACCGCCGCCGACGATGTCGAACGTGACATCCAGTGCCGGGTCGAGCCGGGCGAGGGCCTTCAAGACGACGTCGATGTGCTTCTCGGTCGTGAGACGCCCGACGAACAGCACGCGGTTCGCGTCGCGCGGGGTGAGATCCGGCGTGTAGTTGGACCGGTCGATGCCGCAGCTGATCGGGATGACGCCGTGGATGTCGATCGTCTGCTCGAGGAAGTCGGCGGCCTTGCGCGTGGGGGTGGTCACGGCGCGCGTCAGATCGAACGTGCGCTTCGCGTCGGCCCATGCCAGGGAGATGACGGCCTTGTCGAACACGGGCGGGAGCGTCGTGAAGTCGAGGACGTTCTCGGCCATCACGTGGTTGGTGGCGATGATCGGGATGCCGCGCTTGCGCGCCTCGCGCGCAAGGCCCCGGCCGAGCACGATGTGGGACTGGATGTGCACGACGTCAGGCTTGACCTCGTCCAGTACGCGGCGCGCGTAGTGCTTCGACATCCACGGCAGCACGAACGTCAGCCAGTCGTGCGGGAGGTACCGCCACGCCGGGATGCGGTGCATCGTCATCGGCTGGTCCTCGATGACCTCGGTGAAGACGCCGTGCTGCTTGTGCGTCGCACTCGGGGCCATCACATGCACGATGTGTCCGCGCGACACGAGTCCCGCGGCCAGGCGCTCCGCGAAGCGGGCGGCGCCGTTCACGTGCGGGGAGAAGGTGTCGGCGCCGATGAGCACCGTGAGCGGGGGCCGCTCCGAGGCGGGCGTGACGTCGCCCGTGTTCGGGGCATCGGGCGTCGCGGGGGGAGTCACGGGGTGGTGTGGCCTTTTCTCTGCGGCGGGGCTCGGCACGGGTGGTGCAATCGCCCCCCAACTCTACCCGAGGCGTGTTTCGGGCCTCCCTGCGTCGCCGCAGGTAGGCCCCGTACCCTGGGGGCATGCCACGCCTGCAGGCCGATGCCGCACCCGACCGCTGGGTTCCCGTGACCGAATCGCTGGGCTTTCGCGGTCGACGACACCGCAAGGCCGCGATCAAGATGCTGCTGACCCAGGCGAACCGTGCCGCGGGCGCGACCGAGCGCCCCGGGAGCGGCGTGATGGCCTGGGCGATGAGCCAGGCGGCGCCGATGTTGATGAAGCGCGCCGCAGGCCGCGTGCTGGTCTGGGTGTGGAAGGACGACCCCGAGCTCCTCGTCGTGATGGCGCAGGTGCAGGAGGCCACAGCGCAGCTGCGCACGGCACGGGCGATGATGCCGATGGAGTACGACGACACCGAATCGTTCCGCAATCCGCACCTCGGGGTTGGCGAGAAGCTGGCGATGGCGCTGCCGACCGATGAGCGCACACCGCCGTTCGTGACCTACACGTGGGACACCGGAACGCATTTCGTCACCGTCACCGCCGTGTGCTCCGACCGCGAGCGCTTCGGAATCGTCATCGACGCGGTGGATGCGCTGGCGCGCACCGTGCGAGTGGTCGAGGACCTCACGCTGGGCGAGTCGGCGGAGTTCCTCCGGATCGACCCCTCCCCACCGCAGAAGTAGCGCGACGCGCGGCGCGGCGACGCCGCCACGTATGTCACCGAGCGGGCTGGCCGCGCTAGCCTCATCCTCAGACCCCGGAGGATGACAGTGCAGAAACCTCTCGCCGGACTCACGCGCAAGAACGTGGGCCGTGAGCTGCTGGCAGGCGTGACGCTGCTGGCGATCGCAATCCCGCTGAACATCGGCTACGCACAGATCGCCGGGCTGCCCGCCACCGCGGGCCTCTACGCGCTGATCGTCCCGACCGTCATCTATGCGCTGGTGGTGTCGTCCCGGCAGCTGGTCGCCTCCCCGGATGCCGCAGCCGCCGCGCTGGTGGCGTCCTCGATCGGCGGCCTGGCCGCTGCCGGCAGCGCGAACTACGCGACGCTCGCGCTGGCACAGGCGATCATCTGCGGAGTGATGTTCCTCCTCCTCGCCGTCTTCAAGCTCGGGTTCCTCGCGAACTTCCTGTCCAAGCCGATCCTCGTCGGCTTCGTCGGCGGACTGGCGCTGGACATCATGGTCAGCCAGGTCGCCAAGATGCTCGGCATCAAGATCGACTCCGGCGGCGAGTTCGTCGACAAGATCGGCGGGCTCATCAGCGGCCTGCCGACGACGAACCTGTGGTCACTGCTGATCGCCGCCTGCTCGGTCGCGATCCTGATCCTCGGTCGCCGCCTGCTGGCCGTCGCGCCGTGGGCGCTCGTCGTCCTCATTCTCTCCACCGTCCTCATCGTGGTGACCGGCCTGGACAAGCAGGGCGTCGACGTGCTCGGCGAGGTCCCCGCTGGACCGCCGACCCTCACCTGGCCGGTCATCGAGTGGTCGATGTGGGCGGCGCTGATCCCCTCGGCGATGGCCCTGACGATGGTCACCACCGCCGAGGGCCTGCTCGTCTCCCGCTCGTACGGCGAGAAGCGGCACTACCCGACCAGCCCCAACCGCGACCTGTTCGCGTTCGGGCTGAGCAACATCGCCGCCGGCACCCAGGGCAGCTTCGCGGTCGGCTCGTCCACCAGTCGCACCGCGGCGATGGACCAGTCCGGTTCCCGCACGCAGCTGCCGTCGCTCGTGCTGGCCGTCGGCACCCTCGTGCTGCTGATCTTCGGCACCGCACTGCTCGCGGACATCCCCTCGCCGGCCATCGGTGCGATCGTGGGCGTCGCGATCATCCCGCTGCTGGGCATCAAAGAGTTCACCGCGCTGTGGAAGCTCGACCGGTTCGAGTTCTGGATCGGCGCGGTCTGCTTCCTCGTCACCCTGTTCGTGGGCTCGATCCCCGGCATCCTGGTCGCCTTCGTCCTCGCGCTGATCAACCTCGCCAAGCGGGCGGCCGCCCCGGCGATCGACGTCCTCGCCCTCAACGACAACCCGGCCGACTCCCTGCTGGAAGAGGCCCCGCACGGCTCCGTCACCGCTCCCGGCGTCATCGTCGTGCGGATGGCGGCACCGCTGTTCTTCGCGAACGGCGACGTCTTCTCGCAGGCCGTCAAGTCCGCCGTCACGAGCGCCGGCGGCGCCGCGCACGTGCATCACGTCGTCATCGACATGGAGGCCGTCACCGACGTGGACGTCACAGCCAGCGAGTCGTTCGCTGCGCTACGCGAATGGCTGGGCTCCGAGGGCGTCGAGCTGTCATTCAGCCGTGTGCGCTCCGGCGCGCGCGAGCGTCTGACGCGTTTCGGCGTCCTGCAGCACGAGACCGTCTACGTGACCAACCGCGCAGCCGTCGCCGCCCTCACCCCGCCCGTCGGATGGCGCGAGAAGATGCGCATGCGCCTCTTCGGCGACACCCACCAGGACAGCGAGTCCGGCATTGCCAGCACGGATGCCGCGCCCCTGACCGGACCGATCAACATCACCAAGAGCAGCAACTAGGAGTTCCCCATGGGTTCAGTCATCGGGGAGATACTCCCCCTCGCCCTCGGAGTGGCGATCAGTCCCATCCCGATCATCGCCGCCATCCTCATGCTCCTCTCGCCGAAGGCGCGCGTCACGAGCGTCGGGTTCCTGATCGGCTGGGTCGTCGGGATCGTCGTCGCCGTCACCGTGTTCACGCTGCTCGCCGCCATCATCCCCGCCGCAGACCCGGACGCCTCCAAGCCGATCCAGGCCGTGATCCAGCTCATCCTGGGCGCTCTGCTGCTGCTCCTCGCGATCCGCCAATGGCGCGGTCGCCCGAAGGCCGGCGAAGAGGCTGCCCTGCCGAAGTGGATGCAGGCGATCGACAAGGTCAACTTCCCGCTCGCGCTGGGCCTCGGCTTCCTGCTGTCCGCGGTCAACCCGAAGAACCTCCTGATGGCCGCCGGTGCAGGGCTCGACATCGGTGCCGCCGCTCTGCCCACCGGCCAGGTCGTACTGGTCATCGCGATCTTCACACTGATCGCGGCATCCACCGTCCTGGTGCCGGTGATCGGCTACCTGATCGCCGCCGACCGCCTGCGTGCTCCGCTGGACGCGCTGCGCGGATGGCTCGCGAAGGAGAACGCGATCATCATGGCCGTCCTGCTGCTCGTCATCGGCGTGTCGATGATCGGCAAGGGCATCGGCAGCTTCTAGATCACTACCGACATCTCAGAGAGGAACACCGTGGCAGCATTCGAATACGGACCCGTCGAGCTTCATCTCATCGGCTTCGAGGGCGATCGCCCCGACCCGCAGGTCATCGCGGCGATCACCGACCTGATCGAAGAGGGCACCGTACGACTGCTCGACTTCATCATCGTGTCCAAGGCCGAGGACGGCGCCATCACCGCGATCGAGATCGAGGATGACACCCACCGGTACGGGTTCGGTGACATCGAACTTGCCGAGCTCGGCATCGCCGGCGACGAGGACATCGAAGAGCTCGCCGAGTTGATCCCGCCGGGCGCCTCGGCGGCGATCATCGCCTACGAGATGGTCTGGGCGAAGCGCCTCGCCGAGAAGTTCGCGGCATCGGGCGGCGTCATGCTGCGCAGCGAGCGCATCCCCGCGCCCGTCGTCAACGCGCTGGTCGAGGCCGCGCAGGAGGAGGAAGCATGATCCGTCGATTCGGACGTCCCGGACTGCTCGGGCTCGCCGCCCGCACCGCCGTCGTGGCCGGCACCGCAACCGCCGTCAGCGGCGCGATGCGCGGCTCGCAGCAGAACAAGGCCGAACAGCAGCAGCAGGCCGCCGCGTACGAGGCCCAGCAGCAGCAGGCCGCGATGGAGGCCGCCGCACAGCAGGCGGTCTACCAGTCGCAGGCCCAGGCCGCTCCGGCTCCCGTCGCCGCAGTGCCCGCCGTCGACATCGTGGGTGAGCTGCAGAAGCTCGCCGCGCTGAAGGACGCCGGAGTGCTGACCGACGCCGAGTTCGCCACCGCGAAGGCCCGACTGCTCGGATGACCGTCCGCACGATCCCGGGGGTGGCCGCGCATGGGTGACCTGATCCTTCAACTCCTCCCGCTCGCCCTCGGGATCGTGCTCAGCCCGCTCGCCATCATGGCGCTGGTCGCGATCCTGGTCTCCAAGCTCGGAGCCGTGTGGGTCTACCGGCGCGGGCACGCTCCGAGCCGGGCGAGCGATAGCGTGAACCCGTGAATGACATGGTCCGGATCATCGGCGGCACTTTCCGCATGGGCTCCGAGGAGTTCTACCCCGACGAGCGCCCGGTGCACGAGCGCACCGTCGGCGATTTCGAGATCGACCGGTACCCGGTCACCAACGAGGACTTCGCCGCCTTCGTCGAGGCGACGGGATACGTCACGGTCGCCGAGCGGCCGATGAACGCTGCGGACTATCCCGGCGTGGCTGCCGAGGACCTCGTCCCGGGCGCCCTGGTCTTCACTCCGACGCCCGGTCCCGTCAACCTCGACGACTGGCGGCAGTGGTGGCGCTGGGAGCCCGGCGCGCAGTGGCGTCAGCCCGAGGGCCTCGGATCCTCCATCGACGAGCGGATGCGGCATCCCGTCGTGCAGGTGTCGTTCGAGGACGCCTCGGCCTACGCCGCCTGGCGTGGGATGCGCCTGCCCACCGAGGTGGAGCACGAGTTCGCCGCGCGCGGCGGGGTCGACGGCGCCCGGTTCGCGTGGGGCGAGGACGCCTATCCCGACGGTGTGGCGCAGGCCAACTCGTGGCTCGGCAGCTTCCCGTACGACAACCGCGGCGCGCACGGCGCCGGCACGGCACCGGTGGGTTCGTACCCGGCGAACGGCTACGGACTGTTCGACATGATCGGCAACGTCTGGGAGTGGACCAGCGACTTCTACACGACCCGGCACCTCGTCCCGGGGGCGACGCCGGTCGACGCCGAGAAGCGCGCGAACCTACTGTCGGTGGCCAGCGCGGAGCCCGGATCCCGCATCCCGCGCCGTGTGCTCAAGGGCGGCTCGTACCTCTGCTCACCGGACTACTGCCTGCGCTTCCGTCCCGCGGCCCGCTCCCCGCAGGCCGACGACACGGCGACCACGCACATCGGCTTCCGCTGCGCGCGGGACGTCTAGTCCGACTCAGAGCCCTGCGGCCGCGGGACCGGGTCGGGCCTTCCCGCACCCGTCCGCGGCTAGGGGAGCCCGGTGGCCGCGAGTCCCGCCTCGGTGGTGTCGTGCACGCGTCCTGCGGCCTGCAACTCGCGGAACCACTCCACCTTCACGGCGACGACGGTGGCGGTGTCGGGCAGCGCCGCCAGATGCAGCACGATGCCCAGCTGCGTGAATTCGCGATCGAGGTCGGTGAGGGCGTCCAGCACGGTGATCGAGAGGATCTCCATGCGCTGCAGGTCGAGCACGACCGCGGTGACGGGTGACTCCTGGCTCGTGGTCAGCGCGATGATCGCCCGTTCGTTGGCAAGCGCGTTGGCCGTGTAGAGCGCGCGCCCCAGATGGATGGCGATGGCGTCGCCGGCACGTCCGACGATCGTGAGCTTGGGGATGTTGAGCTCGCGCAGCACGAGCACGAGGGTCACGACGACCCCGACCGCGACGGCGGCCAGCAGGCCCGCCGTCAGTCCGATGACGGCGACGACGGTCGCGATCCAGAAGTCCACCCGGCTGATGTGCGCCCATCGGATGAGCTCGGGGATGTTGATCAGCCCGATCACCGCCACGAACACCATCGAGGCCAGCGTCGCCTCCGGCAGGAGGCTCAGGACCGGCCCGAGGAACAGCGCCACGAGGATCGCAAGGGCGACCGTCACGAACGTCGACAGCTGCGTCTTCGCACCGGCGCTCTGGTTGACCGCGCTCTGCGAGAAGCCGCCGGCGGCGGGCATCGTCGTGAAGAAGGCTCCGACGACGTTGGCGGCACCGGTCGCCAGGAGCTCCTGGTCGCTGTCGATCTGCGGTTCGGTCGCCTTGCGGATGCCGCGTGCCACCGCGGCGGATTCCAGGAACGCCATCACGGCGATGGCCAGAGCCCCCGGCACGAGGGTGGCGATCTGCGAGAAGTCGGGAAGCCCGAGCACCGGCAGTCCGCCCGGGACGGGGGCGATCAGGTCGACGCCGAGATCTTCGAGTCCGGCGAAGGCGACGAGCAGGATGCCGCCGACCACGACGATGAGCGCGCCGGGCACCTTCGGCGCGAACCGCTTCAGCACGAGCAGGATCGCGATCGAGGACGCCGAGAGCACGACGGTCGGCCAGTTCACGCTCTGGAAGGCCTCGCCGACGGCCGCGAGGGAGCGGAGGAACCCGTGCCCGGAGAAGTTGAACGTTTCGCCGAGGAGCTTCGGGAGCTGACCCACGGCTACCGTCGCCCCGACACCGATCTTCAGGCCGAGCACCGTCGCCCCGCTGATGTTCTCGACCAGCGACCCGAGCCGGAAGAGCCGCGCGAGCAGCAGGATCGCCCCGACCAGCAGGGTGAGCATCATGAGCGAGCCGAGCGCGTCGTCCGACCCGGCGGCGACGCCGGCCGAGACGAGGGTGGTGGCGGTGAGAGTCGCGATCGTCGAGGTCGTCGACACGCTCATGGCACGGGATCCGCCGAGCATGGCGTAGACGAACATCGGCACGATGCAGGTGTAGAGGCCGATCTGCACCGGCAGGTTCGCGATCGTGGCGTACGCCATCGCCTGCGGCACCACCACGGCGCCGGCCGAGATGCCGCCGACGATGTCGGGCATCAGCCACGAGCGCTGGTAGCGGGCGAAGGTGGGCAGCAGCCAGGGCGCGCGCGGACGCGGCGTCGCTGGAGCGGTCACGCCGCGTCGCCGTCAGTGGCGGGGCGAGGGTCGGGGAACACCGTGGACCAGTCGTCCTTGACGCTCACGCGCACGATCGACCCGTCTTGGGCAGCGGCCAGCGCCTCTTCCGCGCCCTTGTCGTAGGGCGAGTCCCCGCGCCCCGTGTCGTCGTCGTGGTGGATCAGCAGGCTCAGACCTTCCCGCCCGTCAGCGTGCGCGAACCGCAGCATGGGCAGGTCGCCGTTGGAGTTGCCGACCGCGAGGAGCGGACGACGCCCGATGCGCGACCAGATCCGCACCGGCTTCTCGGGTCCGTCATCCATGAACGAGAAGGATGCCCCGTACTTCACGGCATTCGCCGCGCCGTCGTACGTGAGCCCCAGCGCGGACCCGATCACGCGCTCGGGAGGGATGCCGTAGTAGTCCTCGGTCATGGGGCGCATGAAGTCGCGGTCGCCGCCCGAGACGATGTAACAGGTGAACCCGTGCTGCTCGAGGTGGCGGAGCAGCTCGAGCATCGGCTGGTAGACCGCTTCGGCGTAGGGTCGGCGCAGCGTCGGATGCAGTGCCTCGCGGTAGAAGTCGGCGACCGCCGTGGCGTACTCGTCGACCGGGACGTCGACGGTAAGGCCGAGCATCGCCCCGATCATGACCTTCAGGTCGGCGTCGTCGCCCGCGTAGTGCTTCTCGATCGCTCCGCCGAGCCAGCTCAGGTCGCCGTCGACGACACCGCGGTAGGGCTGCTGCTCGGCCAACGCCGGATCGGCTTTCGCCGCGGCGGCCCACTGCTCCACGATGTACGCGAGCTGGGTCGGCATCGGCTTCTCTGTCCAGAGCGTGCCGTCATTGTCGAACACCGCGATCCGCTCGGACACGGGAACGGCCTCGGGTCCGTCTCCGCTGACGGCGTCGACGAACTCGATGATGCGGGTGCGCGTCGAGGTGTCGCGCCAGGAGGGGAGAGACGAAGTCATTACGGCATCGTCCCACCCCTCCGGCCCGATCAACCGGCGGCGCCTCCGGTGTCGCCCGATTCTTCGGCGCCGCCCGCGCCCGCGAGTGCGGGTTCGGTGCCCTCCAGATCACGTTCGAGCTCTCCGACGACCGCATCCAGATCGGTCGCGGCCTGCTCGAACTGCGACTGGTAGAGGCGCCAGTAGGCGCCCTGCGCGGCGATGAGCTCCTCGTGGCTGCCCTTCTCCACGATGTCGCCGTGCTCCATCACGAGGATGAGGTCGGCGTCGCGGATCGTGGACAGGCGGTGCGCGATGACGAACGACGTCCGCCCCTCGCGCAGCGCCGCCATCGCGTGCTGCAGGAGCAGCTCGGTGCGGGTGTCGACCGACGAGGTGGCCTCGTCGAGGATCAGCACCGACGGCTGCGCGACGAACGCTCGGGCGATGGTGATGAGCTGCTTCTCTCCGGCCGAGACGTTGGAGGCGTCCTCGTCGAGCACGGTGTCGTACCCCTCGGGCAGCGAGTGCACGAAGCGGTCGACGCGCGTCGCCTTGGCGGCATCCACGATCTCCTCGTCCGTCGCCGACTCGCGCCCGTACCGGATGTTGTCGCGAATCGTTCCGGCGAACAGCCACGGATCCTGCAGCACCATTCCCGTGCGCATGCGCACGTCGTCGCGGGTGAGCTCGGCGATGTCCTGGCCGTCGAGCAGGATGCGCCCGCCGTCCAGTTCGTAGAACCGCATGATGAGGTTCACGAGGGTCGTCTTGCCCGCACCGGTCGGGCCCACGATCGCGACCGTCTGCCCGGGCTCGACCCGGAACGACAGGTCCGTGATGAGCGGACGCTCCGGCGTGTAGGAGAACTTGACGTTCTGGAACTCGATGACGCCCTTGCCCGAACCGAGCTCAGGAGCGTCGGGTGAATCCGGCTCCTGCTCCTCAGCATCCAGCAGCTCGAAGACGCGCTCCGCCGACGCGGTGCCGGACTGCACGACCGCCGCCATGCCACCGAGCTCCGAGAGCGGCTGGGTGAACTGCTGCGAGTACTGGATGAACGCCTGCACGTCGCCCAGTCGGAGCTGGCCGTTGGCGACCATGAGCCCGCCGAGCACCGCGATCCCCACGTAAGTGAGGTTTCCGATGAACATCATGCCGGGCATGATCATGCCGGAGAGGAACTGCGCCTTGAAGCTGGCCTGGTAGAGCTCCTCGTTCTCGACCTGGAACTTCTCGCGCGAGTCGGCCTCGCGTCCGAAGACCTTGACGAGTGCGTGGCCGGAGAAGGACTCCTCGACGCGCGCGTTCAGGCGGCCGACCTTGCGCCACTGGATGCCGAATGCCTTCTGCGACTTCGGACCGATGATGCCGAAGATCACGGCCATCAGCGGGAGCGAGACCAGTGCCACCAGGGCGAGTTGCCAGGAGATCGAGAACATCATGATGAGCACACCCACGACGGTCAGCACCGAGGTGACGACCGTGGAGAGCGACTGCTGCATCGTCTGGGTGATGTTGTCGATGTCGTTGGTGACCCTGGAGATCAGCTCACCGCGCTGCACCTTGTCGAAGTACGACAGCGGCAGCCGGTTGATCTTCGCCTCCACCGACTCGCGCAGGCGCCACATCGTGCGCACCATGATGATGTTGATGACGAAGCCCTGGATCCAGGTCAGGAATGCCGAGGCGACGTAGATCGCGAGCACGGCGACGATCACCATGCGCAGCTGGTCGAAGTCGACGCCCGCGCCCACCGCGAAGTTGTCCATGGCGGCGACCATGTTCGCCTGGTCGGTCTGCCCCGCGGCGTTCAGCGCAGCCACGACGTCGGCCTGCGACGTGCCGGCCGGGAACGAGCCCGCCAGCGTGTTGGAGACGACGCCTTCGAAGATGATGTTCGTCGCCTGACCGAGGATCTTCGGCGCGATGACGGCCAGCACCACACCGATCGCGCCCAGGATCGACACGAAGGTGAAGGCGAGGGCGTGCGGCTTGAGCAGGCCGATCATCCGACCGAAGCTCCGACCGAAGTTGTCGGCCTTGCCGGGCTTGACGCTGTCCCAGTCGCCGGAGTTCAGGCGAGCCTGCTCGGCGAGCTCGAGTTCGAGACGCTCTTCCTCTGAGAGGAGATCAGGGGTGCTCATGCTTCCACCCCCAGCTGCGACTCGACGATCTCTTTATAGGTCTCGTTCGTATTCAACAGTTCCTCGTGGGTTCCGAGTCCCACCATCTGCCCGTCTTCGAGCACGACGATGCGATCGGCGTCGGTGATGGTCGACACGCGCTGCGCGACGACGATCTTGGTGACCTCCGGCAGCTCCCGCCACAGTGCCTGGCGGAGCCGGGCGTCGGTGGTGAGGTCCAGGGCGGAGAAGGAGTCGTCGAAGACCAGGATGTCGGGCCGGTGCACGATCGCACGTGCGATCGCGAGGCGCTGACGCTGGCCGCCGGAGACGTTGGTGCCGCCCTGCGCGATGCGCGCCTCGAGCTGCCCCTCCATCTCCTCGACGAAGTCCTTGCCCTGCGCGATCTCCAGCGCGTGCCACAGCTCTTCGTCGGTAGCCTCTTCGCGGCCGAACCGCAGGTTCGACGCGACCGTTCCGGTGAACAGGAACGGACGCTGCGGCACGAGCCCGATGCTCGTCCAGAGGTGATCGAGGTCGGCCTCGCGCACATCCACCCCGCCGACGCGCACACTGCCGCCGGTCACGTCGAACAGGCGCGGGAGCAGGGAGACCAGCGTGGTCTTGCCCGAACCGGTCGAGCCGACGATCGCGACGGTCTCGCCCGGAGCGGCCCCGAAGCTGATGCCCTGGAGCACCGGCGTCTCGGCACCGGGGTAGGTGAACTCGACGTTGTCGAACTGTACCGTGCCGGGAGCGGAGAAGACGGTCACCGGGTTCTCGGCGCGCGTGAGCGTCGACTCGCTGGCCAGCACCTCGCTGATGCGCTCTGCGGAGACCGCGGCGCGCGGGATCATGATCGTCATGAAGGTCGCCATCAGCACGCCCATGAGGATCTGACCGACGTACTGCATGAACGCGAAGAGCGTGCCGATCTCGACATTGCCGGCATCCACCTGGATTCCGCCGAACCAGATCACGCCGACGACGGTCACGTTCAGCACCAGCATCGCGAGCGGGAACATGAGCACGAAGAGCGATCCGACCTTGCGCCCGACGACCATGATGTCGGTGTTGGCTCCGCGGAAGCGCTCCTCCTCGATGTCTTCGCGCACGAAGGCCCGCACGACACGAACACCCGTGAGCTGCTCGCGCATGATGCGGTTGACCGCGTCGAGCTTCGTCTGGAAGCTGCGGAACAGCGGCACCATGCGGCTGATGATCAACGCGACGAGCACGAGCAGCACGGGGACGGACACGGCGATGAGCCAGCTGAGTCCGACATCCTGCTGGAGCGCCATGATCACGCCGCCGATCGCGAGCAGCGGAGCCGTGACGAGCATGGTGGCGCCCATCATGGCCAGCATCTGCACCTGCTGCACGTCGTTCGTGTTGCGGGTGATGAGCGAGCCCGGGCCGAACTGCGAGACCTCGCGCTCCGAGAACCCGCTGACCTTCTCGTAGACGTCACGACGGATGTCGCGGCCGGCGGCCATGGCGGCGCGGGCGGCGAAGTAGGTGGCGATGATCGACGCGGTGATCTGACCCAGCGAGATCACCAGCATGAGGATGCCCGTCGACCAGATGTAGGCGGTGTCACCCTGGGCCACGCCCTGGTCGATGATGTTCGCGTTCAGGCGCGGCAGATACAGCGATGCCATCGCGGACGCGAATTGGAAGACGAGTACGCCGAGCAGCAGCCAGCGATACTCCTTGAGATAGCGGATGAGGAGTTTTCCGAGCACGGGGTCTCCGAGGTTGTGTGATTTTGGCGCTCAACGAGGATCGGATGCCCGGTCCCGGCGTCCGATGGAGCTTGAACAGGGTACGACGAACCCCGGACACGCTCCTACCCCTTTGTGTACGCCGTAAGCGGAAAGATGCAGCTGCATGCAGCTGCTTCCCTCCTTCACGGGAGCCTCGTCGCGTGCGCCTCAGACCTTCAGATCCTGCTTCGGCACGATCACCTCGCGGATGATGAGAAGGATCGACGCCATCACCGGGAGGGCCACGAGCACTCCCATGATGCCCATCAGAGCGCCGCCGATCATTGCTCCGATGAGCACGAGCGCCGCCGGGATCGCGATCGCGCGATTCATGACGCGCGGGCTGACGACGTAGGACTCGAGCTGGATGTAGATGAGGTAGCAGACCGCGAAGATCAGCGCCTGCGTCGGGCTGGTGAACAGCGCGACGATCGAGCCGATGAACAAGAAGATGACCGAGCCGAACAGCGGGATCAGGGTGATGACGAAGGCGATGACCGCCATCAGCGCGGGGAAGGGAAGTCCGATGAACAAGTGCAGCAGGAACACGATCGCGGCGTTGATCGCCGAGAGGATGACGGAACCGAGAAGAGAGCTGCCGACCGACTTGGTGACCCGTTCGGTGAGGTGGGCCAGCTGCGGACGGGCGCGAGCCGGCGCGAGCGAGTAGAGGGCCTCCTTCATGCCGGTGAGCGAGGCCAGGAAGTACAGGGTGAGGGCGACGATGATGAACCCGGCGGAGATGGCGCTGGCCACTCCGATCCCGACGGCGAGCACGCCACCGCTGATGGCGGCGATCGCCTGCGGGTTGCCGAGGGCGTGCGAGGCCTGGTCGAGGGCCGAGGTGACAGCGGCCTGGAAGTCGGCGGGGAGGGCGAGGAACCAGGCGCTCTGCACGGTGTCGGAGATGGCTTGCGGGATCGACGCGATGAACTGCCCGACCTGGGCGAGCACGGGGGGCAGCACGAAGATCAGGAAGCACGCCACGAGCAGCGCGAAGACACCGAAGACGATGCCGATCCCCGCTCCGCGCTTGAGGCCGCGGCGCTGCAGCACCTGCACGATCGGGTCCAGCCCCAGCGCGACGAACAGCGCCAGCACGATGTAGACGAGGATCGAGGTGATCGAGCCGATCGCCGACCCGATCAGCAGCGCGGCGAGCACGCCCAGGGTGCCGACGAACGCGATCGCGAGCGGGCGTTCGATGGCCGCGAGGATGCCCAGGCGGGGCCTCGGTTCGGCGGACGCAGGTTCTTCCGGCGCGGCCGCGACCGTCGCCTGTTCCGTGCCGGCAGGGTCGGGCGGGGAGTCGTCGGATGTGTCGCTCATGCGCCGCACTGTATTGCGGACACGCGTGCGGCGGGTCACCCGATGTGGGCGATATCCCTGGCGTCCAGCAGTCCGAGTTCGCGGGCGCGGGCGATCGCGGCATCCCTCCCGCTCGCGTCCAGCTTTCGATAGATGTGCGCCATGTGGGTCTTGACCGTGTTCACGGATACGAAGCAGCGCGCTGCGAGCTCGGCGTTGGTCAGCCGGCTCGGCAGGTACGCCAGCAATTCCATCTCACGGCCGGTGAGGGGCTCGATGAGCTGCGGCGCATCGACATGCTGCAGTGTCGCGGAGCGATCGAGCACGACGCGCCGGAATCCGGACGGGGTGCCGGGAAGCCGCGCGACGAGATCGAGCGCTTCTGCCCCGGCTCGGAGGAACGGATGCACGAGCTGTTCCGCCTCCGCCGCATCCAGGGCGGCGACGATGTACTCCCGCGCTTCTGACGGACGCTCCTCGACCGCGGCGAGCCAGGCACGCAGGATGCCGCGTTCCACGGTCGATGCGGGCGTCGCCGGATCCGCGGCATCCGCCATGTCCAGCCGATCCCGCGCGCGCGCCGCATCCCCCTTGCTCAGCAGGGCAGCGATGTCCTCGAACGCCATCGGCGACCAAGCGCCAGGTGTCGCCGCAGCGACCACTCCGATGCTGGCGTTGCCCGCCACGCGCTGCTTCCGACGCGCGAGCGCGCGCAGGGCGTCCTGCACGATCGGCGGCGGCGTCCCGGGCGGCGGCACCTTGGCCGGGTCGGACCCGTCCGGATCCACCACCAGCGACTCCGCATGCGCGATCCACATCAGCTGCGTCCTCGAGTTCGCGGAGGCCCGAACATACCCTTCGTGCACAGCGAAGGCACCTGCCTCGGGTTCGCCGCGGAGGATGGCCACCAGCGCGCGCGCGAGGTAGGCATCAGCCGGGCCAGGGTGTGTCAGCAGATCCAGCTCGCGGGCGAGATCGAGTGCCTCATCGGCCAGTTCCGTCGCCAGGGTCAGCCTCCCCGCCCAGGCATGTGCGAGGGCGAGGCTGCCGAGGCCGTGGATCCGGTACGCGCCGTATCGACCACCCTCGGTGGCCAGCGTGCTCTCCAGAAGCTGGACGGCGGCGGTCGTGTCGCCGAGCATGAGGTGCGCACGGGCGACCGCGACCCGCACGAGCACCTGCAGCAGCGCGACGTCGGTGAGATGCATCAGATCGGGCGGGATGACGGTGGGCGACTGCGCGGCCATCTCCAGCGCCAGCATCCCGTCCTGCATGTACACCTCGGGGTGCGGCAGGAATTGGACGCCGGTCGAGACGAACGACCGGGCGACGAGCGCGACCCCGGGTGGCACATCGGGAAGCGCGATGATCGCCCGCAGCAGGTCCTCCGCCAGGGCGGCCCGGCCGGACATGCCCTCCAGGATCGCGTAGAGCAGCTCGGCCTCGACGCGCTGGGCGCGGACGGTGGCGGGCACCCGCGCCAGCCAGCGCGCGCCCGTCGCCGATTCGCCGCGCTCGTAGACCTCGCGGCCGCGCGCGAGGATCATGTCCAGTGCCTGGTCCCAGCAGTGTCCGCGCAGCAGGCACTCGATCGCCGCGCCGACGTTGCCCTGGGCGAGGTACCACTGCGCCGCCGTCTCCAGCAGCGCGGATTCCGCTTTCGGATCGGCCGCCCGCAGGCGGTACCGCAGCAGGTCGCGGAACAGATGGTGGAACCGGTAGTGACCGGGTCGGCCCTCCAGCGCCACGACGAACATCGACTCGTCGCGCAGTTCACGCAGGAACGCATCGCCGTCGGCGACTCCCGCGACCGCCTCCGCCAGCGGAGGACTGATCTCGTCGAGCACCGAGAGATCCAGCAGCGCGCGCCGCCGCATCCCGCTCTGCGCGTCGAGCACCTCCTCGCTCAGGTAGTCGACGGCCAGGCGATCGCTCTCGGCGAGCGCCTCCCACATCTCCCCCGGGTCGTCGCGGAACCTGAGCGTCAGCCCGGTCATCTGCACGCCGGCGGCCCAGCCCTCGGTGCGCTCCACGACGGTGGCCGCCGTGGCGTCGTCGACCGGGAGCCGGGTGATCCGCTCCAGCATCAGCCGCGTGCTGTCCGCGTCGAACGCGAGCTGGGCCTGGCGGATCTCGACGAGCCCGTGCTGCAGACGGTGCCGGCTCCAGCCGAGCTTGAGATCGACCCGGGAGGAGAAGACGAAGTGGACGTGCGGCGGCAGCAGGTCCACGAGCCGCCAGAGGTCGGACACGATCTCGGTGTTGGCGAGGTGATGCAGGTCGTCGAAGACCACGACCACGGTCTGCCCGACCTCCGCGAACGCGGCGGCGAGCGACTCGAGCATCGGCTCGCCCAGTCCGCCACCGGCATTGCCGAGCGCCGCGCCCAGATCCGCCAGGCACGGGTCGAGCTCTGCCAGCCCTTCGACGAACCGCCGGGCGAACCGCACGGCGTCGTCGTCGGCGCCGGTCATCTCGAACCACGCCACCCGTACGTCCCGCAGCGATGCCACCCACTGAGTCAGCAGCACGGTCTTGCCCGAGCCGGCCGGAGCCACGAGGAGGGTCAGCGGCGCTTCGATGCCGATGTCCAGGCGCGAGCGCAGAGCCGGACGGTCCACCGCGTGGGGCGGGACTGCGCGGGAAATCGGCATCGATCACCGCTTTCTTCGCCAGGGGGCCGGGCGAGAACATCAGAATCATCCCATAGGGATGACGCCGAATCGACCCATCGGATCACACGATATCGCTGTCCGTCGATTGTTGAATTCCGCGATGAGGAGGTCCCCGGTGCCCGCACGCGTGATGGAGGTCGTGGTCCGCGGCGGACTGGCTCCGTCGCTCATCGCCGCACTCGACGGATTCGCCATCGATACGGCCGGTTCCGGTCTGACGAGCATCACCGGTCCCGTGACGGATCAGGCGATGCTGTTCGGACTGCTCGGGATGCTCGATGAGGTGCACATCGAGGTCGTCTCTGTGAATCCACGGCAGGACGCGTGACGGAAGGTCTCACCCGGATGGGGTGACGCGCAGCGCTCGCACCCCGCTCTACGTTCGGGTCAGTGGCGAGCGAGCGCGCCCGCCCTCGACGATTGGATTGACATGGACCTCTGGTCTTGGATCGCCTGGTTCTTCTGGTTCTTCGTGTTCATCGCCTACCTGATGGTGATCTTCAGCATCATCGGAGACATCTTCCGCGACCATGAGCTCAACGGGTGGCTCAAGGCGCTGTGGATCATCTTCCTCATCTTCGTACCCTTCCTGACCGCCCTGGTCTACCTCATCGCCCGCGGCAACAGCATGGCGAAGCGATCGACCGCCCAGGCGATGGACATGCAGCAGGCGCAGACGGAGTACATCCGCCAGGTCGCCGGTTCGTCCAGCAGCAGTCCTGCGGATGACATCGCCAAGGCCAAGCAGCTGCTGGACTCGGGTGCGATCACCGCAACCGAATATGACGCGCTGAAGGCGAAGGCGCTCGCCGGCTGAGCCCGTCTGCGCTCGCTGGGCGCGCGCTCGTCCCCAGTGGGGCGGCCCTCGTGATCACCGATCCGGCGATCTCGGAGGCCGCCCCACTCCGTTCTCCCCGTGCGGAACCCCCACGCGGATATCACCCACTCTGGATGACGCTCCCGCACGCGTCGGATATCAGGCTGGGCACAACCAACCCGCCGAAAGGCACCGACGCGGCCGCACGACCGCTGTACCGGAGGTATCCATGACCACATTCGACTACGGCCCGATCGAGTTCTACGCGATCGGCTTCGAGGGCGACCGACCGGGTCCGGGCGTCCTGCAGGCGATCGACGACCTCGTCGCGACCGGTACCGTCAACCTGCTCGACCTCGTCTTCGTGAGACGGGATGCCGAGGGCGATCTCGAGGTGCTGGAGGTCACCGACACCATCGACGACGGCGCCCCCGCGCTGAACCTCGAAGGCCTCGCGGGCGAGGAGGACATCGCGGCGCTCGCGGAGACCGTGCCGGCCGGCGCCTCGGCCGCCATCCTCGTCGTCGAGCTGCTGTGGGCGAAGGCATTCGCCGGGGCACTCTACGACGCCGGAGGATTCGTCGTGGGACGTCAGGGCATCCCTGCTCCCCTCGTCAACGCCTACCTATCCGAACACGTCAGCTGAAGGAGAACTCGATGCTTCGCAGAATGGGACGCCCCGGACTCATCGGGATGGCCGCACGCACGGCCGTCGTGGCCGGAACCGCCACCGCGGTTGCGGGCGGCGTGTCCGCACATCAGGCCAACAAGGCGAATCAGGCCGCCGAACAGCAGGCGTGGGAGGCGCAGCAGCAACAGCAGGCGATGGACGCCGCTGCCGCCCAGGCCGTCGCCAACGCACAGGCGGCGGCTCCCGCTGCCGCTCCGGCGGCTCCGGCCGCCGCTCCGGACCTGATGGCCCAACTCGGACAGCTCGGCACCCTGCACTCGCAGGGCATCCTGTCGGATGAGGAGTTCTCCGCCGCGAAGGCGAAGCTCCTGAGCTGATCCACCACGGAACGGGGAGTCGCGCCCAGGCTTCGGCGGACTCCCCGTTCTTTCGTGCCCTGGAGTAGCGGTTCTCCAACCGGACTACTGCCGGGCCATCGCCACGCGCATCCGTTCGTCCGGGTCGATGAAGTGGTCGTGGTCGTCGCCACCCGTGTCGATCTGCACCCACTGGATCTTGCCGGTGAAGCGGCTGCCCTGCGGCGTGTAGTCGGGGCTGACGGGCGTCCCGGATTCGTAGCCGACATCGGTCGTCTCATCCGCGGAGAAGATCATCGGCTGGGTGAGCTCGACTCGTCCGCTGCCGACGGGTGCGCCGTCGTAGTACAGGGTCACATCCCCGCCCTTGGCGAGACCCCCGCCGTCGTAGGCGAACTCCATCCGCACCTGATGCCGCCCCTCCGGCACAGCGCTTGTCGCGGTCGTCGTGAACAGGTGGATACCGAGGACGTTGTAGACGAACTTCAGGACCCCTTCGTCGACGTACAGACTCCATCCGCCGAAGCGACCGCCCTGCGCGATGATGACGCCGTGTGCGCCGTCCGCCGGAACATCGACGTCCGCGGTCACCGAGAACGACTTGTTCTTGATGCTGACCACGCTGCTCTCCGAGAGTCGACCCATGCCCGCGAACAGCAGCTGGGACGTCCCGTGGATGAGCGTGGGGCGCCCGGCGAGGTCGGGATTGAGCCGCTCCCCCGTGCGATCGTCGAGGGGAAGCACGTTGTACTTGACCGCCTCGATGAGCCAGAGTCGCTGCAGCTCATGCAGACGGTCGGGCTGCTCGGCCGCGAGATCCCTGGCCTGACTGAAGTCCACGCTGCCGTCGTAGAGCTCCCAGACGTCGTCGTCGAATGCCGGGACCGTGCCTCCCACGATGATCCACGGCGTACGGTGCTTGGTGACCGCGCTCCAGCCCTTGTAGTAGATCCCGCGGTTGCCGAACATCTCGAAGTACTGCAGATCGTGGCGCTCCGCGGCATCCGCTTCGTTGAAGGCGTAGAGCATGCTCGTGCCCTCCATCGGCGACTGCTGCACGCCGTTGACCATGGTGGGTTCGGGCAGTCCCGCGGCCTCGAGGATGGTCGGGGCGACATCGATGCAGTGCGTGAACTGCGAGCGCTGCCCGCCCGGCTCGGAGATGCCGGCAGGCCAATGCACGATGGTGCCGTTGCGGGTGCCGCCCCAGTGCGACGCGACCTGCTTGGTCCACTGGAACGGGCTGTCCATCGCCCACGCCCACCCGACGGCGTAGTGGTTGTACGACAGGGGCGAGCCGAATTCATCCATCTTCGACCGCATGAACTCCGGCGTCTCGAGCGCGGCCATGCCGTTGAAGTTCGCCATCTCGTTGAAGGCACCGTTCAGGGTGCCCTCCGCGGAGGCGCCGTTGTCGCCGATGATGTAATAGATGATCGTGTTGTCGAGGATGCCGAGATCCTCGACGGCGTCGATCACGCGTCCGATGTGATGGTCGGTGTGCTCGAGGAACCCCGCGTACACCTCCATCTCACGCTCGAGGACCGGCTTCATCTCGTCGGGCATGTCGTCCCACCCGGGGACCTCCGCATTCCGCGGCGTGAGCTCGGCATCGGCGGGGATGACCCCCATCGCCTTCTGCCGCTCGAACGTGCTGACCCGCTGGGCATCCCACCCGCCCGCGAACTGGCCCTTGTATTTCTCCGGCCATTCCGCCGGCACATGATGCGGCGCATGGGTCGCGCCGGGCGCGAAGTAGACGAAGAACGGCTTCTCCGGCATCAGCGCCTTCTGCGTGCGGATCCAGCTGATCGCGTGATCGGCGAGGTCCTCGGTGAGGTGGTACCCCTCCTCCGGCGTCGCGGGCGGCTCGACCGGGGTGGTCCCGTCATACAGCGCGGGCTCCCACTGGTTGTTCTCGCCGCCGATGAAACCGTAGAACGTCTCGAACCCGCCGCCGGCCGAGGGCCACGCATCGAAGGGCCCCATCGGCGAGGACTGCCAGACCGGGACCTCGTGGCACTTGCCGAACTGCGCCGTGGAGTACCCGTTGAGCTTGAGCGTCATGGCCAGCGGCGCCTTGGTGTTGGGGCGCATCGAGTTCATGCCCGGCGCCGAGGTCGCCGTCTCCGTGATGCTGCCCATGCCGACCGAGTGGTGGTTGCGTCCGGTGAGCATCGCCTGGCGGGTGGGCGCGCACAGCGCGGTGGTGTGGAACCGATTGAACTTGAGCCCACCCGCGGCCAGCTTCTCGGCGTTCGGTGTGCGGCACGGGCCGCCGAACGCGCTGGACGCGCCGAAGCCGACGTCGTCGACCAGGATGATGATGACGTTCGGAGCACCCGCAGGGGGCATCAAAGGCGTGATCGGCGGATACGACGTGTCAGGGTTCTTGGCGTCGTAGGTCGTCAGCCCCGGTGCGGGGCGGTCGGGGATGGGCAGCATGGTCCGTGCATGGCGGTCGACCGTCATTTCGGTTCCTCTCCTCGGGAGTCAGCGTGTGCACGCTATTCCCGAGCACGAGGAGAGGACGTCACCCGTATCGGGTGAACCTGCCATCACGACCTGTGCGCATGTCGGGGATGCGGTGTATCCCTGGAGGTATGCCGACCCACAACCAGATCGATCTCATCGAGTTCCCCGCCGCGACCGCCGAGCTCGCGGCCACGCGTTCGTTCTACGAGCGGGCGTTCGACTGGGCGTTCACCGACTACGGCCAGTACGTCGACACCGCCGACAGCGGCACCGTCGCCGGCATCAACGCCGTGCCCGATGAGCTCCAGCAGAAGATGCCGCTCACCGTGATCTACGTCGACGATCTCGACGCGGCGAAGGCCAGGGTGACGGATGCCGGTGGCGTCATCCTGCACGACACGTACGCGTTCCCCGGGGGTCGGCGGTTTCATTTCACCGACCCCGCGGGCAACGAGCTGGCCGTCTGGTCCGAGTAGTCGGACTACTGCCGCGTCATCGCGATCTTCATCAGGTGATCCGGATCGGCGTGGTGCGAGTGGTCGTCATCGCCGGCGTCCAGTCGCACCCAGCCGATCGAGCCCGTGAATCCGTTGTCGCGCGGGCCGTAGTCGGGTGACACGGGCGAGGCCACGTCCTCGCCGATGTCGACGGTCTCGTCCATCGAGTACATGAACGGCAGGGTCCGCTCGACCTTGCCCTCAGCCACGAGCTCTTCGCCGTCGTAGATCGAGACGGTGCCGCCCTTGCCCACGCCGCCACCTTCGTAGGCGAAGTGCGCGCGCACCTCGTGCTGCCCGGCGTCGAGCTTGACGTCACCCGACACCACATCCGTCTTGATCCCGAGGATGTTGTAGGCGAACCGCAGCCCGCCATCGTGGGCGTAGAAGCTCCAGCCGCCGTACGAGCCGCCCTGGGCGATCAGCACGCCCTCGGCCCCGGCATCCGGAACGGTGATCGCGGCCGTCACTGTGAACGACTTGTTCTTGAGGTTGATCACCGAGTTCTCGCTCAGCCGCTTCATGCCCGTGTAGAGCGTCTGGGAGGTGCCTTTGACGAGCTCGGGGCGTCCGGCGATCTCGGAGTTGAAGCGCTCCGCCGAGCGGATGTCGATCGGCAGCACGCTGAAGCGCGCGGCCTGGATCAGGAACAGCCGCTGCAGCTCGGCGAGCTTGTCCGGGTGCTCCGCGGCGAGGTCGTTCGACTGGGTCCAGTCCTCCTCGACGTTGTAGAGCTCCCAGACGTCGTCGTCGAGCCCGTGCGAGGAGGCGAGCCACGGGTCCTTGTGCTTCGCGCAGGCGACCCAGCCCTTGTGGAAGATGGCGCGGTTGCCGAGCATCTCGAAGTACTGGGTGGTGTGCTGCTCGTCGGCTGCGCCGTCGTCGAACGAGTAGTTCATCGGCGTGCCCTCGTAGGGACGCTGCGTCACGCCGTTCACCGAGGACGGCTCGGGGATGCCGGCCGCCGCGAGCACGGTCGGGGCGACATCGATCACGTGCGCGAACTGGTTGCGGATCTCGCCGCGCGCCTCGATCCCGTTCGGCCACGACACGATCGTGCCGTTACGCGTGCCGCCCCAGTGCGAGGCGACCTGCTTGGTCCACTGGTAGGGCGTGTCCATCGCGTGCGCCCAGCCGATGGCGTAGTGGTTGTACGACTGCGGGGTGCCCAGCTCGTCCTTGTGGGCGATCATGTACGCGTCATCCTCCATCGCGTCCATGTGGTTGATGACGAAGCCCTCGTTCGTGGTGCCCTTCATCGTGCCCTCGGCTGAGGCGCCGTTGTCGCCGATGATGACGTAGACGAGCGTGTTGTCGAGTTCGCCGAGCTCCTCGAGCGCGTCGATGAGCCGGCCGACGTGGTGATCGGCGTACTCGAGGTAGCCCGCGTAGACCTCCATCTCGCGGGCGAGCACGGGGTGCAGTTCGGGGTTCATCTCGTCCCACGCGGGGATGCCGGGGCTGCGCTCGGTCAGCACCGAGTCCGCGCCGATCACGCCGAGGTCCTTCTGGCGGGCGAACGTCTCCCGGCGCACGGCATCCCAGCCCTGGTCGAACTTGCCCTTGTACTTGTCGGCCCACTCCTCCGGGACGTGGTGGGGAGCGTGCGTCGCGCCGGGCGCGAAGTAGGTGAAGAACGGTTTGTCGGGCGTCAGCGACTTGCGCTGCTTCATCCACCCGATCGCCTTGTCGGTCATGTCGCCCATGAAGTGGTAGCCCTCTTCGGGCGTCCCCCACGGCTCGACCGGCGACGTGTTCTCGTAGATCGCCGGGTACCACTGGTTGGTCTCGCCGCCGATGAAGCCGTAGAAGTACTCGAAGCCGTTGCCCGGGCTCGGCCAGTGGTCGAACGGCCCCATCGGGCTCGACTCCCAGACCGGCACCTCGTGACACTTGCCGAACTGCGACGTGCTGTAGCCGTTGAGCTTGAGCGTCTCGGCGAGGGGTGCGCAGTTGTTGGGGCGCAACGAGCTGTAGCCGGGGGCGGAGGTGGCGATCTCGGTGATGCCGCCCATGCCGACGGTGTGGTGGTTGCGGCCGCTCAGCAGGGCGGCACGCGTCGGAGAGCACAGAGCCGTGGTGTGGAAGCGCGTGTACTTGAGACCCTTCGCGGCGATGCGCTCGAAGGTCGGTGTGTGCACCGGGCCGCCGAAGGCGCTGGAGGCCCCGAACCCGGTGTCGTCGATGAGCACGACCAGAACGTTCGGTGCCCCGGCCGGCGGCCGGATCGGCGTGATCGGCGGATAGTGCGTGTCCGGATCTGTCGCGTCGTACGTGACCGTGCCGGTGTAGGCGAGGTCGGGTACCGGGAGCTGGGAACGCTGGACGTCGTCGGGCATGACACTCCTATGAATCAGGGCGGCTGCGACGGCACGCCTCACTTGTCACTCTATGAGTCGAACGGGTGGCTCGTCAGCCCCGAGGGGGCTCGAGCTTCGCGGCATCCGTGTCACCGGAGAGCCAGCGCAGCCATCGCGTCCCCGGGTCGCCTTCCAGGATCAGCGCGCGCACCATGAGCGTGAGGGGGATCGAGAGGATCGCCCCGAGCGGCCCGATGATGAAGGTCCAGAAGATGACGGAGAAGAAGCTCAGGGTCAGGCTGAGGTTGACCGCGTCGCTGACGAACTTGGGCTGGATCAGCACCTGCAGCGTCACGTTGACGATGCAGTAGATGGCCACGACCGCGAGCATCAGCGGCCATCCGCCGACGACCAGCGCGAGCACGGCGGGCGGGATGACCCCGAGCACGAAGCCGATGTTCGGCACGAAGTTGGTCACGAACGCGAGGATCGCCCACACCACCGGCGCGGGCACCCCGAGGGCCCACAGTGCCAGGCCGTCGATGATCGCCACGACGGCTCCGAAGGAGGCGTTGACGATGTAGTAGCGACGTACACCTGTATTGAAGGAGGTGAATCGCTGCACGGTGGGACGGATGCCGGCACCGAACTGCGCCTCGGCCCGGGCGTAGCGCGCCCCGTCCGCGGCCATGAAGATGACGTAGGCCAGCACGAAGAAGAACGCGGTCAGCACGTTGAGCGCCGCCCCGCCGAGCGACGTCGCGATCGCGACGAGGTTCGACGGATCCAGCGCGCCGGCGGCGGCATCCGCTGCCTGCGTATCGAGCCCGACCGACTGCAACCAGGCGATGAAGCTCTGCGCCGAGGCCTGCAGCTCATCGGCGTAGGAGCCGACCAGACGGACGAACTGGGTGCCGGCGAAGAACATCAGCGCGGCAAGGACACCGAGGATCAGGTAGCCCAGGACGATGACGCCGGTCGTCGCCGCCCAGCGCGGCCATCCCCAGCGCAGCAGCGGGTAGCGCAGCGGGTGGCAGATGATGACGATGACGCCAGCCAGCACCAGCGGGCCGACCAGCTCGCGGGCGAAGGACATCCCGGCCAGCGCGATCACGGCCGCGGCGAGGCCGAGGAGCACCCGCAGCATCGGGGAGAGCGCCGGCGCAGCCGCTGGAGGAACCGGAGCAGGGGCGCGTTTCACCTCGCCAGATTAGCGATCGCGAGCGACGCCACTCCGAGGGCGCGCCGCCCGCCCGGGCCGCCCACAGCCGACACCGCGGTGAGCCGACGGCCCTGGCACTTCGTCGCGCCATAGGGTGAGCGCGTGGATTTCTCGCAGTTCGTCCCCGACTCCGTCGACTGGTGGAACGTCGTTCTCGCCCTCATCGTGGTGATCGTGGGATGGATCCTCTCCCGGCTCGCCCGCAGGGGAGTCCTGGCACTGGCGCACCGCGCCAAGGGCATCTCGGAGTCGATGGCCCAGTTCGCGTCTCGGTTCGCGTCGTACACGGTCATCCTGCTGGCGATCGGCGTAGGGCTCGCCCTGATGGGCGCCAACGTGCAGCCCTTGCTGGCGATGGTCATCATCCTGGCCGTCGTGATCGTGCTCGTGCTGCGCGGCATCGCCGACAACTTCGCCGCCGGCGTGATCATCCAGACCCGTCATCCCGTCAAGGTCGGCGACGAGATCCAGATCGAGGCGCTGGACGGCGTTCTGGCGGGGACGGTCATCGAGCTCAACTCCCGCTCCGTCGTGTTCGTCACGGTCGACGGCCGCACCGTGCACGCGCCCAACTCGATGATGCTGAGCAACCCCATCGTCAACGACTCCACTCACGGCGCACGACGCAGCGAGGTGCACGTGCGCACCGAGCGCGGCGACCGGTCGGTCGAAGAGCTCATGACGGTGCTGACGGATGCCGCGGCATCCGTCGACGGCGTGCACCAGCGCGAGCACCCGCGGGGTCTCGCCACCGCGGTGTCGCCCGACCGGCTGACCGCGCGGCTGCAGTACTGGCATCATCCGCTGCACGCGGTTCCGGTGACGGCGGATGTCGTCGTCGCGGTCGCCGCCGCGCTGGAGACGGGCGGGTTGAAGGCCGTGGTCACCAGCGTCACGCCGCCGCTCACGCCGTCCGACGCGGTGTGAGCGGAGACCGGCTCAGCGCTGGTCCGGGGTGTCTCCGAGCCGCGCCGTCAGAGCGGTGATCTGCTGCGACACGTCGCGCACCTGCTTGCGGGTCGCGGGCTCTTCGTCGTCGTGACCGATCGCGGCCCGCTCGATGACCCACGAGGCCAGGGTCGCCGTGACGATGCCGACGACGGTCACGCCGCCGACCATCAGCAGCACGGCGACGGTGCGCCCCCAGCCTGTCACCGGGTAGAAGTCGCCGTAGCCCACCGTCGTCAGCGTGACGAACGACCACCAGATCGCATCCGGGAAGGTCTCGATGTTCGCCCCGGGAGCGCCACGCTCGGCATCGAGCTCCGCAAGGGACGTCATCCAGATCAGGATGACCGCCGCACCGGCGCCGTAGATGGCGATGCGGCTGCGCAGGGCGGTGCCCACGGTGCGGTGCAGCACGCTGACGAGGGTGAGCGCCTTCAGGAGGCGCAGCGGCTTGAGCGCCGGGAGGAGGACCACCAGCAGGTCGAAGATGTGCTTGCGGAACCACGGCCCGCGGGGGTGTGCCAGCTTCAGCCGCGCGATGTAGTCGGCCGCGAACATGAGCCAGGTCACTGCCATCACCGAGCGCGCCACGACAGAGGCGGGGCCGGTGAGGTCGAAGATGACCTGCCACGAGTACGCGACGATGAAGAGCATCGAGGCGACGATCAGCGGCCAATAGGTCGCCTTGTGCCACTCCTCCTCGGTCATTCCCGAACTCTAGGGCCTGACCGAGTACGCACCAGGACGCCTCGCCGCAGGGCCGATCAGGCGTCCATCCTGGCGTCTGCGGCGCCGGAATCGGCGCTGAGCGCGTGCGCGTTGCGGATGAACAGGATGATCCACGTGAAGATCAGGATGCCGGCGACCAGCTCGACCGCGGTCAGCGTGTACACACCGATCGCGAAGTACACGCCGAGCACGACGACGACGGCGAGGAACGCCCAGCCGAGAGTGGCGAAGGCCCGCGGCATCCCCGGAATCCAGCGACGCATCATGACGACCAGGACGCCGTATGCCACGACCATCCCGGTGGCGACGCTGTTGTGGATGGCGAAGAACTGGTCGACGGGGAAGACTCCCACCAAGGCGAGGAAGATGCCGACGATGATCAGGCACAGTCGAACCCAGAACACCCCGCGGGGGTTCGTCGTCGGGACGTCCCGGGTCGCATACCGCGCGAGGGTCGTCACGAGGATGCCGGCGATGATGAGCGTGAGGTTGAACGCGAGCGAGGAGATGTCGTTCGTCATGCCCAGGGCGCTGAGGTTGTCCTTCCACCACTCCGGGTTGCTCGCGGTCAGCATGCTGGCGATGACGCCCTCGACGAGGAACAGCGCGAGCACCACGGCCAGCAGCTGGAGGTCCATGTGCGTGGCGGAGTAGAACACGACGTACGCCGTCACCGCGGCCGAAGCGCCGGCCAGGACCAGGAGCGGGAGCGGGAAGACGTCTGCCCCGATGAATCCGTGCTCGAGGATCACGCCGAGCAGCGTCCACGACAGCAGCGCGATGATGGCGTGCGCGAATGCCAGGGCCGCGACATCCAGGATGTCCAGCACCGTGAGCCGCCGGCCGGGGTGACGAACGACGTACCGGCCCGCGATGAAGGCGAGGACCGCGACGACGGCGGAGGCGATGGCGGCGTACTGCCCGATCGATCCCTCTCCCGAGATGGGTGCGGCCTGCAGCTTGAAGACGGGGAGGGCGACGGCGGCCGCGAGGATGAACGCGATGACCGCGATGGCCAGCGACAGCGACTCGAGCGAGCGGTGCTGCGAGCCGAAACCCTCCGACGAAGCGGGCAGGGGGCGGGCGGCGCGCGTCTCGACGGCGGGAGCAGTGGTCACGGCACGAGGGTACTGCCCAAAGGAGGCGAATGACGGGACAATGAGCGCATGAGTCGCTACCACTCGCAGTCGAAGGTGTCGCAAGAGGAGCGGTCGGCGCTCGGCCGGGCCGCCCGAAAGACCACCCCACGCAGCACGCTGGCCGAGCGTTCGACGGTACCGCGGGACCCGCTCGGGATCATTCGCGCACAGAATGCCGACCGTCTTCCGGAGCTCGTGCCGCTGCGCATGGAGCGCATGCTGACCAGCCCCTTCGCCTTCTTCCGCGGGTCGGCGGCGCTGATGGCGGCCGACCTCGCGAACGATCCGAACAGCGACATCCTCGTCGCCTCGTGCGGCGACGCGCACGTCTCCAACTTCGGGTTCTACGCCTCGCCGCAGCGCACGCTCGTCTTCGACCTCAACGACTTCGACGAGTCGGCCTGGGCGCCGTGGGAGTGGGACGTGAAACGCCTCGTCACGAGCATCGTCGTGGGAGGCATGCAGACCTCTCGGGACGACGCCGTCATCCGGGATGCCGCGATGGCCGCCGTGCAGGCGTATGCCCGCGCCATCCGAGGATTCGTGCGCCTCAGCCCGGTGGACCGGTACTTCTCGCACAGCGACCCCGCCTCGGCCTTCGCCTCGCTCGACGGCGCTTCGCGTCGCGCGTTGAAGGCGGCGATGAAGGATGCCGAGAAGCGCACCTCCGATCGTGCGGTGCGCAAGCTGACCGTCCGGGACGAGAACGACGTGCTGAGCTTCGTCGAGCAGCCACCGACGATGACGCACGTCCCCCCCGAGATCACGGCGATGATCGAGGAGCTGGGGCTCGCGTACGCCCGCACCGCGAACATCGACATCCAAGTGGTGCTCGCGCACTACAAGGCGGTCGACCTCGTGCTGCGCGTCGTCGGGGTCGGCAGCGTCGGCACGCGGTGCTTCCTGATCGCGTTCGAGGACGGCGACGACAACGTGCTCCTGCTGCAGGCCAAGGAGGCCAACCAGTCGGTGCTCGTCGAGTACGGCGGGATCGAGCAGCCGCCGGTGCTGGAGGACATCATCAACTCCGTGGGCCAGGGCGGTCGGATCGTGGCGATGCAGCGGGTGCTGCAAGCGGTATCCGATCCGTTCCTCGGCACCGTCGAGGGGCCCGGGGGCCGCGAGTTCTTCGTGCGGCAGTTCCACGACAAGAAGGGGTCGTTCGACGTCGAGGCGCTCGAGGACGCGCCGTTCCGCCGGTACGCCACGGCGTGTGCGATCACGCTCGCCCGTGCGCACTGCCAGGCGCCGGTGTCGGGGGAGATCGCCGGCTATATCGGCAACGGCCAGATCGCCGGCGAGGCCATCATCGACTGGTCGTACAAGTACGCCGAGGTGTCGCTCGGCGACTTCGAGGCGCTCCGCGCGAGCGACCTCAACCCCCAAGCATCAGCCTGAACCGGGATCTCAAGCCCCGGGCGACGCGGCAGAACGCGGCAAACCGATCAGGGTTTGCCGCGTTCTACGAGTCGGTCAGATCGTGACGTCGCCGGCGAGGTGGACCTTGACCCCGAGGCGGTCCAGCATCGCGGCCTTCGCGATCAAGGCCTTGTCGGCCGTCTCGGCGTCGGGCGCGTACACGAGCTGTGCGTGGTTCGCCTTGTGGCGGGCCATGAACTGGTCGCGGCTGACGCCGTGCAGCACGACGTGGGCGATGGGCCACTCCGGGTTGGTCGCGTCCTTGCGGCGCTGCGTCTCCTCGGCCGGGAGCTCCACGACCGACGCTCGGAAGATGTCGGCCTGCAGCACGCCCTCGGCGATGTAGACGCGGCTGAGGACGATCTCACCCGGGCGCGAGACGCCGTTGATGGTCGACCCGCCGGCCGGGAAGAAGACCGGATGCTGCCGCCATCCCTCCGCCTTGTCATAGCCGCCGAGGTGCGATGCCGGGACGGATCCGGAGATCTCGTAGACCCAGACGAAGTCGCCGTCGTAGTCCTCGCCCCAGCGCACGTCGTGCAGGGTGTTGTCGGGGATCAGACCCATCGCGGTCCACACGCGGTCGGTCACCAGCGCGTCGACGGCGACACCCTCGTCGGCCTCGTTGAAGTGCGGGAACGCGCGGCCCTCGTGCAGCACCCGCGAGCCGTCGCGGCTGGTCACCGGCGGGCGGTCGGTGGCGTTGAGCAGGCCCTCGGCGAGATCGGAGGCCGGGACCAGGTCCTTCAGTCCCTGCTGGTACTGGATGCCCACGGCATCCAGCCCGAAGTCATCGGCGATGCGCAGCGCGGCGATGTACATCTTGTACTGCCACCGCAGCTGCGTCTCGGTCAGCTCGGTCGCCTCGTCGGTGCCGAGCTTGAACGTCATGCCGCGCTCGATGAGCCAGGCGCCGATGGCGTCGGCCTCGGCATCCGGGACCTTCAGCATCTCGGCGTACAGCGCCGACTGCGACAGGCGCTCCTTGTAGATGCCGAGCTGGTTGAGCAGCTCGTCGTCGAAGATCGCGTTGTACATGCCCATGCAGCCCTCGTCGAAGACGCCGATGATGGCCTTCTCCTCGAGCAGCTGGTCGCCCAGCGCGCGACCGAGCGCGACTTCGGGTGAGTCCGGCAGCGCCGGCAGCGGGCGCACGTGCGAGGCGTCGTGCGTGATGTGCCCGGTCTCGACCCACTCGCGCAGGCCGTTCTTGAACCACTCATCGGTGAAGTCGACCGACCAGATGGTCGAGTAGTCCGTGCCCATCTTCGTCATGCCGGCGTTCAGGCCGAGCAGCCCGACGAGCCCCGGCCAGTCGCCGGCGAAGTTCGCGACGGTGAGGATCGGACCCTGGTGGGTGCGGAGACCTGCGAGCACGTGGTGCGAGTACTGCCAGACCGCCTCGGCGACGATGAGCGGAGCATCCGTCGGAATGCCCTTGAAGACCTCCATGCCCATGCGCTGGCTCGAGATGAAGCCGTGCCCGGTCGCCGGGTCGACGCCGTTGGCCCGGATGACGCTCCAGCCGAGGTCGGCGAGCGCCTTCGTGACATCGGCCTCCATCGCCGCCTGGGTCTCCCAACCGGCCGTGTTGGCCGACTCACGCAGGTCGCCGCTCGCGATGAGGTACGCCGTCCGGGGCGCGGTCTCGGGGCGAGTCGCGCGGGTCGGCAGAGTGTAGGTGCTCATGGTGTGTTTCCTTCTGTGCGTTGCCGGGCGGCAAGTTCGTGTGCGACGCGCTGAGTGCCCCGATAGGTCTCGAGGTAGAGCTCGAAGGCGTCGTCGTAGAGCGCGGCCGTCTCGGGTCGCGGATGGACCGTCGTGACGATCGGGTTCCACTCCGCGATGCGGGGCTCTTCGCCGGGCGCGCTGATCGCAGCGGCGGCGAGGAAGGCGGCGCCGTAGCTCGCCCCGATCGTGACGCGCGGCACCTGCTGGGCGACGCCGGTGACGTCCGAGACGATCTGCAGCCAGAGCGAACCCTGGGTTCCGCCGCCGACCGCGACGATCCGGCGGATATCGGCACCTGCGGTGCGCATCGTCTCGATGTTGTGGCGTACGCCGAGGGCGGTGGCTTCGAGGGCGGCCCGGTACAGGTCGCCGCGGGTGTGACTCAGGGTGAGCCCGACGATCACGCCACGGGCATCCGGGTCCATGATCGGCGTGCGCTCGCCGGCGAAGTACGGCAGCATCACGAGACCGTGCGCACCGGGAACGGATGCTGCGGCATCCGCCAGCAGCGTGGAGTAGTCCGAGCCGAACAGGTCCTTCAGCCACGCCGTCAGCGCGCCGGAGGTGGAGAGCCCGCCCGCGAGGTTGCGGGTGCCGGGGAATGCGCCGACCGTGGTCCACATCGACGGTGTGCGCAGCGTGCGGTCGCCGGTGGCGACGAGGAACATCGTGGTGCCGTACATCAGCATGAGATCGCCTACCTCGTGCGCGCCGATGCTGACCGCCTCGGTCCACGCATCGATGGTGCCCGCGATGACGGGGGTGCCGGAAGGAAGACCGGTCAGCGCCGCAGCTTCGTCGGTCACGGTGCCGGCGATCTCGCCCGCCCAGGCCAGGCGGGGCGCCTCGATGCCGGGTGCGTAGCGGTCCCACCACGGCTGGTGCCACGCCTCGGCCTCGACGTCGTAGAGCGGCGAGACCTGGCTGGCGGACTGGTGGTCGAGTACGTAGGCGCCGGTGAGGTGGCGGGCGAGCCACGAGGCGGGCATGAACAGCCGCCGTGCGCGCGAATACGCCTCGGGCTCCTCGTCCGCGATCCACGCGATCTTGGGGCCGCCGGCCTGCGAGGTGAGCGTAGACCCGCCGACCCGCACGATCTCGGACTCGCCGAGCTCGGCCGTCATCCGCTCGCCCTGGGCGGTGGCTCTGGTGTCGACTCCGTAGAGGATCGCGGAGCGCACGGGCACGTCGGCGTCATCGGCGAGCAGGATGCAGGGCCCCATGCCGCTGACACCCACCGCCGCGACGACGGCGCCGCGCGCACGGGCGGTCTCGTCGGCGAGGAGCTCGCGGGCCAGCTGGACGAACTCGTCCCACCAGATGCCGCCGTCCATCTCGACCCAGCCGGCGCGGGGGCGCTCGACGTCGTGCGCCACGGTCGCGGTCGCGATGATCTCGCCGTCGGCCGCGACGAGGACGCCCTTACTGCTGGACGTTCCGATGTCGACACCGAGGGTGCAGCGCATGGCCATCGCATCCTCCTAAATCGATCCGTCGATGGGCTGCGATCACTCTAGGCGAAATCGATTTCATGTTCAACCGAATAAATCTCGCCATTCCGGTGAAACCGGATGAAAGAGACCGCGGATCAGTCGCGCGCGCCCCTGTGGGCGGGCTGCACCTCGTTGCGCAGCACCACCGTGCGGGCGGGCTGGCGGTCGCCGCCGATGCGCTCCAGCAGCATCTTGGCCGCGGTGACGCCCATGTGGCGCGCGGGCAGCCGCACGACGGTCACAGCGGTCGGCGAAAGGGTCGTGAACGGCAGTGAGCCCACGACGGCGACGCCGATCTTCGGCGGCGTCAGACCGTGCTCGGTGAGCACCTGGATCGCGCCCACGCCGAGCAGGTTGTTGGCCGCGACGATCGCGTCGGGCGGCTCGGGAAGGCTCAGCAGGTCTTCCATCACCTCGCGCCCGCCGTCGACGCGGAATGTCGAGTAGCGCAGCAGCTCATCGGCGTCCAGGTCGGGCCAGTGCCGAGTGAGCACGGCACGCCATCCCTGGGCACGTTCGTGCGCGGTCTCGATGTGCTGCGGGCCGGTGATGCAGGCGATCCGCTTATAGCCCGCCTGCACGAGATACTCAGTCGCCGCCTGGCCCGCCGGGCGGTTCGCCATGACGACACCGTCGATGTCGTACCCGGTTCCGCGGTCGACCGCGACGACGGGACGCCCGGTCGCCAGGAGGTCGTCGAGGTTCGTATGGTCGGATGCCGCGGCCAGGATCACGCCCGCCATGTGCTCCGAGATCGCGATCTGCAGGTAGGTCGCCTCTTTGTCGATCTGCGAGTCGGTGTTGCACAGCACGACGGAATAGCCGGCTTCGGATGCGACATCCTCCACCCCACGGGCCATCTCCGTGAAGTACGGATTCTCGATGTCGGGGATGACGAGAGCGATGACCTCGGACGCCTGTTTGCGCAACGTGCGCGCAGTGCGGTTGGGCGTGAAGCGGAGCTCCTTGGCGGCCTCGCGAACGGCGAGGGTCTTCTCCTCGGAGACGCCCATGCCGTTGAAGACGCGTGACACCGTCGCCGGGGACACCCCGGCGAGTTTCGCCACTTCGTAGATCGTCGCCATGTTCCGCCCTCGTCCGCCGGCACGCGCTTTTGCGGTCGGTTCAGCCTATCTTGTTGAAATCGATTTCCCTCGGAAGAGAATTCCCGCGGCTTCTTCGGTCATCCGCGCGCGATCTCCGCGGTGCGCGCCGATGCGCCGGCGACGACGGAGATGCGCCCGATCGGCCGGACCGCATCGCCGTCCTCGCGGACCGCGTCGAGCTCGAGCGTGCCGTCGGTGCACTGCACCTCGATCGTGTCGCCGGAGACCACGACGGTTCCGTAGCCGGTCGATGCGAACCACGGCCACCGCCCGTCGCGCGACACCCGCAGGACGCCGGCGAGTTCGTCGATCAGCACGCCGGTGCGCGCCTGCAGCACCGTCCAGCCGGCCATGGCCCGCGCGTAGTGGTCGCCGCACTCGATCTCGTTGTACGGGTTACGGCGCCGGCCGTCGTGCCGCGTCCAGAGCGCATCGAGGACTGCTTCACCCTCGGCATCCAATCCCTCCCAGAGGCAGTGCGCGGCCACCTGGTACTCGATGCCGCTCCACACCTCGTCGGCGTAGCGGGTCGGGACCTCGGGGCGCCCGCCCTCCGGCCACGAGCACATCAGCAGTCCGCCGTCCTCGGCAGCGTCGGCGTAGACCCGATACGGGTGCACGAAGTCGTCGAACCCGTGGCGCAGGTTCGTCGCCACCACGTGACGGAGCGCACTGCGGACGTGCTCGGCGGGCAGGATGTGCCCCAGCCCCAGCTGGTGCGCCCACCACTGGCCGATGACCTGGTCGCTGAGCGTGCCGGTCAGCCATTGGAAGTCGACCGGGTCGCCCTCGTCGAGCTTCTGAATGAAGTGCGTGCCGTCGAAGAGCTGCTCGTCATACAGTCGGGACCCCGAGTCGAACCGAACGCGCGCCTCCGCCGCCGTCTCGTCATCACCGACGGCCCCCGCGAGTTCCTCCATCGCCCGGAGCGCGGCGAGCCACAGGGTACCCATGAACGGGTTGACGCCGGCGAGGTCGATGTCGTGGGTGCTGGGCTGGATGCCGCGCAGCACGCCGTCGCCGTCGGCATCCCACTTCTCGCAGATGTGCCGGTAGAGCCGCAGCAGGCGCGGCCACCGCTCCGCCACCCACTCGGCACCCGCACCGTGCTGCGCATCGCGCAGCGACTTCAGGATCGTCGCGAGCATGCCGTCCAACGCCGGCTCCTCGGGGCCCCCGATGAACTCGTTCCACATCTGCGGCAGATATACCGGCACCCGGAGCCGGTGCGGGATCGACCCGTCCGGCGCCTGCATGATGTCGAACTCGGTGTCGCGCATGTTCCGCTCCAGCGTGGGCCACAGGGCGGCGAGCGCCGCCTCGTACTGCCACACGTGCGTGCAGTTCATCGGGCACGATCCGCCGAACGTGCCCGACCACATCGTGGTCGAGGCCCCGAGCGAGCCCTCGTAGCCGTAGAAGCGTCCGTCGGCCCCGACGAAGCACGTGGGACTGCGCACGAGCGAGGCCTGCGCCGCCATCCGGTCGACGGTGCGCGCGTCCAGGTCGGAATCGACGAGGGTGCGGGTCCACCCGAGCGTGCTCTCCACGAGCGCGTCCCAGTCCTCGGCGACGCGGGCCTGCGTGTCGAGGGCGTCCAGGAAGCGGCCGGCGTAGTGGTTGCCGACGTAGAAGCGGGATGCGCCCCACTCCGCGTGCGGGCGGCCGAACTGCTCGACGTCGACGAAACGGTTCGCGAAGTGCCACGTCATGCTGAAGCGGATGACGCGGGACTCCCCCGGCTCGAGCCAGAACGGCACGCCGATCACGCCGAGCCAGGAGCGCCCGGGAGCGCTCGGACCGGATCCGGATGCCGGAGCGTTGAGCTGCGGATCCGCGATGGTCGGCGCGGTCTGCAGCTTCATCCTCCCGTCGTTGAGCGCGCGCGACTCGAGGAACGACACGAGGTGATCGACGCCGGCGCAGCGCGGGACGACTGCGGCTCCTTCGTCGTCGGCGGCCAGCACCATCTGGCCGGCGAAGGGCGCGTCCTCGGACAGCGTCGGGTTGTCCATCACGACCCGCGTCCACCCGCGACCGCGCACGAGCCGGTTCACGTTGCCGCCGAGGCCCGCGGTGTAGTCGGTGATCGGTACGACGCCGTCCCAGCCGACGGCGTTCAGGAGCGAGCCGGCCAGCGTGCCGTGCACCGCGATCGGTCCGTCGTTGGTGAGGCGGAACTCGAACATCGCCGCGGGGATGCTGCTGGTCTCGACGTCGCCCGGAGAGAGCGGGTTGAGCACGCGCATGCTCGTGCGCAGCGGGATGCGGTCGTCGTGGAACTCGACGTCGGCGACGGGGTAGGTGCCGCTGAAGCGCGCCTCCTGCATCGTGCCGACGCGCTCGGCGGCCTGCGCCATCCATTCCGGCACCTCGCCGTCGGTGACCAGCGGTGCCCGCGGATCCGGCACCGGCGCGCCCTGCAGCATCGTGATGACATCCAGTGGCGGCTCGATCTGGGTGACCCGCATCCAGAACCCGGTGCCGGGCAGGGCCCCACGATGGTTGGGCATGCCGGAGAGCTGCCACTGTCGCAGCGACCCGTCGGCGTTGACGGCGAACCCGCCGGTGCCGATGCCGCCCACGGGCATGGCGAGCGCGGGCACCTCGGTGTGCGGAAGACTCTGCGGAAGGACGTCGCTCATGCTGCTCCTCGACGACTGCGATGGTGGATGGTGCCGGCATGACGCGCAGCCGACCTCAGGAGAAGTGTGCCAGTGACGCTAGGCGAAATCGATTTCAGTTTCAAGGGACAAGAGCGGCACCAGTCGCGCGGTTGACACCCGCGCGAGTGCTCGATAGCTTAGCTGAAATCGATTGCATTGCCTCCGCACACCGGTCGCAACAGAACACAAGGAAGTGCCTGTTCAGATGAGCACCAGCCCGCTCCCCAACTCCGATCTGTCGTCGATCGCATCGCTGCGCGGCGTGCAGACACGATCGATCTCCCCCGAGAACTTCGACGGCGCCGTGGGTGGCGGCGGCCGAGCCACCGAAGGAACCGGTAAGAGCTGCGCCGTGGATCTCGGCCCCGGCTGGAAGATCTCGCCGAGCGTCGACATCAAGGCGGGTGAGACGTTCGACCTCGCCAACATCGAGGGCGCGGGCAAGATCACGCACATCTGGATCACGACGCACACCGACAATTGGCGCACCCTCGTGCTGCGCGCCTACTGGGACGGCGCCGAGGAGCCGGCGATCGAGGTGCCCTACGGCGACTTCTTCTGCAACGGCTGGGGCGTGTTCTCCCAGGTCAACTCGCAGACGATCGCGGCCAATCCCCACGGCGGGTTCAACTCGTACTGGCCGATGCCGTTCCGCACCGGGGCGCGCATGACCATCGAGAACACCAGCGTCGTCGACGTGCGCGTCTACTACCAGGTGACCTACGAGGTCGGCGGCGACTACTCCAACGACGGCTACTTCCACGCGCAGTGGCGCCGCTCCAACCCGCTCGAGGACAAGACCCCGCACGTGCTCCTGGAGGGCATCGAAGGTCATGGCCAGTACGTCGGCACCTACATCGCGTGGGGCGTCAACTCCAACGGCTGGTGGGGCGAAGGCGAGATCAAGTTCTACCTCGACGACGACGAGGAGTACCCCACGATCTGCGGCACGGGCACCGAGGACTACTTCGGCGGCGCGTGGAACTTCGACATCCCGGGCAAGGGCTACACCGAGTTCTCGACCCCGTACCTCGGCATGCCCCAGGTCATCCGTCCCGACGGGCTCTACATCAGCCAGCAGCGGTTCGGCATGTACCGGTGGCACCTGCTCGACCCGATCCACTTCCGCGAGCGTCTCGGCAAGGTCGACATCCAGGCCCTGGGCTGGAAGAGCGGATGGCGCTACCTGCCGCTGCGCGACGACATCGCCTCGACCGCCCTGTTCTACCTCGACCGTCCCACGGCACGTCGGCCCAAGTCGCCGACCGCCGACGACATGGAGGTACATATAGGCACGGCCCCCGTGCCTGACCTCGGTACGACCCCGCCTCGGGTGTGACGCGGGTCTGACCGTGCGACGCCGTCTGGCCGCTCTCTCGAGCGCGGCCCTGCTCGTGCTGCTCGCCGGGTGCACCGTCGCACCCGGCGAGGAGTTCCCCGACGCCCTGCCGGACGCCGCCTTCCAGGCGCGGGTGCAGGACAAGGTCACGGCGATCGGCGTCTCGGACGGCGACCTGTGGCCGAGTTGCTGGTCGGACGACGACGCCCTCTACTCCGCCAACGGCGACGGGGCGGGCTTCGGCTACGACGCGTCCGACATCGTCGTGAACCGCATCACCGGCACCCCGGGGGCGGACGACCTCGCGGGCACCGCGCTCGCGTTCGGCGACGCGGTGGGGCAGGTCTGGTCGGGCGAGGACTTCACCCGCAAGCCGACCGGCATGCTGTGCGTGGACGGGGTGATCTACCTGGCCGTGCAGGACCTGCGCCGCGACTTCAACGAGGCACCCGCCGCGACGATCGCGCGCAGCGACGACCACGGTGCCACGTGGACGTGGGACACCGGCGCCCCGATGTTCGACGACCACGTCTTCACGACCGTGTTCTTCACCGACTTCGGGAAGGATGCCACCCACGCCCCCGACGGATACGCCTACGCCTACGGACTCGATGGCAATTGGCGCGACTCGTTCGATGACTCGGTGCCCGACCCGACCGAGCTGTTCCTCGCGCGCGTGCCGACCGACTCGGTGCAGGACCGCTCGACGTGGGAGTTCTACGCCGGTGCACCCGGCGATGCCGAGGCTTCTTGGACCCCCGACATCGCGCAGAAGCAGCCCGTCCTCGTCGACGACCGCGTGGTCCACCCGAGCGAGGGCGCCTCGGGCGATGCCGGCCAGACTGTCGGCGCGCAGAACCTGTCGGTCCTGTCGCAGGGCGGCGTCACCTACCTTCCCGCACAGGACCGCTACCTCTATACGTCGTGGACCGAGCTCACCTTCGAGTTCTACGAGTCCCCCACCCCGTGGGGGCCGTGGACGCTGTTCCTCTCGGAGGACTTCGGCCCGTACCCGTGGACCGACGCACGATTCGGCGGCTACGGCACCAGCATCCCATCGAAATTCGTCAGTGAAGACGGCTTGTCGATGTGGGTGCAGTCCAACGTGTGCCCCTGCGCTCCGGCGGGCATGTCCTCCTACTGGTTCGGGCTGCGCCTGCTCGAACTCCAACCCGTGAACTGAAGTGCCAGACCCGACTGACGCTCCGATGACACACCCGCCGCAGGGGCGGGGTGAGTAGGGAGAAGGCAATGATGCCTCTGAAGAGAGCGACCGCCGCCGCCGCGGTCGCCGGGATGGTCCTCGCGGGTTCGATCGTCGGTGCGGTCAGCCCGGCGATCGCGACGGATGCGGCCACCCCGGTGACGATCGTGGAGAAACTCACCGGACCCGATGCCCCGAACAACACGTGGGGGCGGTGGGACATCAAGGCCACCGACCTCGGCATCATGTGGGACGACGGCGATGGCCGCATCCTCACGGCGTTCGGCGACACGTTCGGCAACGCCTGGACCGGTCCGGGCGGGGGTTCCGGTCCCAACGGGAACTGGCGCAGCAATGTGCTCGTCCGCTCGAGCGATCGCGATCTGAGCGACGGGATGCTGTTCGAGAGCGCGGCGAAGAACCCGTCCGGCATGGCCAAGGAACTGATCCCGTCGAAGAAGGTCAACGGCGACGAGATGACGACGATCCCCACCGCGGGAATCGCGGTCGGCAAGCGGCAGTACATGAGCTTCATGTCGGTCAAACAGTGGGGTGCACCCGGCTATTGGGACACCAACCGCGCCGGGATCGCGTACTCCGACGATGACGGCGAGAACTGGGCCGTCTCGCCCACGACGTGGGAGAACAACGCCGACGGCACCGATCCGTTCCAGATGCAGGCGTACGCACGCAAGGGCAAGGGCGGAGACATCTTCGTCTTCGGCACGCCCAACGGCCGCAACGGCGCCGCCCACGTGGCCCGGGTCTCGGCGAACAAGCTCCTCGACAAGGCCGCCTACCGCTACTGGGACGGAGCCAAGTGGGTCAAGGACGAGTCCCAGGCCGTGCCCGTCGTGGAGGGCCCGGTCAGTGAGCTGTCGGTGCAGTACGACGCGTTCAGCAAGCGATTCCTGATGATGACGCTCGCCGGTCCGGACATCGTCCTGCGCACCGCCGAACGCCCCGAAGGCCCGTGGACCGCGCCGCAGACCGTCGCGAGCTCATCCGACTACCCGGGCCTGTACGGCGGATACTTCCATCCGTGGAGCGAGGACGGCGTCATCCACTTCGCCATGTCGCAGTGGAGCCCGTACAACGTCTATCTGATGCAGATGCAGATCGACACCGAGGGCAACATCGTCAACCCGAACCTGGTCTCCGACCCCAGCTTCGAGCGGACCACCGAGCTGGGCGACGGAACGAACGGCACGTGGGGCTGCACGCCGAACTGCGGCGTGGACGTCGCGCCGGCGAGCGCGTTCTCGGGCGATCACAACGCGTTCGTCCGCAACGACAACGGATGGCGCAACATCTGGCAGGACGTCGCCGTCGAGCCGGGGGTGGACTATCGCCTCACGGGGTACGTCCGTACGTCGATCAACAGCGACGCCGGCTTCTTCGGCGCTCGCACCCTCGACGGCACCGTGATCGGCGAGGCGCATTTCGTCTCTGTGGGCCCCTGGACCAAGCTCACGGTCGACTTCAACAGCGCGCAGAACAGCGCGGTGCAGGTCTTCGGCGGAGTCTGGACCAACAGCGGCGACATCTGGATGCAGCTGGACGACGTCGCCGTCGTCCGCAGGTAGTGAACCGGTGGCCCGGGGCATCGTGCCCCGGGCCACCACCAGACAAGAGGGATGACGATGACCGACCCGATGTTCTCGATGGTGGACGGCGTACCGATCGCGCGAGACCGGCAGCCGCTCCGCCTCCGCGTCGCGCACGTCGACCAGGCGAACACGGTGCTGACCGCCAGCGACGGCGACCTCTGGCCGGCGGCGTGGGCCGACGACGGCGCCCTGTACGCCGCGGCCGGCGACGGCACCGGCTTCGCGCGGCACGACTGGAGCGACATCCTCATCAACCGCATCGACGGGGTGCCGGCGGCGGGGCTGACCGGCGAGCGCCTCGCCGACGGCGACACGGTCGGCCCGATCTGGGAGCCGGAGCGGTTCAACCGCAAGCCCACCGGAATGGTCGCGGTGGACGGCGACGGCGACGGACGCGACGAGCTCTACCTCGCGGTGCAGGACCTGCGCTCCGGCGAGACCGACGACACCTTCAACGAGGCGCCGACGGCGACGATCGTGCGCAGCGACGACTACGGCCGCACGTGGTCGTGGCCGGAGCATCCGATGTTCTCCGATCACGTCTTCACCACCGTGATGTTCCTCGATCTCGGCCAGTCCAACGGCGGCAGTGAGTGGGTCTACGCCTACGGCATCGACGGCAACTGGCGCACCTCGTTCTCGCACGTGGTGCCCGATCCGACCGAGCTGTTCCTGGGGCGAGTGCACCGCAGCGCGATCCAGGATGCCGCGCAGTGGCGGTTCTTCGCGGGTTTCGACGCCGACGGCAGTCCGACCTGGACCGCCGACATCGGGCTCAAGCATCCCGTCCTCGTCGATGAGCGCCGCTTCTACCCGACGCCGGCGAACCCGGCCGAGCCCCGCAACTTCACCTGCATCGCGCAGGGAGGGGTCGTGTGGAACCCCGGGCTCGGCCGCTACCTGTACTCGTCGTGGAGCGAGTACACCTTCGAGTTCTTCGAGGCGTCGACTCCCTGGGGTCCGTGGCGGCACCTGCACAGCCAGGACTTCGGTCACTTCCCCTGGCACGGACCGCGCTCGCCTCTCGCGAAGCACGGCGGCTACGCCCCGACGATGCCGTCGAAGTTCATCTCGGACGACGGCCGCGACCTGTGGCTGCAGAGCAACTGGTTCGTGCCCGCCTCCTCGGTCGGCCGCCGCGCGTACTGCTTCGGCCTGCGCCGGGTGCGGTTCGATCCGGGAACGGATGCCGCGACCGAAGGCTCCGGCAACCTCGCGCTGTCGCCCGACACGTACCCGCTCGTCTCGCGCGTACGGGAGGGTCAGCAGTCTGTGCTCAACGACGGTGACCGCGACCGGGCCGAGGACTCGGCCTACGGCCCGGGATCGGGCGAGGACGTGTGGGGCTACGAATGGCCGTCGCCGCGACGCTTCTCGCGCGTCGTCTACGTTCCCGGGCCGCAGGACTCGCTCGGCGGCTGGTTCGCGGACGGCCCCCGTGTGCAGGTGCGGATCGACGGAGAGTGGATGCCGGCATCCGCCGTCGCCATCTCGCCCGCGTACCCGAACGACTACACGGCGCTGGAATACGACGAGTACGTCTTCGACTTCGAGTCCGTGGTCGCCGACGGCGTCCGCTTGGTCGGGGAGCCCGGCGGCGGACTGCGGTACACCTCGATCGCGGAGCTCGAGGTCTGGTGACGATGACCCGCCTGAGCGGTGACTCGGCTAGCCTGTAATCAGCGTCGCGTGCTGGTGGCAGACCGTGTCAGGCATGGAGGCGCCGAACCGAAGGAGTGACGATGATCTCGTTCCCCCTTTCGTTCTCGCGTGTCTGAGCGCGAGACGACCAGGCTCATCGCCTGGAGCCATGAACTGCGCCAGGTGCATGCCCGGCTCCGCGACGCCCTGCGCCTCACCCGCCAGGCGGTGAGAAGCGGTGAATCCGGGCAGGAGGCGAGTCGAGACCTCCTCCTCTACTGCTACGGATTCTGTGCCGCGCTGGATGGACACCACCAGGGCGAGGACCGCGCGCTGTTCCCGGCGATCGAGGCGGAGCATCCGCACCTGGCCCCCGTGCTGCGCGCGCTCGAGCGCGACCACACGATGCTCTCCCACCTCCTCGGCGGGCTCCGCACCGTCGTGGAGAGCTCCGGGACACCCGACGAGCTGGACCGCCACCTCGACGGCATCGCCGCCCTGATGGAGAACCACTTCCGCTACGAGGAGAAGCAACTCCTCGCAGTGCTCGAGGAGCTCGAACTGGACGCCGCTGTGCAGGACGTGCTCGGACCGCTCTGAGTTCGCGCCGCTACGGCGCGGTCGAATCCCGCACGACCGCGCCGTCGTCGCTCCACGCGTTCCACAAGTTGGCGTAATGGCTGCCGCGCGCGACCAGCTCCTCGTGCGTGCCGAGCTCGACGATGCGCCCGGCGTCGACCACGGCGATGCGGTCGGCGTCGTACGCGGTGTAGAGCCGGTGGGCGATCGCGATGACGGTACGGCCGCGCATCGCGGCGCCGAGTGCGGCCTCGAGGTCGCGCGCGACACCGGGATCCATGGCGGAGGTGGCCTCGTCGAGGATGAGAGTGTGCGGGTCGGCCAACACCACACGCGCGAGCGCGAGCTGTTGCTCCTGCGACCCGGTCAGGGGGTGGCCGCCTGTGCCGACAGCCGCGTGCCAGCCGTCTTCCAGCGCCTCCACCCACTCCAGGGCGCCGGTGGTCGCGAGTGCCCGGCGCACCCCGTCCTCCCCCGCCTCGGGTCGGGCCAGGAGCACGTTCTCGAGGACGCTGGTGGCGAAGATGTGGCTCTCCTGCGACACCAGCAGGATCTCCTGGCGCCGGCGATCGATCGCGATCCGCCCGACATCCACCCCGCCGACCATCGCCCGTCCGGAGCTCGGCTCGTCGATGCCGGCGAGCAGCCGCGCAAGGGTCGACTTGCCGGCACCCGAGGTTCCGACCACCGCCAGTCGCTCGCCCGGCACGAGGCGCAACGACACGCCGTGCACGACTTCGCGGCCGGCGCGGTACGAGAAGTGCACGTCGCGCAGTTCGACGTCGGTCGAAGCGGGAACCTGCGGATCCACGACGCTGGCCTCCTTCGCCTCGCTCACACCGAGGATGCGGGCGAAGGAGACGAACCCCTTCTGCAGCTCATCCGTCCAGCCGATCAGCGCCTCGAGCGGAGCGACGAGCGCCGACGCGTAGAGCGTGGCGGTCACGACGGTTCCGATCGAGACCTGCCCCTGCGTGGCGAGCCATCCACCCCACGCGAGGGAGGCGAACACCGGGATGGCGAAGGCGAGGTTCGACCACGGAAGCATGACCTGCCGCAGGTGGATCCGTCCGACCGCTGCCAGCCAGTGGCCGTTCATGGCGGTGTCCATCGCTGCGGCGCGCGTGTCGGAGAGACCGAGCGCCTCCACCGTGCGGGCCCCGTTCGCCGTCTCGTTCGCCGCCGCGAAGACCGGGCCGTAGCTGGCACCCATGCGTCGGTAGACATCGCCGGCCCGCTTGACGTACCACCGCATCACCAGCACCAGGATCGGCACACCGAGCAGGAACACCGGCGCGATCAGCGGAGAGGTCCACACCGCGGCGGCGAGAGTGAGCACCACGGTGACCACGGCGATCAGCGACTCCGGCAGCGCCCTGCGCACCAGGTTCGAGACCGACGAGATGTCCTGCGTGGTGCGCGTGACCAGTTCGCCCGTGCCGCCCTTCTCCAGCAGGGTCATGGGCATCGCGAGGGCGCTGGCCATGAATTCCTCCCGGAGTCGGCTGAACACGTCCTCTCCCACGACGAACGCCTTGCGCGAAGCCAGGAGGATGAACGCGCCCTGCGCGAAGGCGCACAGCAGCATCCCCCCGCCGTACAGCGCGACCTCAGCGGCGCCGGCACCGGCCGTCAAGCGGTCGATGAGCAGACCGACGAGGCGTGGCGGAGCGATGCCGGCAAGCGCGGCCGCGCCGAACAGGGCGATGATCCCGAGCAAGGCCGGTCGACGCTCGCGCCAGATGACACCGAGCGCGGCACGTACACGGGCCGTGCTGGCCACAGGCAGAATCGTCGAACTCATCGCAGTCCCTCCGCGCGCAGAACGTTGGACCGGTAGATCGGATTCGTCTCCAGGAGCTCCTCGTGCGGACCCTCGTCCGCCACGACGCCGTCGACGAGGAAGGCGACGTTGTCGGTGTTGGCCAGCACGAGCGGGCTCGCGCTGACGATGACGGTGGTCGCGCCGGCGCGGTGCCGGCGGATGCCGGCCGCCATCCGCTCCTCCGTGGGAGCGTCCACCGACGAGGTCGGATCCAGCATGACGAGTACCTCGGGTTCGCGCAGCAGCGCCCGGGCGATGCCGAGCCGCTGGCGCTGACCACCGGAGAACTCCACGCCTCGCTCACCGACGAGCACATCGAGGCCGCCGTCGACCGAATCGACGATGTCGGTGGCGTCGACCGCGGCGACCGCCCGCAGGATCTCGGCGTCGTCGTGGCGACCCCACGGGTCGAGCACCTCGCGCAGCGTGCCGCTGAAGAGGAAGGGAACCGGGTCGGAGACGGCGACCCGTGCGCGCACGTCGCGGATCGGGAGGGCGTCGAGGCGGCGGCCGCCGAGGCGCACCACATTCGCCGGATCGTCTGGCGCGAGGCGACTCACCCGGTCGACGAGATCCCGCGCCTCGGGGGAGTCCGCGGTCACGACGCCGCGAAGCTCTCCTGCGTGGACGCGGAGTCCGGTGCGCTCATCCTTCAGGAGCACGGATGCCGCGGCATCCGTGTCGTCCATATCTCCGGCGGCGGATGCCGGGGTGTCCGGCCAGAGCGGCTCGACGCCGAACAGGGCGACGATGCGCCGAGCCGCAACGCGCGCCTCGACCACGACGGTCATCGCCTGGTTGATGAGCGCGACCGGCAGTACCAGGAAGCCGGCGTAGCCGTAGAACGCGACCAGGGCTCCGACCTGCAGCTGCCCCTCGGCGACGAGCACTCCGCCGATCCAGGTCAACACCGCGACGAAGGTCCCGGCGATCAGCAGGTTCAACGCCTCGGCCGCCGCGCGGGGCCAGGCAAGGCGCACCCCGGCGATGCGCAGTTCACCCGAGCGCTGCTGGAAACGACGGAGGAAGCGCTCCTCCCCGCCGATGCCGCGCAGCACGCGCAGACCCTTCACACTGTCCATGGCCACGACGTTCATGGCTTCGCGCGCCTCCCACGCCGCCTCGCCCCGCGCGTTGAGCGAGCGCACCAGCAGGAACGAGATCGCCGAGAAGAGCGGAACCCCCACGAGCACGAGCGTGCCCAGCAGGACGGAGTCGCGCAGCAGCAGGACGGCGACCGTGATGAAGGCGACGGTCGCCGACGTGATCGAACCGACGTTGATCGTGACGAACGGGATGCTCCACGACTCGGCGACCATCGTCACCACGGCACCGGGGTGCAGCGTGCGGTCGGCAGCGATGGTGACGCGCGCCGAGGTGCGGGTGACGACCTGGTCCACCCGGGACATGCCGCGCACGTAGTTGATGGAGCCGGCACGGTCACGCAGACCCTGGATGAGCGAGTGCTGCAGCTGCAGCCACACCACCACGGCGAGCCAGAGCATGAACGCGCCGTAGTCACCGGCGACCAGACCTTCGTCGATCGCGCGCCCGATCGCCCACGGCGTGAGCGCCAGACCGAGCAGCCAGATGATGTCGCAGACGACGCCCTGCAGCACGGTGGTCCACTGCCGTGCAGTGACCCACACCAGGAATCCGATCGGCGTCACGCCGCGCGGCGGCTCGACGTACGGCTCGGGGATGCTGCGACGCATCGGGGCTCCTCACGAGGTGTCAGATATGCCTGACACCACGGATCGGGAGACAAGCCTTCCAGGATAGGGGGCTCGTGAATTCGATTTCAAGGCGCCGTTACCGGATCGCTACTTGAGGCCCGCCATCTTGATGTTGCCGATGATCTGGCGCTGGAAGATGAGGAAGATGATGACCACCGGTGCTGCCGCGAGCACCGATCCGGCCATCAGCAGACCCAGCTCCGTGCTGCGCTCGGAGCGGAAGGTCGCCAGATACTGCTGGACGACGTACCTCTCCGGGCTCGTGATCGTCAGGATCGGCCACACGTAGGAGTTCCAGTACGCCAGGAACGCGGTGATGCCCATCACGACGAACGGAGGCTTGGACAGCGGCACGAACAGGCGCCAGAAGATGGAGAGCCGGTTGCAGCCGTCCAGCATGGCCGCCTCCTCGAGGGAGGCCGGGATGCTCAGGTAGAACTGCCGGATGAAGAACACCATGCCGGCGCTGGCGGCACCGGGGATCACCAGGACGGCGAGGGTGTCGAGCATCTCGAGGCGCGTGACGACGATGAAGCTCGTGAGCAGGATCGTCATGCCGGGGATGAACAGGGTCGTGATGACGATGACCCACAGCGTGCGCTTGAACCGGAACTCCAGTCGCGCGAAGGCATAGGCCGCGAGCGAGTTCACCGTCAGCGCGATCAGGGTGAACAGGACGGCCCCGAGCAGCGTCCATGCGAACGTCGTGAGGAACGCCGGATCCGCGAGGATCTGGACGTAGTTCTGCCACAGCCACACGTCGGGGAAGAACTGGAACGGCGTCGAGATGACCTCGGTCTTCGCCTTGAAGCCGGCGATGACCATCCACGCCAGCGGGAACAGCGCCGCGAGCAGGAAGACGATGCCGACGACGACCTTGCCGATCCCGTACAGCCACCACTTCAGGTCGTGCTGCGCGCGTCGTGCGGTTTCGAACTCCTGGGCCCGGGCCATCAGTCCACCAGCCTCTCGGAGTTGACGAATTTGAAGATCAGCGCGGAGATCGAGCCGAGGACGACGAACAGCAGGAGCGCCGCCGCGATCGAGTACCCGACGTTGATGTCGTTGCGGAAGTGATTGAAGATGAACAGGTTCGGCAGGGTCGTGGAATCCAGCGGCCCGCCCTGGGTCATGACCAACGGAAGCTCGAACTGCTGGATCGCGGCGACGAAGCCGGTGATCAGCAGGTACAGCAGGATGTTCTTCATCTGGGGCAGCGTGATGAAGAAGGTCTTCTGCCACCAGTTGGCGCCTTCCATGGCCGCCGCCTCGTAGTACTCGGTGGGGATGTCGACCATTGCGGCCACCATGATGAGCGAGGTGAGCCCCATGCCGAGCCAGATCGCCGGCACGGCGATGGCGACGAGCGCCCACGCGGGATCGCCGAGCCAGGCGATGGGCTCGACGCCGAACGGCGCCAGCGCCCAGTTCAGCAGGCCGCCGGAGTAGTCGTAGATGAGGATGAAGATGATCGACGTGATGACACCGGAGATGATCGTCGGGATGTAGATGCTGACCTTGAGCGTGCTCGCGAAGCGGCGCGAGACGCTGACGACGAGGCTCGCGAAGAAGAACGCGAGGATGAGCATCGGCGGCACGGTCAGGAAGACGAACACGAACCCGCGGCCGATGGCCCGCCAGAACAGCGGATCCTTCAGCACATTGGCGTAGTTGTTCCATCCGACGAAGACCGGATCCTTGTAGAAGCTCCAGTCCTGGAACGACAGGAACACCGCGTAGATCGCGGGCCAGATCACGAAGATGCCGAGCAGCACCAAGACCGGCAGCAGGAACCAGTAGGCGACCTTGTCGTCACGGTACTTGTACTTGTTGCGGCGCTGACGCTGCGCCTTCTTGATCTCACCGTCGAGCAGAGCTCGAGGCTCGCCCACCATCTGTACCGTCAACTGCCTGTCCCGTCATCCGTTCCGGACGTTCGGGGGCTGGACCAGCCAGCCCCCGAACGAATCGAGCACTAGTTCTTCGGCGCCTTGGCGGGAAGACCGTCGCGGTCGATGACCACCTGAATCGCCTGCTCGGCGGTGCTGATGGCATCATCCGTGGATGCTGCGCCCTTCATCACCGACTCCATCGCGGTGCCGACGGCCAGCGAGACGTCCCACGGGTAGGTGGGCTCGGGGATCGCCGTCGGAGCGATCTGCGTGGTGATGATGCTGGACCACGGTGCGTCGGCGGCGGCCGCGTCATCCGCGACGGCGTCCTGCACGGACTGGCGCACGGAGACCTTGGTGAACTGCGTGTTCACGAAGAAGGGCACCAGGTTGTCGGGGTCGCCCGCGATCGCCCAGGAGAGGAACTTTCCGGCGGCTTCGGCGTTCTTGGTCTTCGCGTCGACAACCCACTTGAAGTTGCCGAGCGTCGTCGCGGTGCGGCCGTCGGCGTCTGCGGAGTTCGGGAAGGTGCCGATGCCGGTCTTCATCAGAAGGTCGGGGTAGTCGGAGCCGATCTCGGACATCATCCACGAGCCGGACACCTTGAAGGCGACCTTCTCCTGGCCGAAGTCCTTGCCCTCGACGTAGGCGGCGAGCGCCTGCTTGGGCATGTAGCCGCCGTCCCACAGCGACTTGTAGGACTCCATCAGGCCGCGGTAGCCGGCGTTGTCGATGTCGGGTGCGGTCCAGTCGGACGTCAGCGCGAGGTGATCGGCGAAGTTGAACTGCTGACCGACCGTCGACCACGCGAAGGTGACGGCGTCAGAGGCCGGCGAGATGCAGTACTGGCCGTCGGTGAGGGTCGGCTGGATCTTGGCGCAGGCGGCGAGCAGGTCATCCCACGTCTCGGGACCGACCTCGGGGTCGAGGCCTGCCGCGGAGAGCATGTCCTTGTTCCAGAACAGCACGGCCTGGGGCTCGAGCAGCAGCGGGTAGGCGTAGTACTTGCCACCGATCTCGGAGACGGGCTTGGCGGCATCGATGATCTCGGCGAGCGCATCCTCGGGCACGATGCCGTTGAGCTCGTGGAGCTGGCCGGCGTTCACGCCGTCCTGGATCGAGCCGGCGTGCGTGTAGACGTCGGGGGCCTTGCCGGCGGCCTGAGCCGCCTTCATCTTCTGGTCCCACGCGTCGCCGGGAACCTCGGTGTCGACGACCTTGATCTCGTCCTGCGACGCGTTGAACTCCTTGACGATGTTGGCGTACCACTCGTTCTCGACCGGCGTGAAGGTGCGGTGCCAGAACTGGATGGTCGTCGCACCCCCCGACTCGGACGTGTCCGGGCTCGCGCCGCAGGCGGCGACCATGGCACCGACGCTGGCCAATCCGATCACTGCGACGGCGATGCGCCGTCCGCGTGAAGTAGTCCTCTTCATGAGCTCCTCCTCAGGAACACGACTCTGCGATGAGTCGTCACTGTGTGCTGGTCATGCGACCGGTATTCGATGCTGAGCCGCCGGCACTCGCAGGAAACCTGCGGATCGCCCTCGATCTCGTCAGGGTCAGACTAGGCGAAATCGATTTCATACGCAACGCGTTCACCGCGGCGCCTGAGGCGGGCGCAGCGACGCTCCCGTCGCGCAGGCTCCGACCAGATGCCCGAGGAAGCCCGGAATTCCGCGGCGATCGGTGCGGACTGACGGGCGCGTCGATTTGTATCGATTTCACAACGACAAGGTGATCGAGGGTGGTCACGGCGCCTTCTCGAGGTCGACCGAGAACCAGAAGACGTTGTACGGACCCCACAGCGACATGGTGAAGTAGATCTTCCTTCCTCCATCTGCAACATAGCGGGGGTTCAGATAGGGCGAATACAGCCCGGGATACTCGGATGCGCCGGCCACCTCGATCGGGTCGCCCCACGGGCCCCACGGGGTGATGCCCTCACGGATGTAGGCGTTCCCGGCGTCGGAATACGTCATGATCCACCGATCCAGGTAGGTGGACCACATCACGGAGAGCTCTCCGATCGTGCCCTCCAGCACGGTGGCGGCATCCGTCATCTCGGCACTCCACTCGGGTGCGCCGTCCGCGCCGACGCCGGCGAAGTAGCTGTAGGCGTCGGCGTCCTCCACCGCTTCCACCGTCGCGGGCACCCGCATGAGCTCCACGTTGCCGAAGCGGCCCGAGGGGATGGACCAGAAGTAGAGGTACGGGGCACCCGCATCCTGCACCTCGGCGACGGCGACCTGGATGAAGTTCGAGTCCCCCGGCCACCGCGGGCTCTCCAACGGCGTCCACGTCTCGCCCTGGTCGGTGGACTTCGCCAGACCGGCGTAGTTCGCGTCCCACGCGCCCGCTTCGCCCCAGAACTTCACGGACATGTACTGGATGTAGAGGGTCTCGCCGACCGCGAAGCCGTATGTCGGGATCTTGGTCACCTCACCGGTCCCGTCGTTGGCGTCGTGCTCGCCCTCGACCATCGGCATGGCCCAGCCGAGGTCGTCGGAGGGCGCCCAGCCGTCGAATGTGATCCCGTCGGAGGGGTCGGAGTCGGTCGTCCAGGCCGATACGTTGGAGCGCCAGTTTCCGCCCTGGCCGCCGATCGATTCGGGATCTCGCTCCCCGAAGGTGTCGCCGAAGATGAAGTAGGTGCGGTCGCCGACGTTCACCATCGAGCCGAGGTCGGTGCCCGCGACGGCCGCGGTCTCGGTGTCATTGATCGCCCCCGGCCCGGTGAGCTGGGCGATCTCCTTCAGCCCGGAGACCCCGGTGAGGACGAACGGCTTGTCTTGATTCGGATCCACGGTCACGGCAGCACCTCCCGAACAGCCGCCGAGGACGGCGGCGATGGCGAGGATCGAGCCGGCCGCGGCCACCCGGAGTCGACGGGATGACGGGGTGCGTGCGCGGAACATGATCCTCCTCGATCTGTTCCCCACACCATACGATGATGGAAGCATCATGCGAAATCGATTTCAGTCCCGAATCGCGGAAAAGAGGATCGCCCTCCCCCCTGTGGGGAAGGGCGATCCTCGTGCAATCAGATGTGCCGATCGTCAGTGGAATCGAGGCACGGCCCGCGCCAGCCGCGCGAGCACGTCGGCATCGGGTTCGGGCAGTGGCATCCGGCTGCCGCCGACCCGACGCCCGGCCAGACGGTGGCCGGCGCGCATTCTCGCGGGCGATCCGTCCACGGCACCGACCACCTCGTCGATGTCGGCCTGCAGTTCGACGACGGCATCCGGCGAGCCGCCGAGAAGGGCTTCGCGCATGGCGACGAAGGGCCGGGCGAATGTGGACGCGACACCGGAGATCACTCCGTCCGCCCCCGCGGCACCAGCCTGAGCGAAGTCTCCATCGGCTCCGGTGTAGATCCGGAAGCCCTCCGGAAGTCGCGACCGGAATGTCGTGATGAGGTCCAGCGACTCTCCGCTGACCTTCACGCCGACCACGCCGGGAAGCTGGGCGAGGCGCACGATGAGGTCTTCATCGACGGCGATGCCGGTGCGCGCCTCGAACATGTACACGTAGACATCGAGGCCTTCCGCCTCGGCCGCGACCTGCCGGAAGAAGTCGAAGACCTCCTCGGTCGGAGCGGGCAGGTAGTACGGGGTGAGAACGGCGATCTCGGTGGCGCCCGCCGCCCGCGCGCCCGCGATGAGCTGCGACACCTCGAACCGGCTCGCTGCACCGACGTGCACGATCACCCGGATATCGGTGAGGACCTCGACCGAGAGTGCCGCGACGGCGTTGCGCTCCTCGATCGACAGGGCGGGGAATTCGCCCGTCGTGCCGAGCACGAGCGCGCCCTGCACACCCGACGCGGCGACGTACTCGAGGATCGCGCGGCTGCCGTCCAGGTCCAGGCCACCGGCGTCGTCGAAGGCGAGGGGGACGGCGGTGATGATGTCGTGCGAGGGCATGAATGTGGGTCTTTCAGAGAAGAGTGAGAAGGGACAGCCGGGTGCGCGGCCCGCAGACCGCGCACCCGGCGTAAGGACGATCAGTTGGAGAACGCCTCGTCCATCGAACGGAGCACGCCGTCCACATCGGACTGTCCGGAGAACAGTTGCTGCGTGCCGATGAAGAGCGCCGACTGCGGCTTGGCGTTCGGCCAGCCCTGGTCGGGCATCGGAGCGGTGTTGCCGGCCGCGATGATGTCGGCCGCGGTCTGCATCACGGTGTCGAGCTCGACCTCGGTGTTGGTCAGTGCGGGCAGTCCGGGAGCGGTGCCGAACCAAACGTTCGTCGCCTCAGGTGTGGTCAACCAATCGATGAAGTCCAGCGCGTTGGCCTTGTTCTTCGCGGTTTCGTTGACCGCGAAGCTCACGCCGATGCCTCGTGCGATCGAGGTCGTGCCCGAGTCGTCGCCCGGCAGCGCGAAGAACCCGAACTCGGTGCCTTCGGGCGCGGTGGAGGCGATCTGCGGGTACGAAGCGAGCACCTGCACGACGCCGACGGCCTCGCCGGAGTTCACGAGGTTGTACGCAGCGGTGACATCTGTGCCGAGCGGGTCGGCGTTGAAGCATCCGGCCTCGTTCATCTCGAGGTACTTGTCGAAGGCGTCGCCCCAGCCGGAGCCGGCGAAGGTCTCCGAGCCGTCGGCGAGCTTCGCGTCGAAGTCCGGCGCATCCGCGTAGACGGTCGAGGCGACGAGTGCGTATGGAATGAGCTGTGTGACCCAGTCGGTCTGGATGCCGAGAGCGAAGGCGACCTTGCCGGCGGCCTTCACATCGGTGCAGTACGCGAGCAGTTCGGTGTAGGTCGTCGGAACCTCGAGGCCGAGCTCGTCCAGGGTTCCGACGTTGTAGATGGTTCCGACTGCGTCGAGCTTCGACGGAAGCCCGTAGGTCTTGCCATCGATCTGCAGCGTCTCCGCGGTTCCCTCGTCGACCGTGTCGACCCACTCGCGATCCGAGAGGTCGGCGAGATAGCCGGCGCCCTGAAGCACGTTGATGGCGCCCGGGTTTCCGCCGCCCGCCCACACGGTGAAGACGTCGGGTGCGGTGCCGCTGGAGAGCTGGGTGCGGATGGTCGTCTGGAACTGAGAGGTATCGGCGACGGTCAAGTTGACTTCGACGCCGGTCTTCTTCTCATACGCCTCGATCACGGCCTCCATCGGGGCCTGGTTGTTCGAGGTGGTGGCGATGGTCAGGGTATCGGTCGGCTCTGTGGATCCCGACGTCGACGGCGACGACGAGCAGGCCGCGAGGCTGACGGCCACGCCGGCGACACCGGCGACGGCGGCGATGCTGCGAAAATTCATGGTGGATAGACTCCAATGCAGGGAGGGGGCGGGAGCCCCCGGTACGGGTAATACGGCGGACGAGAAGTGCTACCGGGTCGGGAACCGGAATTCGTAGGTTCCTGGTTCCAACCGCAGTCGGCTGCTCTTCTCTCCGTCCATCAGGGTGACGCCTTGTGAATGCGTCGCGTTCTCGCCTCCTTCCGTGATCTCGTTCCCCGCGACGGGGAGATCGACGGTGGCGGGCGCGCCCGGAGGCACGGTGACCGTCCACTGGATGTGGTCGGCTTCCCGGATCCACGCGCTCTCGATACGGCCGCGTGGGGTCTCGAGCGCGCCGGCGGCGTGCTGCAGCAGGTGGTCGAAACGCGGAGCGAGTGCGATCTCGCGGTACCCGGCGGAGTCATCGGGTTGGGTGATCCCGAGGATCCCCGACAGGAACCACTGGCCGACCGAGCCGAGCGAGTAGTGGTTGAAGCTGTTCATGCGGGCCGACTGGAAGCCGTTCTCCGGCGTCCACCCGTCCCATCGCTCCCAGATGGTTGTGGCGCCGTTGCGGACGGAGAAGAGCCACGACGGGTACTGGTCGTTGTGCAGCAGTCGGAAGGCGAGGTCCTCGCGGCCGATCTCGGCGAGCACGGGGCAGAGCAGTCCGACAGTGACGAATCCGGTCGTCAGCGAGACATCGCGACGGAGCACCGCCTCGACGAGCCTCTCGGCGATCCGGTCCCGTTCCGAGGCATCCGCGTAGAGCCGGAAGGCCAGCGTCAGCAGATACCCGCCCTGGGTGTCGCCCGCCACCGTGCCGTCGCCATCGATGAACGACGAGCGGTAGACCTGGATGATGCGTCGATGCAGCTCCGCCAACTCCTCCGCCTCGGAGGTGCGACCGAGGATCGCCAGCGTCCGGACGGTGAGATCGGTGCTGTGCGCGAAGTAGGCCGTCGCCAGGACGTCCTTGCGTGTCTCCTCGCCGATCTGCAGCCAGTCGCCGTAGTCGTTGCCCACCTGCGTCCGCCAGATCAGCGACGGGTTGTGTCGCTCGATATGCCGCACCCAGGCGACCATCGAATCGGCGGCCTCCTCGAGAACGGCGGTGTCGCCGCCGGCGCGATAGATGTGCCAGGGAATCGTCACGCCACCATCGCCCCAGGCGGGTGCGCCCTCCCTCAGATGGATGAGATGCGGAGCGATGTCGGGGAATGCGCCGTCATCGTTCTGGGCGCTCCGCACATCGTGCAGCCAACGACGCAGCAGCGGTCCGACATCCGCGATCGCCAGCGCGGTCGGCGCGAACACCTGTGCGTCGGCCAGCCAGCCGAGCCGCTCGTCGCGTTGCGGGCAGTCGGTCGGGATCGACACGAAGTTGCCGCGGAGCCCCCACGAAACGTTCTGGAAGAGCCGGTCCAGCGCGCGGTCGGACGAGGTGAACTCCCCCACGAACTCGACGTCGTTGTGCAGCGCCACTGCCTCGATATCGGTCGGGAGCAGGACGCCGGGAATCCCCTGGACCTCGGCGAAGCGGAACCCGTGCAGCGTGAAGCGCGGTTCGAAGACCTGGGTGTCCTCACCGTTGGTCCAGAACACGTCCGTCGGCTCGGCGGTGCGGAGGTTCGCCGTGTGGAGCTCGCCGTCCTCCAACACTTCCGCGTGGTCGAGCTGCACGCGGGTGCCCGCGGCGAGTCCGCGCAGCGTCAGGCGGACGCGGCCCACGAGGTTCTGACCGAAGTCGACGATGTGCCGGCCGTCGCCGCGAGGAGTGACCGAGACCGCGGGGAGACGGACGGTCGCCCGCACGCCGGGATCGGATTCGGGCACGAGCAGAGCGGTGTCGCGATCGACCACGACCGCGTCGGACCAGTCCGCGAGGTCCTGTTCCGGCTGGTGCCAGCCCGGCAGTTCGCGGCGGGAGTCCTCGTACTGGCCCATGAGCAGATCGGCGTAGAGGATGTCGCTCGGCGACTCGCTCCACGCGTCATCCGTTCCGATGACCGATCGGCCGCCGCGTGCGTCATCCAGCACGAGCTGGGCGAGCAGCGCGGGCTCCTTGCCGTAGTGCTGCGCCTGGTGTCGACGATCCGTTCCGATGAACCCCACGTACCAGCCGTCGCCGAGAAGCGCCGCGATGCTGTTGCGGCCGGGGTGCAGCAGCCCGCTGACGTCCCACGACTGGTAGGTGATCCGGTCGCGGTACTCGGTCCAGCCGGGCGCGAGCTCGTCGGTGCCGACCTTGTGACCGTTGACGTACAACCGATAGATCCCCTTCGCCGACACGTGCACCTTCGCGGTGTCCGGAACGGCATCCAGATCGAAGTGGCGGACGAACCGCCGCACCGGCTGAAGCTTGTTGACGGTGTAGCTGATGTCGGTGTCCTGCGGAGGCAGCGCGACGTGGCGATAGACCGGGTTGCGCCCGATCCACGCGGCGCTCCACTCGTCGGCATGCACGATACCGGTCGCGAAATGGCCGAGCGCGGCGGAGATCTCTCCGCGCTCGTCCTCGACCTCGAGCTCCCATTCGTAATCCGCCGAGCTCGCGAGCGGCGCACCTCCGTACCGGACACCTGTGGTCGAGGTCGTCTCGATCCGGCCGGAATCCCACACTCGGGCGATGACAGCACCGGGCATCCTGACGGTCACGGTGATGCGGTACGCGGCCTGCCGCGCACCCTTCCTCGACGAGCGCAGGCGCCACGAGAAGGACGGATGCTGCACGATGCCCTGCGGCCGATCCTGCCCGTCGGCACGCAGCGAGTATGCCTCGACGGTCATCCCTTCAGACCTCCGGCGAAGCCCTTGATGATCTGCTTCTGCATGAGGAAGTACGCGAGCAGAACCGGGATGACGGTGATCACGAGGCCTGCGAACACGACCGGCCAGTTCGAGACGAACTGCCCGACGAACGCGTAGAGCGCGACTGTCACAGTCTGCTGCGGCGTGCCGCTGAGGTAGAGCAGCGGAACGAGGAAGTCGTTCCAGACCGTGATCGCGTTGAGGATGATCACCGTGCCGGTGATCGGGCGGAGCAGCGGGAACACGACGCTGGTGAACGTGCGGAATGTGCCGGCGCCGTCCAGCGCCGCCGCCTCCTCATAGTCGCGGTCGAGCGTGCGGAGGAAGCCGGTGTAGAGGAAGATCGAGAAGGGCACCTGACTGCCGGTGTAGAAGAGGATCAGCGACGCGAGCGATCCCAGCAGGCCGAGGTCGCGCATCGTCTGGTACAGCGGGATGAGCGCGACCTGGAACGGGATCATCATGCCGACCAGCACGATCCAGAACATCGTCGTCGAGAGCTTCGAGGTCACGCGGGCCAGCGGGTAGGCGGCCATCGAGGAGATCGCGACGATGAGGACGACGCTCGTCACCGTGACGATCGCGCTGTTCAGCAGCGCCGACCCGAGGCCCGCCTGGGTCCAGGCCTGGATGAAGTTGTCGAAGGTGGGCTGGGATGCCGGGACGAGCGGCGACGACGCATCGTTGGCGGGACGCAGCGACATGTTCACCAGGACGTACAGCGGGAAGACGAAGACGAGCGCGATGCACATCATCAGGACTTCGCGCGCGAACGTCCCCTTGGAATACCGGAACATCAGTTGTTCCCCCTCTTGGACATCCGCTGCTGCGCCACCGAGAAGATGACCACGACGACGGCCAGGACAAGCGCGAGCGCGATGCCGTAGCCGAACTCGCTGAACTGGAACGCCGACTTGTACAGCAGCGTGGAGAGCGTTTCGGTGGAGCCGCCGGGGCCGCCGCCGGTCAGGACGAACACCTCGGTGAACATCTTGAGTCCACCGATGATGGTGAGCATGAGGTTGATCGCGGTGGCGGGTGCGAGCAGCGGCCACGTGACCGACCAGAACCGGCGCCACGCTCCCGCGCCGTCCACGGCCGCCGCCTCGTTGAGTTCGGGCGGGATGGACTGCAATCCAGCGAGGTAGATGACCATCGAGAACCCGGCGTGCTGCCAGACGATCATCATGACGACCGAGGTCGCTGCCCAGAACGGGTCGCCGAGCCAGCTGGGCGCGATGTCGCCCAGCCCGATCGCCGCGAGCACCGTGTTTACCGCGCCGTCGGGCGTGAGCAGGAACTTCCACAGGTACGACACCACGACCGGCGTGATCACGACGGGCGCGAAGAACAGCACACGCAAGAAGTTCTGCGACTTCAAGCCGCTGTTCACCCCGAGGGCGAGGAGGAGCCCGAAGAGGTTCTGCAGCACCGTCACTGCCAGCGCGAAGACGAGGGTCATCCGGAGTGCATCGAGTGAACTGTCCGTGGTGAAGATCCGGACGAAGTTCTGGATGCCGATGAAGTCGTACGTCTGGGAGAGCCCGTCCCAGTTGGTGAAGGCGAGCACGCCACCACGGATCGCCGGAACGACGACGGCGAACCCGTAGAACAGCAGCGCCGGGATCGCGAGGACGAGGAGGACCTTCGACTGGGCGACGCCGACGAAACGGCGACGCCTGCGCGGCGCCTCCGGCTCGACGGGCACCGTCTCGACAGGTCGCGTCAGTTCTGCAACACCGGTCACGACGCGACCTCGCCGGACTCGTCCTGGATGAGCGCATGCACGGCGCGACCCATCCGCGCGCGGGCGCCGTCCAGGTGGTCGCTCATCTCGGCACGAAGCTTGTCGGCATCGCCCTCCTCGATCAGATCGAGGAGCTGCCCGTGATCGTGAGCGGACGGATGCAGGTCGACATCCTCTTCGACAGTGAGCTGCATGAGGCTGGCGAAAACGGGCTCGTACGCGTCCCACACATCGAGGAGGCGACGATTCCCCCCGGCGCGATAGAGCAGCGCGTGGAAGCGCATGTCCGCCGCGGCGAAGCCTGCCGCATCGGCGCGGTCTGCACAGGCGATCATCTCGGCGACGATGTCGCGTCCTTCGCGCATCTGCAGGTCCGAGACCTGGGAGATCGCGCGGGTCACAGCGACGAGCTCGATCGACTCGCGGAGCTCGTACAGATCGTTGATGTCGTCCTGGCTGAGACCGATCACGAAGAAGCCGCGGCGGCGCGATTCGACGAGACCCTGCGATTCCAGCTGGCGGAGTGCGTCACGGACGGGACCACGGCTGACGTCGTACTCGGCGGCGAGCGCGTCTTCGACCAGGTGCGTGCCCGGCTGGAGTTGGCGGCGGACGATCAGGTCGCGCAGGACCGCAGCGAGCTGGTCGCCCAGCGCCGGGGCGCGGGCGGGTAGCATCGGCACCATTTTGCACTCCTTTGTGTTCCGTTAACGAAATACAGTTAACCGATACCCATGAGGAACGTCAAATCGTCGGCAACGCGCGCCGAAGCGATCCGGCGCGACACGGCAGGGAAAACAGCCGACCCCGGGGCGTCAGGAGTCGCCGTGCTGCGCGAGCCACTCCTTCGCGAGGCGGCGCGGCGCCTTCACCAGCCAGGCGTCCGTGATGACCTCGCGCAGGTGCTCGACCTCGATCGATTCGAGGATGACGAGCACGGCGGGGTATCCGTCGAAGTGCGGGATCGTGAAGAACAGATCCGGGAAGGTGCCGAGCAGTGCCTCCTTGCCTTCTGCGCCATCGGTCCGCACGCCGACCACCGGGCCCTCGGGCCACGAGCGGCCGAGGGCATCGAGCTGACGCAGGTCGGTGGCGCCGGGTCCGCGCTCCCACACGAACAGGCCGTCCTTCACCCGCCAGCTCGCGCCGCCGCGATGACCCTCGATCTTCTCGAACGTCTCCGGAAGAGCGAGGGCGATCGCGCGCACATCCTCGATCGTCGCCATGCCGACATCATCCACCGGTCCCGGACATGAAGCGACCCCCCACCGTGTCGGTGAGGGGTCGCGCGCCGCGGTCAGTGATCGAGGCGGAGAAGGTGCTTGAGGGCGTGCACGACCCCGTGGTGGTGGTCTTCCTCATCTCCCACTGCGCCGCGTTTCCAATAGCCGACGAAGTCGAACTCGTGCTTGCCGAGCCCCGCTCCCTTCGCCCATGCCCGCAGGGGTTTGATCGATCCGCTCTCTCCCGCGAACCACACGTACGAGCGCCCGTCGCGGGGAATGGAGATCCGCCCCGCGGCGTCTGCGAGCAGCGATGTCGTTCCCGGCGCCGCCGAGCCACGGTGCAGCCAGGTGACCGCGAAACCGGGCGGCGGGTCCAGCGGCTGCTGCTCGGCGACGTCCTGCACCTCGATGACCGCGACCCCCTCGATGTGCCGAGGCAGCTCGGCCAGCCGACGCGCGATCGCAGGCAGGGCGGTCTCGTCCCCGAGGTATGCCTGCCAGGTGAACGCATCGGGGATGAACACGCCGCGTGGTGGCCCTGCCACCCAGATCTTCGAGCCGAGCGGAGCGTTTTCCGCCCAGTCCGACGCCAGTCCGCCCTTGTGGACGACGAAGTCGAGGTCGACCTCTCCCCGCTCGGAGTCGTACCGGCGCACGGTGTAGTCCCGCGTCGTCGGGTTCGGGCGCGGCCAGGCGAGGACGTCGCCGTCCTGCGTCGGCACCCGGAGATCTCCCGTCTCGTCGGGGAAGATCAACTTGACGTGTTCGTCCGCGATATGACTCTCGAACCCGACATGGTTCGCCCCGCCGAGCGTCAGCCGGAGCATCCGGGGCGTGACGTGTTCACGATGCACCAGATCGAGCTCGCGGATGCGGATCGGCCAATTGCGCAGCTCCGCCCGCGGCGGAGTCGTGGATTCCTCACCCATCGTCAGCGTCCCGTGAAGGCCTTCGCCGCAGCGGCGAGATCGTCGACCTGCAGGTTCGCCGCGGTGAACGTGTAGACCGTGGCGCCGCGGATCGGATACAGGTGCCCGGCGACGACGGCCGGGAGCTCCTGGAAGGCGGGCTCGTCGAGGATGGCCTGCACGTCAGCGGGGGTGCTGCCGTCGAGCTCGGCGTCGAAGAAGATGATGTCCTGATCTGCCAGGGTCGGGATGTTCTCGCGGGTGAGTTCCTCCACGTACCGCTCCGGGTTGTCGGTGTACGCGGGGTTGTAGCCGAAGCCCGCCGCCGTCAGCCGGTCATAGGCGAGCGACTTGCTCGTGTCGACCCAGATCTGGCCCTCGAGGCCGCCCAGGATCGTCGACTGCGTCGCGCCGAGCTCATCGCCGTACTCGGCGTTCAGCGCATCGAGTCGTTCGGTCAGCGCTTCGTGCTGCGTGGTGAAGTCGGCGCTCTTGCCGACCAATTGAGCCACCGTCTCGTAGTTGCGCCACACGTCCGTGGGCTCGGCGATGGAGAGGATCGCCACGGGGAAGAGCTCCGCGAGCTCTTCGTAGTCGATGCTCAATCCCCCGTTGTCCATGCCGATGATCAGGTCGGGGTCCAGCTCGATGATCTTCTCGATGTCGACGCCTTCGTAGGTGCCGACCACGGGAACGTCGGACACCGGGGCGAACTGCTCGGGCGTGAGCTCGTTCTCGGACAGCTCGCCCTCCAGAGCACCGACCGGCACGACACCGAGCTCGGCGAGCGAGGAGCCGGTGCGCCACAGCACCACGACACGCTCGGGATCGGCGGGGATGTCGCCCTCCTGGAAGAAGAAGTCCGCGTCGATGTCGACGGTCGGCGCGCTGCTGGTCTCCTCCGCCACGGGGGCCTGGCCGGCGCATCCGGCGAGTGCGAAGGCCACGGCGGCTGCCGCGACGGCGGCGATCCAGGGGCGGCGTCCACCGCGGGAGAGCAAGCGATTGTCAGGCATGAAGGTCACTCCGATGTCGTGTACTGGTTGTTTCATTGCGTCCGCGCGAGGCTGTCGCTCGATTGGCACAGCCGAGCACAGTTAGCATAGCCTTACCTAAATGAGGCCCGTCAAGTCGACCGCGTCACACCCCGCCGCCGGCGCCGCGCGGCCCCTTCTCGCGCTCGCGATCGTGTCCCTCGCGTTGATCGTCGCGACCGCGGCCAGCCTCCTCGTCGGGTCGAACCGCATCCCGCCGGCCGAAGTGTGGGGCGCCCTGTTCGCCGACGCGATCTCCCCCGAAGCCACCGTCATCCGCACTCAACGCCTGCCCCGCACGATCCTCGGACTCGCCGTCGGACTCGCTCTCGGCGCCGCAGGCGCGCTCATGCAGGGCCACACCCGCAACCCGTTGGCCGAACCGGGCCTGTTCGGGGTGAACGCCGGAGCCGCGTTCGGGGTCGTCATGCTGACCTTCGCGTTCGGCGTCGATTCCGCACTCGCGACGGTGCTCGCGGCGCTCGTCGGCGCGTTCGCTGCCACCGCCATCGTGGTCGCCATCGCGTGGTCGGGTCGTGCGCGAGGCACTCCCGTCACACTCGCCCTCACCGGGGCCGCCCTGGGTGCGCTGCTGGCGTCGGCGACCACAGCGGTCGTGCTGCTGGACAAGCAGACACTCGACGTGCTGCGCCATTGGGCGGTCGGGTCCCTCGCCGGCCGGCCGCCCGAGGCGATGCCGTTCATCCTGGCGCTCATCGCGGTGGGTCTGGTGCTCGCCGTATCGAACGGTCCGGGCGTCACTGCTCTCGGGCTGGGCGACGACGTCGCCCGCAGTCTCGGCAACCGAGTCGCCGGGATCCGCATCGTCGGAGTGCTCGGCATCACCGTCCTCGCCGCGGCCGCCACCGCCGCGTGCGGGCCGATCGCCTTCCTCGGGCTCGTCGCCCCCTATGCCGTGCGCGGCGCCACCGGCCCGCGCTACACCTGGCTCATCCCGCTCGCAGCCCTCGTCGGAGCAGTGCTCCTGCTGCTGGCCGACGTCGTCGGCCGCGTGGCGGTGCCGTCCGGCGAGCTCCCCGTCGGATTCGTGCTGGCCGTCGTCGGCGCACCCGTGCTCATCGCCATCGTCGCGCGACCCAAGCTGGTGAGACTGTGACGGCGCGCGCCCTGTGGCCGGTGCAGCCCGCGATCGTTCCCGGGCGGCCGGGGTGGGCCGTCGGCCCGGGATCCGGCGTGCTGCGCCCGCGCTATCTCCTCATCGGCGCCTTCGTGTGCATCGCCCTTCTCATCGTGCTCATCGTGGCGGTCACCACCGGCACGATCGGCCTGTCTCTCGATCGCGTGTGGGCGGCCCTGACCGGCGTCGGTGACAAGGTGGAGACCCTGATCACCGGCAAGCGGCTGACTCGCGCACTCCTCGCGGCGCTGGTGGGGTTCGCGTTCGGCGCCGCCGGCGGCATCACCCAGTCATTGACCCGCAACCCCCTCGCGAGCCCCGACATCCTCGGCGTCAGCGCAGGTGCCGGCGTGGCCGCGGTCGCGGTGATCACGAGCCCACTCGTCGGGGTCGCTGCATCCGTCGCGGTTCCGATCGCCGCTCTCATCGGCGGGCTCGCGGTGACGGCGCTCATCGTCGGCCTGTCCTGGCGGCGCGGCCTGGATCCATTGCGTCTGGTGCTGACGGGCATCGGAGTGACGGCGCTGGCTGCGGCGCTCACCGAATGGATGCTGCTGCGCGCAGAGCTCGAGGACGCCGCGGTGGCGACCCGCTGGCTCACCGGGTCGATCGTCGGGGCGACATGGAGCGACGTCGCATTCGTCGGAATCGTGTGCGTCACGGCGCTGGTCGCCATCGCGGCGCTCGCCCGGCCGGTCGCGACGCTGCGCCTCGGACCGGAGGTCGCACGCGCGATCGGCACGCGCACCGGACCGGCCCAGGCGGCGCTCCTCCTCGTGGCCGTCGCGCTCGTGTCGTTCGCGACCGCCGTCGTCGGTCCGATCGGGTTCGTCGCGTTCGTTGCACCGCAGGTCGCCTTGCGCCTGTTCGGCACCGACGGTCCGCCCGTGTTCGCCGCCGGACTGTTCGGCGCGCTGCTGGTCTCCACCGCCGACCTGTCCACCCGCTGGCTTCCCGTCGAGCTGCCCGTCGGTGTGATCACATCCTTGGTCGGCGGGCCCGTTCTCATCGCCTTGCTGTTCCACTACGTCAGGAGGACGAGCGCATGAGCGCTGCTCTGAACGCCACCGGTCTGCGCATCGGCTACGGCCGTCACGTGATCGTCGCCTCGGCCGATCTCCAGATCGAGCGCGGCCGGGTCACCACGATCATCGGGCCGAACGGCAGCGGCAAGTCCACGCTGCTGCGGGCGATCGCCGGACTGTCCAGGCCGATGGCGGGAACGATCGAACTCGACGGCATCCCCTTGACGTCCCTCACCCCGCGCGAACTGGCCGTGCGTCTGTCGATGCTGCCGCAATCGGCGGTCGCACCCGACGGCCTGACGGTTGCCGACCTGGTGGCGCGCGGTCGACAGCCGCACCAGCGCTGGTACCGGCAGTGGACCGCGCACGACGAGTCGATCGTGCTGCAGGCGATGCAGACGATGGACGTCGCCTCCTTCGCCACCCGCCCATTGGACGAGCTCTCGGGCGGACAGCGCCAGCGCGCCTGGATCGCGATGTGCCTCGCGCAGGAGACGCCGCTGATGCTGCTGGACGAGCCCACGACACACCTCGACATCTCGCACTCGGTCGGGATCCTCGAGACGGTGCGCGGGCTGTCCAGCGACCAGGGGCGCACCGTGCTCATGGTGCTGCACGACCTGAGCCTTGCGGCACGCTACAGCGACCGGCTCGTGGTGATGCGGGACGGAGAGATCCAGGCGCAGGGTGTACCCGGCGACATCCTCACCGACGCGCTGATGCGCGACGTGTTCGACATCGATGCCCGCGTGTTCCCCGACCCGGCCGACGGCACGCCGACGATCGCCCCGCGTGCGCGGCTCCGGTAGCCCCGGCGTTCAGCCGAGGGTGGTTTCCGCGGAGTCCGACGGCGCCGGATCCGGCAGTCGCCGCATCCGCAGTGCGTTTCCGATGCCCACGAGCCCGGCGAGGATCGGGATGAAGAGGGCGATCTGAAGTGCCAGCGGCCGCGACTGCTCGTTGATCGCGATGATCTCGTCCTGGACATCTTCGGGCTGTCCGGCAACGACATCCTCCAGCTGGGTGGTCGACATCAGCTGCGCGTCCTCTTCGAGGGCCACCGCGACCGTCTGCTGTTCGGCGGGGCTGAGGACCGTGCTCGCCTCGGCGCGGGCCGTGAAGGTGAACGCGAGCGTGGCGAGCATGATCGCGCCCGCGAAGGCGAGACCGAAGGAGAGCCCGAACGAGCCGGCGGCGGAGTTGACGCCGGCCGCCTCACTGACCCGCTCGTTCGAGATCGGCGAGAGCGTGTAGTTGTTCAGCTGCGACACGAGCAGACCGAGCCCCGCTCCGGCGATGATCAGCGGAATGGTCAGCCACCAGCCCGAGTCGGCGCGGGGCACGATCGGGAGGAGGATGACGAGCCCGACGACCAGCAGGATGAACCCGAGCAGGATGATGTTGGCCGCACGCCCCTTTCCGCGCCGGCCCGCCAGGATCGCGACGAAGAACATGCTGAGGGAGAGCGGAGCGATCGACAGGCCGGCCAGCAGGGCGTTGTACCCGAGCACCATCTGCAGGTACAGCGGGAGCACGATCATCGTGCCGCCGAGCGCGATCTGCTGCAGCAGCTGACCGCTCACGCCCGACTGGAACACCTTGGAACGGAAGAGGTCGGGGTCGATCAGGGTCGCCTTCGCCCGACGCTTGCGGCTGCGCAGCCACCACGCCAGCCCGAGCAGCGCCGCGACCCCCAGGCCGATGAGCAGGCCGACGTATCCGCCGCCTTCCTGCCACACCAGGATGCCGAGGACGATGCCGCCCATGCCGACGACCGACAGCGCGGCACCCACCCAGTCCACGACGCGGGAACCGGTGTACTTCACGTCCTTCACGAGGCCGATCCCCGCGAGGACCACGGCGATGATCACCGCCTCCAGCAGAAAGCCCACGCGCCACGAGAGGAAGGTGGTGATGAAGCCGCCGAGAAGGGGACCGACCGCGGCCGCGATGGCGGCGGATGCCCCGACCAGCGCATAGACGCGCTTCTGTTGCGCACCCTCGAAGTTGCCGTGGATGAGCGACTGCATCGCGGGCAGCAGCAGCGACGCTCCGATTCCGCCGATGATCGCCCAGAACACGATGATCGACGTCAGATTCTGCGCGAGCGTCATCGCGATCGCGCCCACCGCGTACGCGAGGAGTCCCAGGATGTAGGCGAGCTTGCGCCCGATGAGGTCACCGGTCTTGCCGCCGATGAGGATGAACGCGGCGGAGACGAGCGCCTCGAGCGCGATCGCGCCCTGCACTCCGCTGGCGGTCGTGCCGATGTCGTGGACGACCGCCGAGATGGAGACGTTCATCAGTGACGTGTCCACGACGAGGACGAACATCGCCATCGCGAGGAGGATCGCCAGTCTGCCGTTGAAGGGCACGACTTCGGGCGCACCATTGCTCATGGCTCACTGAACCACATGCGTCGTCGCGAGAAAAGACCCCGTGCGTCGCTGTCTGTGCCCGTACGGCCCGACGGCCGGGTGGGTCATCCGTGTCGGCACGCGCGCCGAAGGAGCGGATGCCGCGGAGTCAGTCGTCCGGGTCGGTCTCGGTCGCGGCATCCTCACCCGCGGAGAGCGAGTGGCGCGGACGCCAGAGGACGACGTCGCGGGTGCGCCGCAGGCGCGTGCCGTGGCGGAGGGAGACGACGGCGCCGCTGGATTCGGCTGCGAACACGCGGGCCCCGGGCCGGTTCTCGAGCTCGGCCTGCACGCGCGCCTCGAGGTCGCGCACCCGGAAGCGCAGCTCGCGCACATGCTCTTCGAGCTCGAGGATGCGCGCGATCGCGGGCAGGCTCATCCCGTCGTTCGACAGGCGCCCCACCTCGCGCAGCTGTTGCACGTGCCGCAGCGAGTACCGGCGCGATCCGCCCTGCGTGCGGGCGGGGACGACCAGTCCGAGCCGGTCGTACTGACGGAGCGTCTGCGGGTGCATACCCGCGAGCTCCGCGGCCGCCGCGATCGCGAAGATCGGGGAGTTCTCGTCCAGTTGATCGTGCTCAGCCATTCGTCCCACCCGTCCTTTCGTGTCCGAACGTGCACGAACGCAGGAAGGATGCCGCCGGTGTCCCCGAATCCGGGGTCCGGCCGCGATCTCTTCCTGCGTTCCTGCTCATACTGCTAGCCCCGCGCCTTCGTCATCAGCTCAGCGCGCGGATTCTCCTTGGGCTCGAGCTCCTGGAACCGCTCGAGCGCCGCGCGGGCCTCGTCGTCCAGGTGCGACGGCACAGCCACCTGCACCTCGGCGAGGAGGTCGCCCGTGCCCTTGGTGGTCTGCACCCCGCGGCCTTTGACGCGCAGCACGCGTCCGGACGGCGTCCCCGGAGCGACCCGGAGCTTGACCGGGTCGGCACCCAGCGTGGGCACCTCGATCGTCGCGCCGAGCGCCGCCTCGGTGAAGGTCACCGGGACGGTCACCCGAAGGTTGAGACCGTCACGGGTGAACACCGGATGCGGCCGCACCGTGATCTGCACGACGATGTCGCCGTTCTCGCCGCCGTCGGGCGACGGGCGCCCGCGACCGCGCAGCCGGATCTTCTGGCCATCGGCGACCCCCGCGGGGATCTTCACCTTGAAGGGCTTGCCATCCTCGCCCTGCAGCGTGATGGTCTCGCCCTTCGTGGCGGTGATGAAGTCGATCGTCGTGCGCGCGGTGACATCCGCGCCGCGCGTCGGTCCGCCGTACCCGCGGAATCCTCCGCTGGTCTGGCCGAATCCACCGGAGCCGAAGCTCCCGCCCTGATTGAACATCGAGAAGATGTCGTCGAAGTCCTCGGGGCTCTGCGTGCGAGCGCCACGCCCCTGCCCGAACCTGCTGAACACATCCTCGAAGCCGGCGCCTTGGCCGCCGGAGGTGAAGCGTGCACCCGAGCCCATCGCGCGGATCTGGTCGTACTCGGTTCGCTGCTCCGGATCGGACAGCACCGAGTAGGCCTCGCTGATCTCCTTGAACGTGGCCTCGGCCTGCGCGTCCCCGTGGTTGGAGTCGGGGTGGTACTTACGCGCGAGCTTGCGGTACGTCTTCTTGAGATCGGCCTCGCTGACGCCCTTGGAAACACCGAGGACCTTGTAGAAGTCCTTGTCGAACCAGTCCTGACTCGCCATGCGTGCTCCTTCCGGCGTCAGTCGACGGGAACCGCGACGACGACCTTCGCGGGCCGCAGCTCCACGGAGCCGAGGCGATACCCGGTCTCGACCACCTCGAGGATCGTCGATTCGGTCACACCAGGAGTCGGCGCCTGGAAGATCGCCTCGTGCTGCTGCGGGTCGAACGCTTCGCCGGCCTCGCCGTAGGCGACGACCCCGAGACGCTCGGCGAGCGCGCGCAGCTTCTCGGCGATCACGGAGAACGGCGTGCCGTCCTCGAGGTCACCGTGCTTCGCGGCGCGGTCGAGGTCATCCAGCACCGGGATGAGGCCCTTTGCGGCCTCGCCCTTGGCGCGCTCGATCTCGACCTGTCGCTGCTCCTCCGTGCGACGACGGTAGTTGGCGTATTCGGCCTGCAGGCGCTTGAGGTCGTTGAGCAGGGTCGACTCGAGGTCGGCCAGCACGGCGTCCTCCGCCGCGGCATCCGCGTTCTGCGTGGTCCCCAGAATGTCGTCGATCGTGAGTTCCTCCTGCGACGCGGGGTCGGAGGCAAATGCCTCCGACCCCTCGTCACCGGACGGAACCTCGTCGCCGTGGGGCTCTTCGAAGTTCTTGTCCGTCATGAGTTTCCTACTTCTTCTCGTCTTCGTCCTCGACGACCTCGGCGTCGATGACATCTTCCTCAGGGTTCGGCACTTCGCCGTTGCCCGGGTCGGTGACCGTCGGGTCGCCGGGCTCGCCGGCAGACTGGGATGCGGCGTAGATGGCCTCGCCCAGCTTGCCCTGGCTCTGGTTCAGCGTGTCGAACGCGGCCTTGACCGCGTCGTCGTCATCGCCGGCCAGCGCCGTCTTGAGCGCGTCGACATCGGCCTGGACCGATTCCTTCACGTCCACGGGCAGCTTGTCCTCGTTGTCCTTGATCAGCTTGTCGATCGAGTACGAGAGGGTCTCGGCCTGGTTGCGGACCTCGGCCGACTCACGGCGCTTCTTGTCCTCGGCTGCGTGCTCCTCGGCCTCGCGCACCATGCGCTCGATGTCTTCCTTCGCCAGCGACGAACCGCCGGTGATGGTCATCGACTGCTCCTTGCCGGTGCCCTTGTCCTTGGCGGACACGTGCACGATGCCGTTCGCGTCGATGTCGAAGGTGACCTCGACCTGCGGGATGCCGCGGGGCGCCGGCGCGATGCCGGTCAGCTCGAACGTGCCGAGCGGCTTGTTGTCGCGCGTGAAGTCACGCTCGCCCTGGAAGACCTGGATCGCGACCGACGGCTGGTTGTCGTCGGCGGTCGTGAAGGTCTCGCTCCGCTTGGTCGGGATGGCCGTGTTGCGCTCGATGAGCTTGGTCATGATGCCACCCTTGGTCTCGATTCCGAGGCTCAGGGGGGTGACGTCGATCAGCAGCACGTCCTTGCGCTCACCGCGCAGCACACCGGCCTGCAGGGCGGCGCCGACGGCGACGACCTCGTCCGGGTTGACGCCCTTGTTCGCGTCCTTGCCGGTCTCCTGCTTGACGAGCTCGGCGACGGCGGGCATGCGGGTGGAACCACCCACGAGCACAACGTGGTCGATGTCGGCGACCTTGATGCCGGCTTCGCGGATGACATCCTCGAACGGCTTCTTGGTGCGGTCCAGGAGGTCCTTGGTGAGGTCCTCGAACTTCGCGCGCGTGATCGTCTCGGACAGCGAGACCGGTCCGTTCTCCGTCAGGGAGAGGTAGGGCAGGTTGACGCTGGTCGACGCGGAGCTGGAGAGCTCCTTCTTCGCCTGCTCCGAGGCCTCCTTGAGGCGCTGGAGGGCGATCTTGTCACCCGAGACATCGACACCGGTGGTGTCCTTGAACTGCTTGATGAAGTACTCGACGAGGCGCTGGTCCCAGTCGTCGCCACCGAGGCGGTTGTCACCGGCGGTGGAGCGCACCTGGATCGTGGAGAAGTCGTCGTCCTTGCCCACCTCGAGGAGGGAGACGTCGAACGTTCCGCCACCGAGGTCGAAGACCAGGATGAGCTCGTCTTCCTTGCCCTTGTCGAGGCCGTATGCGAGGGCCGCGGCGGTGGGCTCGTTGATGATGCGCAGGACGTTGAGGCCCGCGATCTCACCGGCTTCCTTGGTGGCCTGACGCTCGGCGTCGTTGAAGTAGGCGGGGACCGTGATGACCGCGTCGGTCACTGCGTCGCCGAGGTACTCCTCCGCGTCGTGCTTCAGCTTGCCGAGGATGCGCGCCGAGATCTCCTGCGGCGTGTACTTCTTCGTGTCGACGTCGAACGTCCAGTTCGTGCCCATGTGGCGCTTGACGCTCGCGACGGTGCGGTCGACGTTGGTGACGGCCTGGCGCTTGGCGGTCTCACCGACCAGCACCTCGCCATCCTTCGTGAAGGCCACGACGGACGGCGTCGTGCGGAAGCCTTCCGCGTTCGCGATGACCTTGGGCTCGCCGCCCTCGAGCACGGCCACGACGGAGTTCGTCGTACCGAGGTCGATTCCAACAGCACGTGCCATGTGTTCTCTCCTTTTCGATGGCCACGACGGATGCCGCGGCCCAGGTTTGTCTGAAGTCTGGATCGGCTCGACCGAGGGTTGAGCCGGTATGACTCAAGGTTACCCGAGGCCCCGTCGACCTGTCAAATGAACTTGATATGAACCGACTCAAGTTTCAGGTGAACGATTTCAGGCGCGGTTGAGGAACTGCACCACGGCCTGCACGCGTCGGTGCGCGTCGGCATCCTGCGTCAGGCCGAGAGCGTCGTAGATGCGGGAGACGTGCTGCACCACGGCCTTCTCGGTGAGGAAGAGCGCGGCGGCGATGCTCGCATTGCTGCGCCCCTCCGCCACGAGCGAGAGCACCTCCTGCTGGCGCGGTGTGAGCTCGCCGATCGCGCGCTCGGAGTGCCGTGCACGGCCGACCATCACGGCCACGACCTCGGGGTCCAGGGCCGTCCCCCCGTCGGCGACGTGGACGAGGTCGGCGAGGAAACTGTCGACACCCGCGATGCGCTGCTTCAGCAGGTAGCCGACGCCGCCGGTGCCGAGCGCGAGCAGCTCTTTGGCGTACCGCCGCTGCACGTGCTGGGACAGCACGACGACCCCCGTCCCGGGGAACGACTTGCGCACCTCGAGTGCGGCGATGAGCCCCTCGTCGGTGTGCGTCGGCGGCATCCGGATGTCGGTCACGACCAGGTCGGGCTGCAGCTTCGCCACCGCCTCGAGCAGTCCGCTCGCGTCGGCGGCCGTGTCGATGACATCGTGGCCCCCGTCGCGCAGCACCAGCTCAAGTCCGCGCCGGATCAGGGCTTCGTCTTCGCAGATCACAACGCGCACGGCAGCTCCATCGTCAGACTCGTTCCTATTCCCCGGGGCGAGGAGAGGTGCAGGACCCCGCCCATCGCATCGACGCGGTCCGACAGACCGCGGATACCGGTGCCCGCGACATCCGATGCCCCGCCGATGCCGTCGTCACGCACTTCCAGCCGCAACGTATCCTGCGACCGCGCCAGGACCACTTGCACCGAGTCGGCTTCGGCGTGCTTGACGACGTTCGCCAGCGCCTCGGCCAGCACGAAGAACGCGGTGCTCTCGACGGACTCGGCCAGTCGCGCGTCGGTGATGCCGATGGTGAGCCGCGTGGGAACCGGCATCCGATCGACGAGATCCTCCGCTGCGGCGGAGAGTCCGCGCTCGATCAGGGCTGCGGGTACCAGGTCGTGCACGAAGTTGCGCAGGTCGCGGGCGGCCGCGTCGATGTCCAGGCGCAGGCTGGTGGCGCGTTCGGGGAGGTTCCCGACCTCGCCGGCATTCGCCAGCTGCTGGGCCTCGAGCGCGAGCATGACCAGCTGCACCTGCAGGCCGTCGTGCAGGTCGCGCGCGATGCGGCGGCGCTCCTGGTCGGCGGCCATCACCAACCGCTCGCGCGATCGCAGGACCGCATGCTGCGACGCCCGCAGCTGCGCGGTGAGCCGGTCGCGGTCCACCGCGATCGCGACGACGTTGCTCGCTGTTCGCACGAGCTCGGAGTCCGAGAGCAGCGCGGCATCGAAGTCGATCGCCCCGATCGTGCGGCCGTCGAGGGTGATCTCATGCCAGCCACGCGTGCTGGGCGCCGCCGCGCGCCCCTCGGCATCGACGTAGGCGTTGCGGTCCTCCGCGCGGAAGTAGAGCTTGAGGCTCGGGTCGCCGAGTGTTCGGGCGAGGGCGGCTTCGATCGGCTGGCGCGCGGATCCGGCCGTGCCGAGCCAGGTGCCGAGCTCTTCGAGTTCTCCGGTGCGGGCGAACCCTCCACGCAGGATTCCCAGAACGAAGGCGATCGGCACGAACCCGACGACGGCGAACTGCAGGTAGCCCCGCACGTACTCGTCGCCGCCGAAGAGACGAGCGACCACCAGAGCACTGAACGGAATGAAAAGGAGCGCGAAGATCCCGTAGGTGAAGAGCGGGATCAGCACACGGCGATGCGTGGCATCGGCACGCACCATGCGGCGGATCAGGATGACGGCGGTCGCGGTCATCATGATCGCCCCGCAGATGCCTTGGATCAGTCCGGAGAGGGCGAGCGCCTCGGGAGCATCCGCGACGGCGAACGGAGGATAGGGTCCGGTCGGGTCCCAGAGGTACACGGGCGCCTCCAGCACGAGTGCGACGAAGTAGGTCCCCGCGACCACGATGCGGGTCGAGCGCGATTCCAGGCGACCTGCCGGGAACGCCAGCAGCAGGTGCACGAGCACCGGCAGCACGAGCGTCGCGCACACGGCCCCGACCGCCTGGAGGGCAGGGATGGTCGTGTTGCTGAGGCTGCCCAGGTAGAAGGCGATGCCGGCGAGCAGGAGGAGGAGACCCATCCGATTGCTGGGGCGTCGCGACCAGGCCAGCAGCGCAGCACCGGCGTAGACCCAGAAGATCATCGGAAGCATGATCAGCAGCGGCGCACCGGGTCCGGTCAGCGGGAGGATCGCCACCTCGAGGAGGCCCAGCAGCACGGCGAAGATGCCGATCGCCAGCAGGGCGCGATTGAGGGATCGCGCCAGGGCGGAACGCACTCGGACGGAGTAAGGCATGGATGGCCGTTCGGGCAGGTGGTGCGGGACTCTTCCCGCCATTCTCTCCACCCTGCCGCCCAGAGGCCGGGAACACTAGCGACCCACGTCGCCAGTGCGTCGCGCCGGGGCGGTCGATGTACCCTGAGCGCATGTCGCAGTGTCGCGGCACACCGGCTTGGCGCAACCCGCCGTTCACCGAAGGACCCTAGCGTGACGAACATGTCTGTGCCCGACCGTCCCGCGTCCGAACCCGAGATCGCTCCGCCGCCTCCCACCGTGAACACCGGTGCGATCGGCCCGATCGGTGCGATGTTCCAGGACGTCGGCGTGGAGCGCCCCATCCCGCGCAAGCAGGTCGCGTCGTGGGCGATGTGGGACTGGGCGACGCAGCCGTTCAACTCGGTGCTGCTGACGTTCGTCTTCGCCTCGCTCTATCTCGTGTCCGACAGCTTCCTGCCCGCGAACATCGCCGGACTCGCCGACGACGACCCCGTGCGCGAGCGCGCTCTGGCCGACCTGTCGAGCGGGTACGGCCTGGCCACGACGATCGCCGGGCTGCTCATCCTCCTGCTGGCGCCGGTGCTCGGGCAGACGGCCGACCGATCCGGCCGGAAGAAGCGCTGGCTGCTCGTGTTCACCGGGCTGCTCGCCCTGATGCAGTTCGCCCTCTTCTTCGTCCGGGCCGATCCGACCTACTTCTGGTACGGCGCCATCGTGCTCTCGGTCGGCGCGGTCGTCTCGGAGATCGCGGGCGTCAACTACAACGCCATGCTCGTGCAGGTCTCGACACCGAAGACCATCGGCCGGGTGAGCGGGCTCGGCTGGGGGCTCGGGTACATCGGCGGCATCGTGGCGCTCGGCATCGTGATCGCGCTCACGCAGCTCGACTGGTTCGGCATGGACACCTCGGACGGCATGGCCTACCGCCTCATCGCCGTCGGCTGCGGCGTGTGGACGATCATCTTCGCGCTCCCCCTCTTCTTCAACGTGCCCGAGTCGGAGCCCTCCGCGCCCGGGGTGAAGGTCGGCTTCTTCGCTTCCTACGGCGTACTGGTGAAGGACATCGTCGGGCTGTTCCGCACCCACCGGCCGACCTTCTGGTTCCTGTTGGCCAGCGCGGTCTACCGCGACGGCCTGGCCGGAGTCTTCGCGTTCGGCGGCATCCTGGCGCACGTCGCATTCGGCTTCTCCACGAACGAGGTCCTGATCTTCGCGATCGCCGCGAACGTCGTGGCCGGTATCTCCACCATCTTCGCCGGGCGCGCGGACGACCGCTTCGGTGCCCGCGCCGTGATCATCACCGCGCTGTCGGTGCTCATCGCCATGGCGGTGCTGGTGTTCGCGCTGCATGACACCGGCAAGACGGTGTTCTGGATCGGCGGGCTCGTGCTCTCGTCGTTCGTCGGCCCGGCACAGGCCGCGAGTCGTTCGCTGCTCGCGCGCGTGACGCCGGAGGGCATGCAGGGCGAGATCTTCGGCCTTTACGCGACGACCGGGCGGGTGGCGAGCTTCATGGCGCCGGCGATGTGGACCATCTTCATTGCCGCGTTCGGCGCGACCATCTGGGGTGTGCTCGGCATCGCGATCGTCCTCGTCATCGGCCTGGTGCTGCTGCTGCTCGTGCGGTTCCCGAAGCCCCAGCGCTCCGCCGCGGGAAGCGCCTGACACACCGCACCGGGCACGGTTCCGCATCCATCCACAGGGTGTCCGGGGCGGCTGGGGAGATCCACTACTCTCACAGGCGGGGGGAATCCAGCGCGCCCACACCCGACCGGAAGTCCCCGTCCTGTGACGATCCCCCTGACCGAGCAGTACCGGCGAGCCCGCCACAACCGGGCGACCGCGTACTGGTGCGTCGTGCTCGCGATGTACCTGTCGCTCGCCCTCGGCACCGCGCTCCAGCCGGCGGAATGGCTGCACTACGGCGCACTGATGGTCCACCTCGGGTCGGTCATCGTCGGCCTCGGTGCTGCCGTGCTGCTCGAGCTGTGGGGGCTGGCCTGGGCCCGGGGACGTTCGAGTCTCGACGACCTGCGCCGCATCGAACCCTCGGTCTCGAGCCTCGCCTGGCTGGGCATCATCGGCCTGCTCGCCAGCGGTGCCTTCCTCGAGCCGAATCTCGATGATCCCCTCACCGATCTGAAAATGCTGGCCGTGCTCATCGTCGCCCTGAACGGCGTCGCGATGACACGCCTGACCCGCGAGCTCGGCCGGCTGCCCGGCGGCATCGCGTTCGCGCGCATCCCGCCGCGGCTGAGGACCTGGTGCGTGTGGAGCGCGCTGGTGTCGCAGGCCGGCTGGTGGACCGCGGTTCTCGTCGGAATGCTCAACACGGCGTCGCACTGATGCCGCGCCCGCCACCCTCGCCCCGCCGACACGACGCAGCTAGGATCTTGACCCATCGCACGACCTGACCGGTAACCCCCCACCGGCCACCATGGCCCACCTACCCCCCGAGGATGCCCATGCGCGATCGCACGCGCGGCGACGAAGACGTGCCCGGCCCCCGCCGCGGCGGAGCCTCACAGCCTTCGACGACCCCCCTGCCCATCACACCGGATGCTGCGCCCCCGCGCGCGACCAGCGCACAAGCGCCGCCGGCCGGGCCGCCTGCGGCGCCGAGCGCGCCGACAGCGACGGCTGCACTCACCGCGACCGATGCGAGACGCGAGCAACGCCGCAAGCGCCGCCGACGGGTGCTGATGGCGACCACGATCGTCGGCATCGTCGTGCTCGTCGGGTCGATCGGCACGGTCTCGTACGCCATCGTCTCCAACATGGCCGACCCCGGCAGCGCAGCCGCTCCGCCCGACTCGGCCCCCGCGCCCGAAGCCGAGCTCGCCAGTTTCCCCGAGGACGAGCCTGCGACGACGCCCGGCGCGCAGCCGTGCACCGTCGTCCCGGTGATGTCCTCCTTCGAGAACGCCGACATGGTCGCCGATCTCGCTGCCGCGTACAACGCCCAGCCGCGCAACGTCGCCGGCAACTGCGTGACGGTGACCACGACCCGGGACAAGTCCGGCATCGCGGCATCCCACGTCGCGGCCGGCTTCCCCACACTGTCACCCGACGCGAAGCCCACCGTGTGGCTTCCCGACGGTTCCACTTGGCTCAGTGTGGCGCGCGACGAGGGGGCGACGACGCTGGCCTCCGGCACCAGCGTCGCGTCATCGAACGTCGTGCTGGCCATGCCTGCCCCCCTCGCCGAGGCGGTCGGCTGGGATCAGAAGCCGCCGACCTGGGCAGAGGTCTTCGATGCCGCTGCGGACAAGGAGCTGTGGAACGAGCTCGGCCACCCGGAGTGGGGCACGTTCAAGCTGGGCAAGACCAGCCCACTCGTCGCGACGTCGGGCGAGGCGGCGATGTTCGCCTCTTTCGGCGCCTCCGCCGGGTCCGTCGCAGACCTGTCCGCTGCCGAGGTGGCCGACTCCGCCGTCGTCGAGCAGGTGCGCGAGCATGAACTGGCCACCAGCCACTACATGGCCACGCCCGAGCACTTCCTCTGGCACGCCCGTCAGGCCGAAGACAGCGGCGGATCATCGGCGGATTTCCTCTCCGCCGTGATCGTCGATGAGAAGTCGGTATGGGACTACAACCGCGGCATCACGAGCCGTGACGGCGTCACGCGCGTCGAGGCCGAGCCGCCGCACGAGAAGCTCCTGCCGATCTACCCGTCCGACGGGTTCTACTCGGCCGACAACCCCGCGATCGGGCTCACCGGTGAGTGGGTCGATCCCGTCGAAGCGCAGGCCGCCACCGACTTCATCCGCTTCGCCGGGACGGCGCAGGGCCAGTCCGCCGTGCGCGCGGCGGGGTATCGCGACCTCAACGGGGTGATCGATCCCGCGATCGCAGGCGTCTCAGACGCCACCGCCTCACCCGCCGGCGGGATCGCCCTGCCCGAGGCGGAGGTCGTGACCGCCGTGCACGCGGCCTTCCCCGAGGTGCGCAAGCGCGCCAACGTCCTATTCCTGATCGATGTGTCGGGCTCGATGGACGAAGCGATCAGCCCGTCGCAGACGAAGCTCACCGCTGCCAAGAACGCGATCGCTCTTGCGCTGGACCACTTCACGGCCGGCGACCGGGTCGGTCTCGCTGCGTTCGCGCAGGCGCCCGACGGCGCGATGATCCCGGGCCAGGTCTCCGCCGTGGGCGACATCGGCTCGACGCGACCGCAGCTGATGGCCGCACTGAACGGCCTCACGTCGATGGGCGATACTCCCCTGTTCCAGGCCGTCGACACCTTCACCGCACAGCAGGCGGCCGCGTGGTCGTCGGACCGCATCAACGCGGTGGTGGTGCTGAGCGACGGCGAGAACGATACGCCGAACGCGGCGACGATCGGGGCGGAGCAGGTGCTCGAGAATCTGCGCGCGCTGCACCACACGACGCCCGTGCTCGTGTTCACGCTCGCCTACGGCGCGGATGCGGATGTCGCCACACTGCAGTCGATCTCGAGCGCGACCGGTGCCCACTACTACGACGCCACCGATCCGACGAAGGTCGAGGCGGTCCTGGGCGACCTGGTCACGAGCTTCTGACGCGGAGCACCGAGCTCGTCGAGGTCAGGCCTGCGGCCAGGCCTCGGCGAGTTTCGTGAGCAGGCGTGCGAGGTCGGCGCGCTCGTCCGCGCTGAAGTCGGCGAGCGCCGATTCGACGGCGCCGCGTCGCTCGCCGCGGAATCCACGGGCCAGGGCGGTGCCGGCATCCGTCAGCACGATGCGCGTCCGGCGTGCGTCTTCGGGGTCCGCCTCACGGCGCACCAGCTCCAGCTCGACGGACTGCTGCACCAATCGCGACGCGCGGGGCTGATCGACTCCGATGGCTTCGGCGATCTCCCCCACGGTGAGGGGGTGGGATGCCGCCGCCAGCGCCTCGAGCATCCGCAGGCGTGCCGGGCCGCCGAATCGCTGCTGCGGTCCGCCCGACCAGCCGGGCATTCCGTGGCGCCCGGGCATGCCGTGCGGACCGCCGTGCCCACGCGCGCCATGACTGTGTACGCCGTGCGCGTCGGTGTGCCCCCACCCCTGCCCTTCCGGATCCCACGGCGGTCGCGGCATCCGTCGGCCGCGCAGCCGCGCGAGCGCGGCCACGATCTCGTCGGCGTGGTCGGACGAGGGCTCACCGGGAGGGGAAGTCATGCATCAAATTTACATGCGACTTGACATGTTTCCTATTTGCATGTCACACTACATATGCATGTCGAATAGCATGCACTCACCGATCGGAGAGCCAACGCCCCGGTCCACGAAAGGACTTCCCATGGAAATCAACGACAACACTCAGCCCCCCGAGGGCACGAACCCCACCGACGGGGTCCCCACCGATCGTCGACCGCTCGGCTTCTGGCTGCGCCTCACTGATCGACAGCTCACCGCCGCATTCGCCGACGAGTTCGAGGCCGATGGCCTGGACCGTCGCGACTGGATGCTGCTCAACCTCCTCGCCGGTGACGCCGACGACGAGCGGCTCGCCCGCATCGTCGAGCGCGCGTCGCAGCGCGGAGGCAAGCGGCTGCGCCGCCTGGCCGACCGCGGCTGGATCACCCAGACCGACGGGGCCTGGACACTCACCGAGGCCGGTCGCGCCCAGCGCGACAGCCTGAAGACCCGGGTCGACGCGATCCGCGAGCGGGTCGCCGCCGCGATCTCCCCCGAGGACTATGCGACCGTCGTCGCCTCGCTCGAGGCGATCGCCCGCGAGTTCGGCTGGGACGGCAGCGAGCGGATGCCGCGTGGCCCGCGCGGACGGGGCGGTTTCGGCCGTCGCTCCGAGCGCGGCGACTGGCACGGTCGCCGGCACGGAATCGGATTCGACTCCCCGGCCGCGTTCGATCGCGGCCTGCCCTACAACGCCCACCGCGGCTTCGCTCCGGGCTTCGGCCCGCGCGGCGGTCACGGATTCGGACCCGAGGATGCTCCGCGCGACTTCGGCCCCGAGGCTCACGGTCACCCCTACGGCGACCGCGGCTACGGCCGCGATGCGCACGGCGGGCATGGCTACGGCCACGGCTCGTACGACGAGGCGCGCGGACGGGAGTGCGGCCACGGCCACCCTCACCACCGCGGGCACGACGGTCACCGTCACGGCGGTCGCGGTGCCGGTCACGGCCGGCGCGATCACGCGTCCGACGGCGCGTACGAGCGCGGCTTCGTCGCGGGCTTCTCCGCGGCACGCCCCACTCCTGAAAGCTGAGCCGACCGGCTCTGCGAACGGCGCCCTCGCTTCGGCGGTGGCGCCGTTCGGCGATTCAGCGGCGGCGCGGTGTCCGCAGGTGCCGCGAGCCGTCGGTCAGCGCGGCGCGGTCAACCGCAGCAGCAACGCGGCCACCGCGTACCGTGCGCGGCCGATCGAGCTGCGCGGGTCGTAGCCGAGCTCACGCGTGAACGCCTCGCGTCGGGCCTGCAGCGTGGAGTGGTGCATTCCGAGCGCGTCGGCCGCCGCGCGCACGCTCTCCCCCTCGACGAGGGCGGCGAGCGCACGGGCCGCGCGCGCATCGAGCGCCGCGAGCGCATCGACATCCGGATGCCCCACCCCCTCGCCCTCGAGGGCACGGACGGCGGGAAGCAGAAGTCCGAGGGCGGCGGCGTCCACGACCGGATGCTCGGCGTCGGTCAACCGCAGTGCGAGCAGAGCGTCGGCCCACGATCCGGCCAGATGCGCGACATCCCCTTCCGTTCCGATGCCGGCGGGTCCGGCATCCGTCGACGAAGCGGCCGTGACGAGCGTCGCGCGCACCACTCCGTAGGTCGTGGCGACCAGAGTGCTCGGGCCGTCGACGCGGGAGGTCGGCGGGGTCGCGCGCACATGCGAACGCAGGCCGTCCAACCGCAGCCGCGCGGCGGCGACCACGCGCTCCGATTCGGGTCGGGTGCCGTCGATCACGAGCCGTACGGGGTCATCGGCGACGCTGCGGCGCCGGGTCCGCAGCACCGCGACCGCGAGCGCGAACCGCTCGAGCACCATCGCATCGTTCGCATGCGCGGCACCGGAACGCTCGATCCACACCCGCTCGTCGACCGAGACGTCCACGCCCGGCCAGCCGTGCGACGAACCGTCGTCGACCGCACGGGCCCCGTCGGGCGAGACCCGCAGGCGCTGCGACGCAGACTCCACCCCGGCCACGACACCGCTCAGCAGAGCGGCTGCGCGAGCCAGGGCTTCGACCCCGACATCGCCGGCGACGAGCGCGTCGAAGTACGCGATGACCTTGAGGCCCGCGCTGGCTTCAGGGTCCAGCGAGGTGAGCCTGCCCACGAGTTCTTGCATGTCCGCTCCGATGCGCGCCGTCGCGCCCATCCTAGGCAGGTGGGCGCGACGGCGGCACGGATCAGGAGCCGAGGATCCGGCGGACCCAGTCGTTGCGGGCGGCCACCATTGCGCGCGAGAGCGCGGCTTGCGGGGCGAAGCCTTCGAAGGCGTGGAAGCCGCCGGGCCACACGTGCAGCTCGGCCTGGCCGCCGGACGCCCAGATCGTGCTGGCGTAGGCGACGTCCTCGTCGCGGAACACCTCGGCGCTGCCGCAGTCGATGAATGCGGGAGGGAGCTCCGAGAGGTCGGTGGCGCGCGCGGGTGCGGCGTAGATCGAGACGGCGTCCGTTCCGCGGCGATCGCCGAGCAAGGCGTCCCATCCGGTGATGTTACTGCCGCGGTCCCACACCCCGATGCCGTCGATCTGGGTCGTCGAGACCGACTCGTCGCGATCGTCGATCATCGGGTACATCAGCAGCTGTCCGCACAGCGCGGGGCCTTTCCGGTCGCGCGCGAGCAGCGCGACACCGGCCGCCAGCCCACCGCCCGCGCTGCCGCCCGCGATGAGCAGCCGGTCGGGCTCGATGCCCAGCTCCTGTGCGTGCTCCGCCGTCCACACGAGACCGGCGTAGCAGTCCTCCACCGGGTACGGATCGGGGAACTCGGGGGCGAGGCGGTACTCGACGCTGACGGCCACGGCGTTGTACTGCACGATCCACTCGAACAGTGCCGAGACGCCGGTCCAGCGGTCGCCGATGATCATGCCGCCGCCGTGCGTGTGGTAGATCCCGGGGCCGGTGCCGGTGCGCCCGACGGCCTGCAGGATCGTCACGACGATATCGGCACCCTCATGCCCGGCGATCGTGACGTCGCGCGTCTCGATCCCCGCGTCGGCCAGGGCCTCCTCGGTGATGCTGAGCATCGGCGTATCCCGCATCGGGGCGATCATCTCGGGCGTGAGCGTCGTCGGCATGAACTCGGCGAGCGTCGTCAGCGCCGCCTCGAGCTCGGGATCGAAGGGCGGACGCGGGATGGATGTGGTCGCGGTCATGAGAACTCCTTCGTTCGGCGCCACTTCGCTGTGGCGGCTGACTCCAGCCTCGGCGCGTGGAGCGGATGCGGCATCCGCCGTTTGCGTCCGCTTGGCGCCCCGGCACCCGCCATCCGGCGGGGCGGCTCAGTCGCCAAGGGGCTTCAGGGATGCGGGATCGGCTCCGGCCTCCCGCAATCGCCGATGCATCGCGGCCGCCGCGAGGGCGTACGGGCGGTCCGTGCCCATCAGCAGCGACCGGGAGTTCGCCTCGTTGTTGAGGGCGATCAGCTCGAACGCGAGCTGATCGGTGGCGACCGCATCCGTCTGGAGCTCTCCGGCATCGCTCGCATGCCGCAGTTGGACCTCGAGGTAGCCGTACCAGTCGCCCATCCACGTGCGAACGGCGTCGCGGACGGGGCCCGGCTTGGAATCGACATCGGCGGCCGTGGCGGCGAAGAAGCAGCCGCCCGTGAATACGCGCTCGCGCGAATAGTCGAGGGTGTTGCGCAGCAGCGCGGCGACGCGCGCGATTCCGCGCGGCTCCGTGCGTGCCGGCTCGATGACGATGTCGCGGAATCGGTCCGCGGCGGCGGCCACCGCCGCCAGCTGCAGACCCTCCTTGCCGCCGAACAGGGTCGCGATGCTGCTCTTGCTGTGCCCCGACTCCTCCGCGAGCCGCCCGATCGTCAGCCCGTCGAGGCCCTCGACCGAGGCGATGTCGGTCGCGCGCTCGATGATGGCGCGGCGCGAGGCATCCCCTCGCGCGCGGCGTCCGTCGATCACGGCATCGGTCATTCTCCTAGTGTACGAACGATCGTTCGTGTAATCTACGAACGATCGTTCGCATAGATGGAGGATGCCTCATGGCCGGCTCATTCGACACGCTCCGCTCGCTCGTGAACGGGGTGGGTGCGGTCTCTCCTCGACTCGGCGGAGAGGTCGCTCTGCGGCTGTTCTTCGAGACGCGCCCGCGCATGCCCGTACGTTCGGACGACGCGGAGACCCACGCTGCGGCCGAACGCGGGACGGTGAACGTGCGGGGGCTCGAGCTGGCGACCTACGGCTGGGGGTCGGGCGAGGACACCGTCCTGCTCGTGCACGGATGGCGCGGCCGCGCGTCGCAGTTCGCTCGCCTGGTGCGCGGCCTGGTCGCGGCCGGTTTCCGCGTCGTGGCCTTCGATGCCCCCGGGCACGGTGCATCCCCGGGGCGCCACACCGACATCCGCGACTGGCTCGCTGCCATCGACGGGTTGCAGCGCACGCACGGCCGGTTCCACACGGTCGTCGGGCACTCGTTCGGCGCGCTGGCCACCCTCACGGCGGCGCGCTCCGGCGTCGACGTCGGCTCGGTCGCGACCTTGGCCGGGGCCGCGAGCCCGATGCCGTTCCTCGACGAGTTCTCACACGGGATGGGCCTGAGTCCCGCGACCGATGCACGGTTCCGGACGGCATTCCGCCGCCGGATGGGTGTGGATAAGACATCCCTCATCGCCCGGTACGACGCGGTCGCCGACCCACTGCCCCCCGGCATCGAGCTGCTGGCGCTGCACGACGACGGCGATCGTCAGCTCTCGCCGACCGAGTCCACGCGCCTCGTCGCGGCGCATCCGGGGCGGTCGCGGTTGATCCGCACGCAGGGGTTCGGACACAACCGGCTACTCTCAGCCGATCTCACGGTCGGGGCGGTCACCGCCCTCGCGACCGGCGGGCTCGCTGCGGTCGACGACGTCGCGAACGCTGCGGCGTAGTTCTACTGCCCCTGGGATCCGGCCTCGGAGGTGCCGACATCCGTCCGGTGGAAGTTCTGGAACGAACGGGATGCCGTCGGCCCGCGCTGTCCCTGGTACCGGTTGCCGTAAGGGCCCGAGCCGTACGGCGACTCGGCAGGCGAAGACAGCCGGAAGAAGCACAGCTGACCGATCTTCATGCCGGGCCACAGCTTGATCGGGAGGGTCGCGACGTTGGAGAGCTCCAGCGTGACGTGCCCGGTGAACCCGGGATCGATGAAGCCGGCAGTGGAGTGCGTGAGCAGTCCGAGACGACCGAGGGAGGACTTGCCCTCCAGACGCGCGGCGACGTCGTCGGGGAGCGAAACCTGTTCGAACGTGGCCCCGAGCGCGAACTCGCCCGGGTGCAGGATGAAGGCCTCGTCGGGCTTGACCTCGATGAGGTGCGTCAGGTCGGGCTGGTCCTCGGCAGGGTCGATGAACGGGTACTTGTGGTTGTCGAACAGCCGGAAGTACCGGTCGAGGCGCACGTCCACGCTCGAGGGCTGGACCATCTGTGGATCCCAGGGATCCAGGCCGATCCGGCCGGCGTCGAGTTCGAGGCGGATATCGCGGTCCGAGAGCAGCACGCGTTCAGCCTATCGGCGCGGTCCGGTGCGATTGCGCCGTGCCGTGGAGGTTTGGAGGATGGCGGAACAGGCCACTCCGCCGCTCTGCCCGAGCGGGACCCCTGAAACGGGTGAATTTCGAGGGCAACCAGCATGCAAGCTCCGCTGCACCGACTGCGTCGGCACACCGGAGCTGTGGAGGGGATGACGGGAATCGAACCCGCGCTATCAGCTTGGGAAGCTGAAGTTCTGCCATTGAACTACATCCCCGGCACGCCTTGCGGCGTTCGGCAAGCATAACAAAGTCATGCGCACCGCTTGAAAGCGCGGCGGAGCATTCGTTATGGATGCCGGACCCGACCCGCCCCGCCCGCTCTCAGAACACCCGGATCGCGATCTCTGCGGGAGCGGCGAGCAGTTCTGCGATCTCATCGTCGAGCCGCACGATCGTGACCGATGCCCCGGCCATGTCGAGCGACGTGCAGTACTCGCCGACATAGGAGCGTGCGATGGAAGCCCCGCGCTCGGTGAGTGCCCTGTGGGCGATGCCGTAGGCGAGGTAGAGCTCGCTGATCGGCGTGCCACCCAGCCCGTTGATCATGAGCGCGAGTCGGTCACCCTCGGCCAGGACGAGATCGACCGCGACGGCATCCACCAGCCCGGTCACCATCTCGGTCGCCGTGCCCAGTGGTATCCGGTCACGGCCCGGCTCGCCGTGGATCCCGACGCCGAACTCGACCTCGTCGTCGCTGAGATCGAACAGCGGGGAGCCCTTCGCGGGCGGAGTGCACGCGGTCAGCGCGACACCCATCGTGCGTGTCATCGCGTTGACCTTCTCGCCGATGCGCACGAGTTCGTCGAGCCCTGCGCCCGCCTCGGCCGCGGCACCGACGGCCTTCATCACGAAGAAGTTGCCGGCCACGCCACGTCGCCCCACCGTGTACAGCGAGTCCTGCACCGCGACATCGTCGTCGACGAACAGCGTGCGCGCATCGATGCCCTCAGCGATCGCGAGCTCCTGGGCCATCTCGAACGCCATGCGGTCGCCGGTGTAGTTGTTGACGATGAGCAAGACGCCCTTCGCCGATGCGAACCTGCGGATCGTCTCGTAGATGTAGTCGACAGGAGGCGCGGCGAAGACATCACCCGGGCAGGCCGCCGTCAGCATGCCCGGACCGACGGTCATGACATGAGCCGGCTCGTGCCCGGAGCCCGAGCCCTGGATGATCGAGACGCGCTCATCACTGGGCGCATCCGCACGATGGATGATGTTGTATTCGGGGATGTAGCCCAGCGAGTCGGGATTCGCGAGCGCGAGCCCCTCGAGCATCTGCGAGACGAAATCCTTGGGGTCGTCGACGAACTTCTTCATGGTGTCCTCTTATTCGGGGCGTCGTGCGGATCACGCACCGGGCCGGTCGGCCCAGCGCTGAGACAGGTCTTCGGCAATCACGGCGAGCGCGATCGCGCCCGCATCGGGCGAGCCGATGCTGCGGACGCCCGAGTAGCTCGCCCGGCCGCGCATGGCCTGCAGGTCGCTGGTCTTCTCGGCGGCATCCCTCATCGCCACCGCGAACCGTTCGACGAGTGCGGGAGAGTCGAGGCCCTCGGTCGCGGCATCGGCGAGGGCATCCGTCGCCGGCACGAGCGCGTCCAGCAGGGTCTTGTCGCCGATCTCGGCCTTCCCTCGGGCCTGGATCCCTTCGACGGAGGCGCGCAGCATACGCACGACGACCTCGGCATCGATCTCCGTCGTGCCGCGCGCGGCGAGCGAGGCGCGCAGGAAGGCGGTGCCCCAGATCGGCCCCGATGTTCCTCCGACCCGGCTCGAGATGGTCATCGCGGCAGCCTGCAGGATCGCGGACGCGCTCTCATCCGGATACGTCGCGACCTCCTCGAGCACCCGCTCGAACCCGCGTGCGAGCGAGAATCCGAAGTCGCCGTCCCCGACGACGGAGTCCAGCTCGCCGAAGTAGTCCTCGTTCTCCACCACGGTCCGGGCGATCGTCTCCACCACGTATCGGGTGCTGTCCACAGATGTGCTCATCGTTCCTCCTCGTGCGCGATCGCGCGTCCTGATCGCAGGTCATCGAGGTCACGCAGGGCGACCTCGCTCAAATCCGTGAGCACGCGCGCTGCTCCGTCGAAGTCCTCGTCCGCGGTGTATGTGCTGACCGTGACGATGGTCGTGATCCCCGCCGCACGCGCCGCGCGCAGGCCGATCGCGCTGTCCTCGATGACGACGGCGTCGGCAGCGTCGACGTGCAGCTGCTCCAGTGCGTGCAGATAGATGTCCGGCGCCGGCTTCTTGCGCGGCACGACATCGCCCGCGAACACCGCGAACCGCGCGGCCAGCTCGGCGCCGACGGCGCTGCGCAGCACCGCACGTACCGACGGCTCGGCCGATGTCGAGGCGACGGCGAGCTGCCAGTCGGCCTCTGCGGCCTCGGCGGCGAGTCTGCCGATGCCGGGGCGGGGCGCGATCCGCCCCCCGTCGATGAGGGCGGTGTACAGCTCCGTCTTGCGCCGGTGCAGTGCGGCGATGAGTTCGTCCCGGGCTGCGTCGTCCGCAGGGAAATCGTTCCACCGAGCCGCCAGCTCCGGCGTGAACTCGCTCCGCATCCGCTCCTTGCCGCCACCGATCCGGACCTTCTCGCCGTACTCGGTCACGGCCCACTCGATGGGCACGCCGAACTCTCGGAAGGCCTGATTGAAGGCGGGCAGATGACCGAGCATCTCGGTGTCGGCCAGAACCCCGTCGCAGTCGAAGATCAGGGCGGGCACGTCAGTGGCCCTTGCCCGCGCTGCCGAAGACCTGGGCGTAGCCGACGACGAGCTCGATGACCTGCGCGCGGGTGTCCCGGAACAGCGACGGCGGGTCCCACGAGTCGCGGTCCCTGGCGCCCTCGAGGAACGCGAGCTCGCTCTTCATGAAGCGCTCCTTGAGCGCCGTGGAGATGTTGACCTTCGCGCAGCCCCGGGCGATGAGATCGCGGAACTGGTCGTCGCTCAGTCCACTGCCGCCGTGGAGGGCGATGGGCACCGGGTGCGCATCCACGATCTGCGTGATGCGCGCGCCGTCGAGCACGGGCGTGGTCTTGTAGCTTCCGTGGGCGTTCCCGATCGCCGGCGCGAACACGTCGACTCCGGTCTCGCGCAGGAAGGCGAGCTGCACATCCAGGCTCTGCCGCACGCTCTCCTCATCGGAGCCGTGGTCGTCCTCGACACCCGTGATCGACTCGATCTCGCCCTCGACGTGGGCGCCGTGGCGACGCGCCTCCGCCACGACCTCGATCGTCTGACGCTGATTCTCGGCGACCGGGAGTTCCGATGCGTCGAACAGCACCGAGTTCCAGCCGTGCTCCAGGCACTCCGTGATGACGGCGCGGTCCGGGCAGTGGTCCAAGTGCAGCGCCACGGGAACGGGGATGTCGCGTGTCAGCTCCCGCCACATCGCGGCGATCAGCCCTGCGCCCATCGTGCGCACGGTCTTGACGGATGTCTGGACGATCACCGGGGACGATGCCTGAACGGCGCCGGCGAGTACGGCTTCGAGGGTGAGGTCGTTGAACACATTGATCGCCGGAACGCCGTAGCGCTCCGCGAACGAGCGATCGACGATCTCTTTGAGCGAGACGACGGGCATGGAGACTCCTCGTTGTGGGTGGGAGGGAGGTGTGTGTCAGCGGACGTCGGCGCGAAGCGCGGCCGCCTGATCCCGATAGACCTCGAAGGCGTCGGCGCGCGCCTGGGCCGCGGCCGGATCGGTGTCGTAATCGTCATAGGCCGCGAGGATGCCCTCGAAGTACGCCCGCAATCCTTCGCGGGTCTCGGTGAACGGCAGCACCCAGAACCGCTCGTCCTCGATGGCGGAGCGGACGTGGTGCGCAAGCTCGACAGGCTCCATGCCCCCGCTGTACAGCTGTTGCTGCAGCGCGATGAATCGAGGGTCCTCGGTGAAGCTGGACTTGCCGGACAGATCGGCCGGACGCCGGTCGAGGGCCTTCGCGATGTCGGTGCGCGCACTCGCCGGGCACAGGAGGGAGACGCCGATGCCCTGAGCGGGGAGCGTCAGCGCGTAGCTCTCCATGAGGTTGATGACGGCCGCCTTGGATGCGGCGTAGATCGCCGCGGCCGGGCTGCCCTGGAATCCCGCCATCGAGGCGACGGAGACGATGTGACCTCCCCCGCCATCGGCGAGCATGCGCGGGAGGAGGGTCACGATCCCGTTGACCACGCCCTGGAAGTTCACCCCCATGACCCAGTCGAAATCCGCGTAGGTGGCACTCTCGAGCGCGCCGAATCCGTTGACTCCGGCGGTGTTGAACAGCAGCGAGACCGGCGCGCCGAAATGGGCCTCGACGTCGTCGGCGGCGTGCTCCCAGGCGGCGCGGTCGCGGATGTCCAGGCGTACCGGCAACGCATCGATGCCGGCCGCGGCCAGCCGGACGACTGCGTCGTCCAGGGCGTCCTGCCGGACATCGGCGATCGCGATGCGACAGCCGAGGCCGCCGAACACGAGCGCCTGACCGAAGCCGATACCCGACGCGCCGCCGGTGATGAACGCCACCCGACCCTCGAAGTCCTTCACGACCGTCCTCCTCGACTGCCTCGATTCGGCGCTGCCGTCGCGGCGGGCCGTGGTCTCAGCGTGCCGCGCGCGGACCGGACGGGCGGGTCTCAGTGTGAGACCACCAGGAGCCGGACGTCCGGCGACAGCCTCCTCGTCTCACCGTGAGACCCCGCACCGCGCCGCAGCAGGCTTAGCGTGGCGGCAGGTGCTCGACGAGGAGGAACAATGACAGGCAACAGCGTCACGACGGTCGCGTACGGCGCCGACCTCGGGCTTCCCGTCGTCGATGAAGCCGTCTTCCGCAACGTCGTAGGTCACTTCGCCTCCGGGGTGACGGTGATCACGACGGCCGACGGCGAGGATCTGTTCGGCACCACCGTGTCGGCGGTGTCGTCGTTGTCCTCCGATCCGCCGATGATGCTGATCTGCCTCAACCGATCGAGCGTCACCCATGACGCCGTCCGACGCACCGGGCGCTACGCGATCAACATCCTGTCGGCGGTCCAGGGCGAGGTCGCGCGTGTGTTCGCCCGCAAGGGGGACGACAAGTTCGCCGGCGTCGATCACACCGTCACCGAACACGGGCTCCCGCTCCTGGGCGACACGCTCGCGTCGATCGAGTGCGTCGTGGAGGAGACGGCCGCCGGCGGCACGCACACCATCTTCATCGGCCGCGTGGTCTCCGCGACCGCCCGCGACGGCGAACCGCTCGCCTACTACCGGGGCACATTCGGAAAGCTGGAACAGGCTCTCGAGACGGCCGCATACGAGGGAACACGCGACTGGGTCCTGCGCCGCCGCACGAGACTGCACGAGACGATCGATGTCGTCGAGGTCGCGGCCGCGCTGCGGCTGGACCCCACCCTCATCAACAACGCGCTCATCCGCCTCGCCACCGAATCGCTCGTGAACACCACCGAGGGCGGCGCCTACGAACCGACGCCCATGACACCCGCGCTGGTCGAGAATCTCTACGGCGCGCGCGTCACCATCGAGGTCGGCGTGCTGGAGTCGTACCTGGCGAGCGTCTCGGACGAGCAGATCGGCTCGATCGTGCGACTCGCCGACGAGCTGCTCGCCGCCCGTCCGGCGACGGCGGAGGAGCTGGACGGCTTCCTCGATCGCAACCTCGACTTCCACGCCGCCATCGTCGACATCGCGGGATCCCGCCAGCTCACGGCGAGCTACCGGGCGCTCAATGTCTCGACCGTGTGGCGCGAGACCTATCAGCCCGACGACTGGCAGCGTCAGGCCGGACCTTCATTCATCCCCCGGATCACGCAGGCGATCATCGAACGGGATCTCCCGACGGCGCTGGCCGCGGTCCGTGCGCAAGTGGAGTTCGTCACCCAGGGCGCGATGCAGATCCTCTCGGAGCACGGCGGACGGATCTAGAACCGCACACCGGAGCCCCCGCGGGCTGCGGTGCTCAGCGGCTGCTGGGCAGCTGGAAGCCGAACTGGCGGATGCGTCGATACATCGTCGCGCGGGACACTCCGAGCGCCTGAGCCGCGACATCGCGATTCCAGTCCGCGTCGCGGAGCGCGTCGAAGTACAGCTCCCGCTCCGTGCGGGCCAGCAGTCCTTCGCCCGTGCTGCGCCGGCCGCTGTCCGCGATCTGACGCGGAAGGTCGCCGATCGCGATCACCGGGCCGGTGCAGCGCACGAGACTGCTCGCGAGGACGCGACGCAGCTGCGCGATGTTCCCCGGCCACGGGTGGCGGATGAGGATGCTCATCACCTCGGGCGAGCAGCGGATGCCGTCCGCCCCCAACGACGCGAGCAGACCGTCGACCAGAGCGGGGATCTCCGGGACACGATCGCGCAGCGGTCGCATCTCGATGACGACGTCCCACTCGGCCTCCAGCTCCGCGGTGGCGGCCGCGGCCGTCGCACCGAACCAGTGACCGCCCTCACGGACGACCTCGAGAGTCCTGCGCCGCAGGTCCGCCGGGAGTACATCGATGTCGCGCACGAGGACCGAACCGGTCTCGGCGAGGGCGCCCACACGGGTGACCCATTCCGCCGGATCGGCGGTCGCGGTCTGGGCATCGACATCCGTGACGCTCGTCACCGAATGCGCTCGGTGCGCGCGGCCGGATCCCGCTTCGCCGCAGATGAGGGCAGGCAGGCCCAGCTCGATCGCGCGGGCGAGCGGGTCCGTCTCCACGCGCGGCAGCGCGCGTCCCCCGCCGATCGGCCGCGGCTCGGCGACGCGGCTGAGCGAAGCGACCGCCCCGAAGCGTCCGCGGGAGAGCTCCACCACGCGGCAATGGACCCGGTACCTGTCCGACCCGAGATTGACGGTGAGCAGCCGCGACTGGCCGCCCTGACTCGCGTCGAGGACCGTCTTGCGCAGCTCGTCGTTCTCCTCGCCTCCGCGCAGCAGCTGCTGTGCGGCGTTGTTCGCGACGAACACCTGTTCGTTCATCCCGATCACGGGGAGCGACGGCCGGCGGGAGTGGCGCGAGAACGCCTCGAAGAGCGCCCGCTCGTCGCCGTCGGTCGCGAGCGCGAGCTGTTCATCGATGGACTGCGCGACGTTCTGGGCGTAGGGGACGATCATGTGATTCGCCGAGTTGATCCGCTGGCACATCACGAGGAAGCCGACCAACCGGCCGAACGGGTCGCGCAGGGGGACACCAACGGAGGCGAGGCTGTGCTCGGCTTCGCGGAAGTGCTCCTCCCCCACGACAAGGAAGCTCTCCAGCCGCTCGGCCGAGATGCCGGCGCCGTTGGTGCCGACCAGCGACTCCCGGAAGGTCGCCCCGACGCCGCCGCCGCGTTCTTCTCCGGCACGCACGAGCCGCTCGTCGCCGACCGTGCGCGAGACCTGCACGCAGTCGCGATCCAGCAGCATTGCCCAGGCATCCGAGTCGCGGCACTGTTCGGCGAGCGCGCCGAGGATCGGCCAGGCGGCCTCGGCCAGACGCTTGGCACGCAGCGGGCCGGGTTGATGAGTCGGCAGCGCCGCACTCGTCGGATCCACCCCGAGGTCGCGCGAGCGTGACCAGGAACTCAGAATCTCCAGCGAGACATCGCCGTCCCGCGCCACATCCGTCGAACCCGCGAGGAACGCCTCACGGGCCCGGCCGACCCGCATCCTGACGCTGTCGTCGAAGCGTGCGGCGACGCTGGGATGGTTCGCTACGGTGGCAGATGCCATGTCGACTCCTTCGTTGACACGCCCGCACGATTGTCGCCAAAAATGGTGCAATCCGCGGTATCGATGATCCTACGGGACGCGCGTCTCCGCCTCCACCCTGCGGCGGGACCCCGCACGGAAGGCTTCCAGCGCCTCCAGACGCTGCTGCGCTCCGTGGGGAGCGATCTCGTCGATGTCAGGTACCGCGTCGAGGATGTTGCCGAACGTGCGCTCAAGCTGCTCGCGCACCTCGGGGTACGGGATGGCGTACAACTCGCCGGCCTCGATCGCCCGCTTCAGGTGCATCGCCAAATGCTCGGGATCCATGCCGTGCGAGTACACCTCGCGCAGACTCGCGACGAACCCGTCGTCGACGAGCACGCCGGACTCGGCGCCGGTCTCCGGGCGCGTCTCATGCGCCTCGGCGATCCCGGACCGGATACTCGCGGGGCACAGCACGGTCACGCCGATGCCGTGCTCCGGCAATGCCTGTGCGTAGCTCTCCATCAGTGAGATCACCGCCGCCTTCGCCGCCGAGTACGGTCCGACCATCCGCCCGCCCTCGAAGCCGCCCACCGAGGCGACCGAGGTGACGTGTCCGCCGCGGCCCGCGGCGATCATGCGGGGAACGAAGGTGACCATGCCGTTCACGACGCCGCCGAAGTTCACCCCCAGCATCCAGTCGAAGTCCGCGTAGGTCATGGTCTCGATCGAGCCGAACCCGTTGACTCCGGCGGTGTTGAAGAGCAGCGTGACGGGGTCGCCGAAGTGGTCCTCGACGTCGTCGGCGGCGCGTGCATAGGCGTTGCGGTCGGTGACGTCCAGGGGAACGCCCCACGCATCGATGCCGGCCTCGCGGAGCCGCGCGACGGCATCATCGAGGCTGTCCCGCCGGACATCGGCGATGGCGATGCGCGCGCCGGCGCGGCCGAAGACGGTCGCCTGGCCGAATCCCGCTCCCGATGCCCCGCCGGTGATGAACGCGACCCGATCGGTGAAGTCGATCATGGAGCCCACTCCGCGTCCTGCGCGCTGCGCTCTCTGCGGGCCTGCGTCAGGCTGATCCTTCGCAGCGGCCGTGTGATCCAGAGCGCGAAGACCTTGAGCATGTGGGTGAGTCCGCGCGGCTCGAACATCAGGACGAGGACGAGCAGCACGCCGTAGACGATGATCGGGAACTGACCGACGGGGATGCCCCACGTGCCGTCGGGAGTCGACGAGCTGGGCTTGAGGAAAGGGATGTACTCCGCGTAGCGGCTGGCGAGGACGGGCACCGAGCAGATGACGAGGCTTCCCAGTACCGGCCCCCATGCGGTTGCGAGACCACCGACGGTGACGATGATGATGAAGTTCAAACCCATCGCGAGGTTGAACTGCTCAGGACTGACGAAGCGCAGCTGCGCCACGAAGAAGGCACCGCCGAGCGCACCCATCGCGCTGGAGATCGCGAAGACGCCGAACATGCTGCGCGCCGGGTTGATGCCCACCACGCGCGCGGCGAGCTCGGAGTCGCGCAGGGCGACCACGTTGCGCCCGGCGGGCGACTTCATCAGCAGATGCACCAGGAACATGCAGACGGCCACGAAGACCCACACCACCATGAACAGCCCCTGCTGGTAGCTGTAGGTCATCCCGCCGAGCTGCAGCGCGGCGAAGTCCAGCGGGCCGACCGTGAGGTTCAGCGGCGCACGGCGTCCGCTGACACCCCCGGTCAGCGACGTCCAGTTCACGAAGATGTAGTGACCGATGAAGATCAGCCCCAGGCTCAGAACGATCTGGTAGACGCCCTTCAGGCGCAGCGCGAGCGGTGCGACCGCGAGACCGGCGACAGCACCGATCACCACGACCGCGAGGATCCACACCGGCATAGGAAGGTTCATGTCCGAACCGAATGCCACGGCGGTGAAGGCCCCGATCGCCAGGAAGAACGGCTGGCCCATCATGATCTGGCCGGCGTAGCCGTTGACGACGTTCAGACCGATCGCGGCGATCGAGAAGAAGCCCACCGTGATGCCCAGCGACAGCAGGAACGAATCCGCCGTGCTCAGGGGAAGCACGATGGCGAGCGCCACGAGGAGGATCGCTCCGTACCGTGTGACCGGGCTCTGGAAGACCCGCACCTCCCGGCGGATCGGCGAGGCGAAAGCACCCTTGGTACGCAGGGTTCCGGTGCTTGCGATGGCAGTCATCATGCCCTCCTGAATTCACGACTGGCGAAGAGGCCACTGGGGCGGACGAGGAGGACGACGATCATGATGATCCACGGCAGCACCGAGGAGAATCCCTGTCCGAGCGCCGGCGGCGCGTATCCCAGGGCGAGTTGTTGGACGATGCCCAGCACGAGCCCGCCGACCACGCACCCCGGCAGGGAGCGGATGCCGCCCAGGATCAACGCGGGCAACGCGGTGAACGCGACGATGTCGAGCGTCGGCTTGAGCCCGCCGCCGGCCTCGGTGGCCATCAGCACACCGGCGATCACCGCGGCCGCCGAGCTCATCAGCCACGCGTACGGGGCGACGCGACGCGGGCTGATGCCCTGCACGAACGCCGCCTGGTGGTCGGAGGCGAGGGCCCGCATGCCCACCCCGATGCGGGTGTGCTGGATGACGAGCCAGAAGATCAGCAGAACGAGGAGGCTGAGGAGGATCACCCAGATGTCGCGTTGGGAGATGCTCACGTTGCCGAGGCGGAAGGTGGTGAGCCCCCACGGGTCTCCGAGCAGGAGCACGTCGGCTCCCCAGCTCGACACGGCCGTCGCCTGGCTGAGGCTCAGCAGCCCGATCGTGACGAGGAGGATCGCGAGCCCCGCCGCATGCTGCGAGGCGCGTCGGTCGATCCGCTGGAAGATCACGTAGTGGATCACGAGCCCGAGCGCGGCGATGATGACGATCGCGAGCAGTAGCGCGACCCAGAAGTTCAGCCCCATGTTCTGGTGCAGCTGATACGTCGTGTAGGCCCCGAGGAGGACGAACGAGCCGGGCAGCAGGTTGAAGTGCCCTGTCGCCTTGAGCAGCACCACGAAGCTCAGCGACACGAGCGCGTAGAGGAATCCGAGCGCGATGCCCGAGATGAGGATCTGGATGAAGGTGTCCATCAGTCGGTCCCTCCCGATCGTGCGCCGACGACGTCCTCGGCGGGGGTGCCCAGGTACGCCTCGACGACCTTCGGATTGGCCTGGGTCTCGGCCGGTGTTCCCAGGCCGATCCGCTGGCCGAAGTTCAGTGCCAGGATGCGGTCGGCCACATCCATCACGAGGAACGTGTCGTGCTCGATGAGCACGATCGTCAGGTTCATCGCCTCCTTCAGCGCGAGAACGGAGCCGATGAGCTCCTCGGTCTCGGAATGATTGAGTCCGGCGACGGGCTCATCCAGCAGCAGCAGCTGCGGGGCGCTGACTGCGGCCTTGGCGAGCTCGACCCGCTTGCGCGTGCCGTAGGGGAGGCTCGCGATCGGCGTGTGGGCGAGGCGGGAGAGCCCCATGACCTCGAGCACCTCGTAGGCGTGCTCGCGGGCGTCGATGTCCTGACGGCGCGCCTTGCCCCACCAGATCAGTCCCGACGGGATACCGGCCGTGATCTTGCTCGAGCGGCCGACGAGGACGTTCTCCAGCACGGTCATCGTGGAGAAGAGTCCGAGGTTCTGGAACGTGCGCGCTATGCCGACCTGCGCGATCTGGTCGGCGCGGCGGCCCGTGAGCGACACCCCGTCGAAGGCGATGTCGCCGGAGTACCGCACGAGTCCGCTCAAGCAGTTGAACAGGGTCGTCTTCCCTGCGCCGTTGGGCCCGATGATCGCGAAGAATTCGCCGCGCTCGACCTCGAACGACACCGAAGAGACGGCGGTGACGCCGCCGAAGCGAACCGTCACGTCGGTGGCGGACAGCAAGGGGGTGCTCATTGCGATGTTCCTCTCGCTTGGTGCTCGTGTGCGGCACGGAACGACTTTCGTCCGTCTCCCGCGATACCCAGGTACAGCTCCTGCACCGACGTGTCCGCGAGCAGTTCGGCACCCGTCGCCTGGCGTGCAACGGTCTTGCCGTCCAGGACGTAGGCGTAGTCGGCGATCGACAGCGCCATGGCGGCGTTCTGCTCGATGAGCAGGACGCTCGTGCCCTGCGCGTTGATCTCGACGATGAAGTCCTTGATCTGCTCCACGATGAGCGGCGCGAGCCCCAACGACGGCTCGTCGAGCATGAGGAGCGTCGGCCGCTGCATCAGGGCGCGCCCGATCGCGAGCATCTGCTGCTCGCCGCCGGACATGAGCCCCGCGAGCTGCTTGCGCCGCTCGGCGAGGATGGGGAACATCCCGAGGACCTGGTCCTTCGACGTGCGTGCTTCGGCCGCGCTGCGGGTGAAGCCGCCGGCGGTGAGGTTCTCCTCGACGGTGAGGTCGGGGAACACGCGCCTGCCCTCCATCACCATGGAGATGCCGCGCTGCACACGGGCGGCCGGGTTCTTGCCCTTGAGGTCCTGGCCGTCGAACAGCACCGCACCGGAATCGAGCGATCCGCCGGTGTAGGGCAGCAGGCCGGAGATGGCCGCCAACGTCGAGGTCTTGCCGGCGCCGTTGACCCCCAGCAGCACGACGATCTGGCCGCGACGGACCGTGAGGTTGACGTTCTCCAGCGCGCGCACGGCACCGCCGGAATAGGTGACCGAGACGTCGGTCAGTTCGAGAAGCGCTCGCTCGTGCGAGGGCGCGGGGACTTCGGATGCCACGGGGCACCTCCCTGTCGGAGCGGGCGGCAGAGCGTGGTGCTCTGCCGCCCGCAGCGGCTTACGGAGTGACGGATTCGATGTACTTCTTCGCGACCTCCGAGTCGAAGTAGTACTCCTCGAGCGCGAGTCCGGTCGGGACATCGGGGTTGATGCGGAACATCGAGAGCTTGTACGGCGGCACGCGGTCGCTCGGGTTCTCTCCGATGACGACGTCACCACCGACGAGGCCGAGCTCATCCTCCCATGTGCCCAACTGCGTGGCCGCGGTAGCGATGCCCTCGCGGCTGAGGTCGCCGTCCTCGATCGCCTTGGCGAGCAGCTTGGCGGTGAACAGGGCGTTCACGTAGCCCGTCAGGTGTGCGTTAGCGGTCGGGACGAAGTCGGGGTTGATCGCTTCGAGGTCTTCGATCATCTCCGCCTGGCCGGGGGCATCCGTCCCCAGCCATTCGTCGCCGGGAACCGAGATGATCGCGTTCTCCGACAGCCATGCAGCGCCGGGTCCCGTCGCCAAGGTGATGTTGTAGGCGGAGTTTCCGGCGAGCACCATCGGCGAGTAGTCCTGCTGGACCGACTGGACCGCGAGCGTCTGCAGGAACGCTCCCGTGCCGCCGGTCATCACGACGTCGCAGCCCGCACCCTTGAGCGCGGTGATCTGGGGAGTGAGCTGGTCTGTGTTGGGGGCGAAGGTGGTGTCGATGCCCTTGGTGAGGTTGAGCTCCTCGACCGTGAAGTCGAAGTTCTCCTGCACGTACTTGCCGAGGGTGTCTTCGACCGTCATCGTGCAGAAGGTCGCGTCGCCCTTGTCGTACTCCTCCACCACGTAGGGGATGAGGCTGGAGGCGTGCGCGCTCGTCATCGGCAGCGTGGGGAGGATGTGCTCCTCGAACATGAGGTTCGGGGTCGTCCCGCCGGGGATGAGGGTCACGTTGTCGGCCTCGACCGATGGCAGGAGCGCGTCGATGATGGTCGATCCGAGGACGAGCGAGATCACGGAGACGTCGTCCTTGAAGCCCTCGTAGAGCGGGATCGCGGTGGCAGCGTCGTATTTCGTGTCCTGGTTGACGACTTCGACGGTCCATCCTTCGAGGGCGCCGCCGGCTTCGGTGGCGCGGTGGAAGCCGGCCTCCATGCCCTCGATGTTCGTGATGGCTCCGGCGAAGACGCCGGACACCGGGACGAGCGCCCCGACGCGGATGGTCTTGGCGTCGAGGTCGACGCCGGGGCCGCCGACGAGCTCCTCGCTGGCGCCGCTGTCGTCGCCGCCGGCGCCGCCGTCGCTGGGGGTGCCCGCGCATCCGCTCAGGGCGATGCCGGCTGCCGCGACGAGCGCGATCCAGCCTGTTGCGTGCGTCTTCTTCATCGAAGCTCTCCTTGCTGTGTGTGTATCGGGGTGGGAAGAGGTGACCCGGTGATCAGGCCGGGGTCGCGGAAGGGATGATCGGGAGGATGACGTGGGAGGGGTGCAGCCGGCTATGCAGGATCCGCTGCGTCGCCGGTCGCTTTTCGTCGGGTTCCAGCATGGCGTTGTTGTGCGCACTGCCACCGTTGACGTCCCAGTTGGGGTACGAGGAGCTGGCGATGTCGAGCCGGATGCGGTGTCCCGCACGGAACAGCCAGCTCGTCGCCCACAGATCGATACGGTATTCGGTGGTCTCACCGGGTTCGATCGGGCGTGCGGCATCCTGACCGTCGCGGAACTTCGCGCGGACGATGCCGTCCACGACGCCGAGTGCTCGGCCGTCCGGATGGACGTCGATCAGACGCGCGACGAAATCCGTGTCGTCCGCGGTCGTCGCTGCATACAGCACCACGCTGACGGGTCCGGTGACCTCGAGGTCGGCCTCGAGCGGCGTCCCCGAGAAGCGCAGGATGTCGTCCCGGCCATCGAGCGGGCGCTGGTCGCGCGGACCGGCGGTCCACTCGCTTCCGCCGTCGATGCCACCGGCGAAGATGCCGGATTGTCCTCCGCGCATCGGCACAGGGCTCGCCGGATCGTGCACGTACGTGCTCTCGCCGTCGTTCGCGGTCGGTGCGACCGGTGCGAGCGAGGCATCGGGCTGCAGGTACCAGGGCGTCCAGGAGGTGCGCGCGAGCGGCCATTCCTGCTCGTCGCGCCAGGTTCCCGCCTGCATCACGTAGAGCCGCACGGGTGCTCCGGGGATCTCGTCTCCGGCCGCCGAAGCCGCCGCGAATGCCGCGATCGCCGGCTCGAGTCCCATGCCGGCGGCGGAGGCGGGGGCACCGAAGCTGAGGTCCCCGATCGTTCCGCTCTGATCGACGTGCTGCCACGGCCCGATGATGAGGCGCTGGCCGGTACGGGCGCGCTCGGTCGCGGCGTGCGCGCTGAGGAACTCGAAGTTGGCCAGGGTGCCGCCGAGGAACAGGTCGAACCAGCCGCCGATGTGCAGCCCGGGGACGGCGATCCCGCCTCGACGATCGCGATAGCTCACGCGCGGCCAGTAGTCCCCGGTGGTGTCGTTCTCCATCCAGCGACGCCACGTCGGCAATACTTCGCTGAGCGACGGCGCGTCCGCGAGCGGCCGGGCTTCGATCGAGGCCCACGGATTCGCGGCGTGCCGCCGGAAGGCCGCGAGTTCGGCGCCGACGTCTTCACCGAGCTGCGCCCGGTACAGCAGCGTCTGCAGCGTCTTCATCGTGTACCAGCCGGTGAGCTGGCCCATCTGGACCGCCCCGCCGCGATAGGCGAGACGCGTCTGGTAGTCATCGGGAGTGACGACGGGGATGATGCCCGCCAGCGCCTCCGGGGCCTCACTTGCCGCCGCGATCTGGACCATGCCCGAGTACGACGCCCCGTAGGTGACGACGTGACCGTTGGAGTAGGGGAGCTGCCCGCACCAGGCGATCGCGTCGATCGTGTCGGGCGCCTCCTCTTCGAACGGGACGAAGACTCCGTCGGAGTCGCCCGTGCCGCGGCAGTCCTGCACCACGATCGCGAAGCCTGCGGCCAGCAGAGCGTGGATCGGCAGGTTGCGGGTCAGCGGCTCGCCATACGGGTTGCGCACGAGCACGATCGGCTGCTGCTCCCGCCCGGCCGTGCGGTGCACGACCGAGCGCAGCACGACGCCGTCGCGGGCGGTCATCGGAACGCCGCTGTCGACGATCCGACGCGTCTGCCCCACCGATTCTCTGATCATCGTCTTTCCCGTCGCGCGTCAGCGCGCCAGCTGCCCGTCGAAGATGCGGACGTCGTACTTCTCGCGCACGACGGGGGCGACCTTCTCGGCGAACAGCCGGAGGCTCTCCTCGGCCATCGCCTGCGGCATCCCGCCGAAGCACGGGGCCACGATCAGCTCGTACTGGCCCATGATGTCCTGGATCCACTCGAGCTTCGCGATGAGCTGCTCCGGCGTTCCGTAGAGAGCGGCGTCGGCGTAGTCCCGCCCGGCCTGCTCGACGCCCTTCTCGCGCAGCGCGTCCGCCTTCTCGGCGTAGCGCTCGTAGCCCTTCTGGGTCGCGAAGTGGCTGCCGAGGAACTCGTAGTGCTCGATGTTCTGATTCCAGAAGTTGCCGAGGTACTCGTACATGCGCGACTGGGCGAGATCGGCGTCTTCGTTGCAGTACATGTTCACGTTGATGCAGATCGGCGCCGGCTCGTCGTCCCAGGTCTCGCGCCACAGGCTGTTGTAGACATCGAACGTCTCGACGAGCTTGTCGACGGGGCGGAGGATGAACGACATCACGCTCACGCGGTTCTTCACGGCCGCGATGATGGAGTCCTGCGACCCCGCGACCGTATACGTGCGGTCCTTGAAAGTGCGGATGGGGCCGGGCTTGAGCTGCATCCGCGGCTGCGGGTAATGCGGGCCGGGGCCCTCGATGAAGCCTGTCTCGAGCGCCTCCAGGATCATCGGAATCGACTCGTCCATGCGCTCGCGCGACTCCCCGACGGGAATCCGCAGGCCCTCGAACTCGATGCGGGCCACTCCGCGTCCCATGCCGAAGATCGCGCGACCATCGGACAGGTTGTCCAGCAGCAGCAGCTTCTCCGCCACGCGCAGCGGGTCGTTCCATGGAAGGATGACGGCGCCGGTGCCCAGCTTGATCCGCTCGGTCTTGGCGGCGATGTGCGACAGCCACTGCAGGTTGTCGGGCATGAACGAGTAGTCGGTGAAGTGGTGCTCCACTGCCCAGACGCTGTCGTAGCCGAGGGCCTCCGACAGCACGGCGAGCTTCGTCTCACCCTTCACCACGTCGTACTCGGACACGCTCGTGTCGAACCGTCCGAAACCGAAGTTCACTCCGATGTGCATTTCGCCGATGCTCCTTCGCGATCGTCATGAGCACCGACTTCGTAGTCGTGCGCTCCAGGGTTCGACCAAGGTAACGAGCGGTGTCCGATCCGCCAGGTCTCAAGCTGAGACGGACGCCGTCCTGGCCGCCGGCATCGACCATCAGGTCGATACGCTCGCCCCGTCCACCCACAGCCCTCGGGAGTGCCATGTCCGACACCATCGCCGTCGTCTTCACGGAACACGGGCCTGCGGAGGTGCTCCATGTTCACGAGCTGCCGCTGGACCGTCCAGGCCCGCGGGAGGCGCGTGTCCGCGTGGCGGCGGCCGCAGTGCACCCCACCGACCTGGTGCTGCGCTCCGGCGCCCGGCCACCCACCGGCGCACCGCCGTACGTCCCCGGCATGGCGGTCGCCGGTGTCGTCGACGAGTCCGGCGAGGGGAGCGCGTGGCGCCCGGGCGACCGCGTGATGGGGATGACGCTGCCCTCCAGCCCCTTCGGCGGTGGATGCCGCGCGAGCATCGTCGTCCCGGATGAGACGCTCGCCCGGGTACCGGCCGACATCGACCTGCATCAGGCGGCGACGCTTCCCATGAACGGGCACACGGCGCTGCAGGCACTGCGGCTGCTCGAGCTTCCTGCGGGCGCGACCATCGCCGTCACCGGGGCCGCGGGCGCACTCGGAGCGCTCGTCGTCCCGCTCGCCGTCTCCCGCGGGCTGCGGGTGGTCGGCGTCGCGCGCTCCGGGGACGAAGCGCTGGTCCGCTCCCTCGGAGCGCACTCCTTCGTGTCCGCGGGTCCGGAACTCGCCGGGCTCATCGTCGCCGCGGCGGGCGGGCAGGTCGACGGCGCGATCGATCTGGCGATCCACGATGACGAGGTCGTGCCGGCGGTGCGTGCGGGTGGCGCGCTCGTCTCGCTGCGCGGCTGGACCGGACCGTCGGAGGCGGAGATCCGCGTCCTGCCGGTCGCGGTGCCGAAGGAGTGGCGCGCCGGCGGACAGCTGGACGAGTTCGCGGACGCGCGCTACCTCACTCGGCCTGTGCGCCGATTCGCGCCCGCGGATGCCGCGCAGGCCCACCTCCTGCTCGAAGAGGCGGGCCTGCGCAGCAGTGTCGTGATCGACTTCGCCTAGTCCTCAGACCAGGGCGAGCTTCGCTCCGTAGCGCTCGCGCGCGACCGGGGCCACTTCGCGGGCGAACAGTTCGATGCTCGCCTTGGCGGCCTCGTGACTCATCCCGCCGAAGCTCGGCTGCAGGATGAGCTCGAACTGGCCCATCTGCTCCTGGATCCACTCGAGCTTCTCCAGGATCATCTGAGGCGTGCCGTAGAGGGCGGCGTCGGCGTAGTCCTTGCCAGCCTTGCTGACGCCCTTCTCCCGGATCAGGGCCGCGTTGTCGCCATAGCGCTCGTAGCCCTTGGTGTTCGCGAAGTGGACGCCGTCCATCTCGTAGTGCGCGACGTTCGCCTCGAAGAAGTTGCCGACGTACTCGTACATCCCGTCCATCGCCACCTTCTCGTCCTCGTGGCAGTACATCGCCACGTTGAGGCACACCGGGTGCGGCTCGGCGTCCCAGGTCTCTCGGTAGAGGTCGAGGTAGGAGTTGAAGGTCGGCATCATCTTGTCGACCGGGCGCAGCACGAACGACATCAGCCGCGCCTTCAGGTTGACGCCCGAGACCATCGAGTCGTGCGAGCCGGCGACCGTGTAGATGCGGTCGTCCCAGGGCGCGAGAGGGCCCGGCTTCAGCTGCGTGCGCGACTGCGGGTAGAACGGCCCGTCGCCTTCGATGAATCCGCTCTGGATCGCCTTGACGACCATCGCGGCCGACTCGTCGAACCGCTCCCGGGTCTCGTCCAGCGGGACGCCGAAGGGCTCGAACTCCTTGCGGGACAGGCCGCGTCCCATCCCGAAGATCGCGCGCCCGTTGGAGAGGTTGTCGAGCATGAGCAGCTTCTCCGCGACACGCAGCGGCTGCGCGTTCCACGGCAGGATCACCGCGCCGGTGCCGAGCCCGATGCGCTCCGTGCGTGCCGCGATGTGCGCCAGCCAGAGCAGGTTGTCCGGGCAGAACGCGTAGTCGCTGAAGTGATGCTCGACCGCCCAGACACTGTCGTATCCGAGGGACTCCGCCATCACGGCGAGTTCGGTCTCGCTGCGATAGAGCTCGTGGTCGCTGATCGCAGGATCGTGCTTTCCGAATCCGAAGTTGAGGCCGATGTGCAGCATGTACATGCTCCTTCTGGTTGGTTCCGAGTCGCGGAGCGCACGTTGCACGCCCGATTCTGAGCCCACGCTAAGGAACGGGGAACACAGCCGAGCTATCACCTTGAGACAGAGCATTCTCCGACGTCGGATCCCCCACAGACTGGAAGTCGCCGACGGCGTGGTCAGCGGCGAGAACGGTTCGGGGCGGAGCGGCCCTGCGGAATGGAGGACGTCATGTCAGGCATCGAGGACTGGAATGGGCGAGTGGCCGTGGTCACCGGCGGTGCGAGCGGCATCGGACGCGGCGTCGTCGATGCGTTCCGCGGAGCAGGGGCCACCGTCGTCATCGCCGATCGCGACCCGGTGGCGCTCGCTCGGGTGCGCGAGGAGGGCTTCACGGCCATCGAGACGGATGTGACGGATGCCGCGAGCGTGGCCGCTCTCGCCGATCAGGTGATCGCCGATCACGGACGGGTCGACCTCGTCGTGAACAACGCCGGAGTCGGGCCGAAAGGTCTCGTGCGGGAACTGACGCTGGACGATTGGCGCTGGGTGCTCGAAGTGAACCTGATGGGCGTGATCCACGGCGTTCACCACTTCCTCCCTCACCTCCGCTCGAACCCGCACGGCGCATGGATCGTCAACACCGCGTCGATGTCGCGCTTCTTCACCCCTCCCGGATACGCGCCGTACGTCGCGAGCAAGGCGGCCGTCGAAGGCCTGAGCCTCAGCCTCGCTGCGGAGCTCGCCGCAGATGGCGATCAGGTCGGCGTCACGGTGCTGCACCCGGGAGCCGTGCGCACCAACATCAAGGAGAGTCTGCGCAACCGTCCTGCGGGCACCGCCGGCGGGCTCGTCGACTTCGACATCGCGCAGAAGATCCAGGAAGACGAGATGTGGATCTCGCCTGCCGAGGCCGGCGAGATCGTTCTGCGCGCCGTGCGTGCGGGCGACCGATACGCGTTCACACATCCCGGGATGCTCACCGACGTCGACACCATGTTCGACTCGGTGCGCGCAGCCATGACGACCTACGCCTGAGGAGCGACGGACCGCGCGAGGTGAGTCCTGCGGCTTGGATCGCCCTCGCGACGATCCAATCGATGATCACACTCGGCGCAGAAACTGCGCGATCTGCGCCAGTACCTCGCGTTGCCCTGGCACAGTCGGGGTGTTCAAGAATCCGTGGAGCGTACCTGTCGGCTTGCGGTACTCGACGTCGACGCCGCCACGCGCGAGGTCGCCGACGTACGCCTCTGCCGACGGCCGCAGCTCGTCCGTCTCCGCCGAGATGATCAGTGCAGGCGCCGACCCGCGAAGGTCGTGACCCCCGGGGAATGCGTAGAGCTCGTCGGGTGACGCGTCGCCGAGATAGTTCCGCGTGACGACGAACCCGAAATCGGGTGGGAGGTTCGCCGTGGCGGGCAGCGCCGCGAGGAGCTCGGCGAGGTGAGCGTCCGGGGCGAGGACAGGAAGATGCAACGCGGGATACACCAGCACCTGCGTGAACGGCTGCGTCTCTCCGCGATCTCGCAGCCGCAGCGCGGCACCCGCCGCCAGGTTCGCACCCGCGCTCGCGCCACCCAAAGACACTCTCGCCGGATCGCCGCCGAGGCTGGCCGCGTTCTCCACTGCCCAATCGAACGTGGCCACCACCTGCAGCGACGCCACGGGGTATGCCGCCCGCGGACGAGTCCCGATCGGTCTCGACGGCACATAATCCTCCGCCCCGTCGAGCGGAGCGAGCGTGTAGTCGACCGAGATCACCGTCACGCCATGGCCCGTCAGACCGCGAGCCGTAGCGTCTGCCTCCGGCATCTCCAGGTCGCCGAAGAGGAAGGCGCCCCCGTGAAGCCAGATCAGAACATCACCGGTCGGCTCCGAGGCCGGATACACGCGCAGCCGGAAATCATGACCGGCCGCCGACAGGTCAACGTCGTGGATGCTCGGAGTCGCCATGTGCTTCCGCCAAATCGTCGTCAGTTGGGAGTGATGAGGGCCGCCGCCTGCCGGACGAGCGCGGGCACGCCCTCGGCCAGGCTCGGTGCGAACTCGTCACCGGGCCGCTCGCCGTCCAGCCATCGCGTGTAGATCGCCTCGCAGAAGATAGCGGCCTTCCACAGCGCCAGCGCCTGGTACCAACGCAGCTCGGACAGGTCGAGTCCGGTGGCCGCCCCGTAGCGCTCCGCGAGCTCCGCACGGCTCGGATAGCCGTCGTAGCGCGTGACCGGGGTGAGTTCGAGCGGCGTCGGGGTCGATTCTGCCTCGGCATAGGTCGCGAGGAAGTAGCCGAGGTCGGCGAGCGGATCTCCGACCGTCGCCATCTCCCAGTCGAGGATGGCGAGCACCCGCGGTGGCGCGGCCCTCTCGAACATGAGGTTGCCGATCCGGAAGTCGCCGTGCACGACGGACGCGCGCTGGCTCTTCGGTGTGCGCGCTGCGAGTCCGGTCGCGACCGCCGCGATCTCCGGCACCGACCGCCGGGTCGCACCATCCCACAGTACGGAGAACAGGGCCACCTGGCGTTCCAGATATCCGTCGGGCCGACCGATGCTCGCCAGCCCGCCCGAGGCGACGTCCACACCGTGCAGCGCGACGAGTGCATCGACGGCGGCAAACGCCGTGTCTCTGCGACGCTGTGCCGTGTCGAAGCCGGTCGGCTCCGCATCCGTGATGACGACGCCATCGAGGTAATCCATGACGTAGAACGGCACGCCCAGGACTGACGCATCTTCGCAGACGGCGACGATGTTCGGCACCGGGATGCCTGCGGCCTTCACGAGCAGTTGGATGCGCGACTCGCGCACCATGTCGTGCGTGGATTTCGGCAGTGGTGGCCGCGGGCCGCGGCGCAGCACGAGCGAGCGCTCTCCCCGGCGGAGCAGGTAGGTCAGGTTCGAGTGTCCCTCACCGATGCGGTGCCACGTGATCGGGCCGTCCCCGAGCCCCTCGGCGTCCAGGAATCCGATCAGTGCGTCGAGCACCAGCAGAGGCGGACGATCCAGGGTCGCGGCATCCGCTCGGGTGGCGACGACCTCCACGCCATCCGGCGTCGAGATCACGACCCCCCACCCCCGACGATGTCCATCCGCTCGGCGCCCGACGCGACCTCCTTGCGGCGGCGCGACGTCGCGCGACGCGAGATCGCCCACTTGTGCGTCTCGTTGGAGCCGTCGTAGATGCGGAACGGACGCACTTCGTTCATGAAGGAGGCCAGGGGAAGGTTGTCCGTGACCCCGTCGCCGCCGCAAAGCTGGATCGACCGGTCGATCACCCGGAAGATCGCCTCCGAGCAGTGCACCTTCGCGACCGATGACATGGCGGAGCCTGCCTTCGGGTCCGTCTCCAGCAGGGCAGCGGTCTTGGCGATGATCGCATCCGAGGTCTCGATGTCGATCACCGACTGCGCGATCATCTCCTGGGCGATGCCCAGCTCGCCGAGGCGGTGCCCGAAGATCTCGCGCTCGTTGACCCGGTCCAGTGCGATGTCGAGGGATCGGCGGGCGAGACCGAGCCAGCGCATGCAGTGCGTCAGCCGGGCGGGCCCGAGCCGCACCTGCGCGTAGCGGAAGCCCTCCCCCGGCGCCCCCAGCACGGCGTCGTCGGCGACGAAGCAGTCCTCGAAGTGGACGTGCGGGTGCCCGCCGGCGATGGCTCGATCGATCGCATGGATCTGCTCACCGATACGGATGCCGGGATTGTCCATGTCGACGAGCAGCATCGTCGCGCCGGCCGGCACACCCTCGCTCGCGTCGTTGCGCGCCATCACGATCGAGAAGGCCGCCACCTCGGCACCACTGATGAACCGCTTGTGCCCGTTGATCACCCATCCACCCTCGACCCGCACGGCCTCGGTCAGCAGGGCGTCCGGATCCGATCCTGCGCCGGGATGCGGTTCGGTCATCGCGAAGCACGACCGCACCTCACCGGCCACGAGCGGCGCGAGATACCGCTGCTTCTGCGCAGCCGTCGCGATGATGTTCAGCATGTGCATGTTGCCCTCGTCGGGCGCCATGCAGTTCAGCACGACCGCACCGATCGGCGAATACCCGGCCTCCTGGAAAATCGCCGACCAGTGCTCGATCGGCACACCCTGACCGCCGTACTCACGGGGGGCGTGGGGCGCGAACACGCCCGCCTCCTTCGCCGCCGCCATCAGCGTCGCGCGCAGCTCTTCACTCAAACGCAGATCCGGGCCCGGCTCTGCCGGCACGACGACATTCCGGATGAAGTCGCGCGTGCGTGCACGGAGCGCCTCCACTTCGGGCGGGAGGGCGCTCACTCGGCGCCTCCCGTCTTCCGTGCGCCGGTGACACGGCGGACGGTGACCCGGGATGACCCAGAGCCGAGCACCGAGTCCGGGCCGACCACCTCGTAGCCGGCGGGCGCCGCGTACACCGCGGTCAATCCGGGAGCGACGGTCACATCGTGGTGCACAAGGTCACCCTCGCGCGCCCAGCGCGTGGCCACAGGTCCGGCGACCGTCAGGTGCTCGGCCTCGGCCCACTCCAGGGACTCCAGGTAGATCGGCGCGATCCGCACCGATCCCGTGCCGGCCACCGATCGAAGGTCCAGCCCGGCGACGCCTTCATAGAGGAACTCGCCGATCGCGCCGAGCGCACAGTGGTTGAACGAGTTCATCTCCGCTGTCGACATCGTGCCGTCGGCGAGGATGCCGTCCCACTTCTCCCACACGGTCGTCCCTCCCATCGACACCATGTGCTTCCAACTGGGCATCTCCTCGCGCATGAGCAGCATCTCCGCGAGGTCGGCGTGGCCGTTGCGGGCGAGCGCCGGGACGATGTGCTCGGAACCGTGGATCCCGACGGTCACGTGGCCGAGTTCGCGCACCTTCTCGGCCAGACGCGCGACCGCCCGTTCGCGGTCGGCCCCGCGCAGGATGTCGTAGCCGAGGGCCTGCGCGTAGACGGTCTGCGTGTCGCCTTCGATCCATCCACGATCGTCGAGGAAGTTCGCCGCGTAGACGAAGCGCAGCTCGTCGGCGCGGGCACGGGCCCGGGCCGCATCGTCGGTACGACCGAGAGCCGCGGCGATGTCCGCGAACTGGTCCCACGAGTGGATCGTGTGAGCTGTGGCGATGACCCGCCGTGAGCTCGTCGACCGCGCGCCGGTGTACGCGTAGCCGGGATGAGTCGGCTCGTTCGGGTCCTCGGGCAGCGACAGCCAGTCCGAGAAGTCGGCGCCGACGCGCTCCGTGCGGATGCCGTCCGGGTTCGCCTCATCGACGAAGGCGAGGTAGCGGGCGATGTGGTCGAAATGCTCCGCCGCGGTGGCCACATCCCCGTAGCGGGTCAGAGCAAGGTGAACGAGACGCACATAGCCGTCCGCCCATCCGGGTGCTCCGTCCCGATCGGTTCCAGGAGGAACGGGAGGGACGTACGAGCGGATGACGCCGTCTTCGCCTTGCGAGTCCGCGGCATCCCGCACGAACTTCGCGACGAAGGCGGCCGTGTCGTATTGATACGCGGCACTGTTCGCGATGACGCCCGCGTCGCCGAGCCACCCGAGACGCTCATCGCGTTGCGGACAGTCGGTGATCACCTCGAGGAAGTTGTCGCGCACGGTCCAGCCGACCATCTCGGCGACCGCATTCAGCTGCGGATCGGAACTCTCGAAGCGCCCGACCTCGGGAAGGCCGGTGATCGCCAGGGCCGTGACCGTGAAGTCGTCGGGAACCTCCAGAGCGCCGAACTCGACCTCGGGCGCGAAGTTCCAGACCTCCGCGTAGCGGAATCCGTGCTGGGTGTGGCGCGGTTCGAGGGTATGCCGAGCCCCATCGCCGGTCGTGTACCGGTCTTCCTGGAAGGCTCCACGCAGGTTGTCGCGCCAGACCAGATCGTCCACGGTGAGCTTCTCGCCGTGCCGGACGATGAGGTCGGCCTTCGGCAGGGTGCGCCCCTCGATGCGCGTCCAGCCGATGAGATTCTGGCCGAAGTCGTAGACGGCGGGACCGCGCGCGTGTGCGCGCACGAGGGTGCCGTCGAACTCCTCGATGATCCAGGGGGATTCGTGCGGCTGCGGCGTGATCGTCACATCGACGTCGTCGCGGACGAGTGCGTTCGCCCACGCCGAGTCGTCGAACCCGGGAGCGTTCCAGCCCGGCTGCGCCTGGCGCGCGTCCTGGATCTCGCCGGTGAGAAGGTCGCTGGCCATGATGTCGCCGAAGCTCTGCGTCCACGAGCCACCGGTGGCCGTGAGCGTGACACCGTCGTCGCCCTCGACCTGCATCCGTACGGCGGGCTGCTCGCCGTAGAGCGCCAGTTCGCGTTGGAGACCGAGGCGCCCGGCGTACCACCCGCGGGCGAGTTCGACCGCGACGACGTTCTCACCCTCGTGCAGAAGTCCTGCGAGGTCATAGGTCTGGTGCAGCACGCGGAACCGGTAGTCGGTCCATCCGGGTCGCAGCAGAGACTCGGCGCTGAGTTCGGTGCCGTTGACCCAGACGCGGTAGATGCCGAGCGCCGTCGCGTAGAGGCGTGCGCGGGACGGGACGGCGGCGAGAGCGAAGCTGTTGCGCAGCAGTGGCACGGGGTCCCAGGTCTCGCGGCGGAACTCCTGGAGGGGCGCGGAGATCCAGTCGCCGCTCCAGTCTCGTTCGTCTTGGAGACCGACCTCGAATCGAGTGGCGTCGGCCGTCACCAGACGACCGTCGACGCCACGAAGGGACACGGTGAACCAGGCCTCATCGCGAGAGACGAGCTCCGGACCGGCGTAGAGGATCGTGTTGCCGGGGACGGCAGACGCCTCCCACAGCACGTCGGATGCGCCGTCGCGCCCGCGACGGAACACGACGACGTCTGCACCCGCGGCGGAGTCGATTGCCTCGTCTCCGTCGACCTGCCATGAGAGCATGACTCCGCGCCGCGCGGGAATCCCGAGAGCGTCATCGCGGTAGGCGGCCCTGAGCTGAACTTCGATGGTCAATTCTCCTCCTTGAGTACAGGGTCATCATATAAGTGATCGCCTTAACTCGGAAGATCCGTCACTTTTCCGTCGAATGCTGGGAACATATATGACATGTCCCCCACATTGACGATGACCATCGGCGACCGGCACATCGGACGCGTCAGCCTCGGAGGAGCCAGGTGGTCGATCACGGATCCTGCCGACGACGCACCTGCCGAGGCGATCCTGGAGCGCGCACTCGACGCCGGCGTCGACCTGATCGACACCGCCAGGGCCTATACGACACGCGATGAGGAATCCCACAACGAACGACTCATCGCCCGGGTGCTGAAACGGCGGGGCGAGTCCCGCGTGCTGGTGGCGACGAAGGGCGGGCACTTCCGGGACGGGGACGACTATCCGATCGATGCCTCGCCGGCGGCGTTGCGTCGCGATTGCCAGCGCAGCCTCGACGCCCTCGGACGCGAGGCTCACGACCTCTACTACCTGCACCATCCCGACCCCCGCGTGCCCTTCGAGGACAGCGTGGGCACGTTGGCCGAGCTGCGTACGGCAGGCCTCGCCGTGCGCATCGGATTGTGCAATGTCACGGTGGATCAGCTGCGCTCAGCGCGGGAGATCACGAGGATCGATGCCATCCAGAATCGGCACGGGGTGCTCGCCCCGGCCGATGCGGGACTGTTGCAGGAATGCACAGACGCGGGCATCGCCTTCTTCGGCTACTCCCCTCTCGCGGGCGTCGATCTCACCGAACCGGGATCGACGGTGCTCTCGGCGGCCGCGCTGCGCGGGATGCAACCGACGAGCATCCTGCTCGCCTGGCTGCTGAGTGCGGGTGAGAACGTCGGAGTGCTCACGGGCGCTCGTCGCGCCGCCACGCTCGACGCTTCGCTCGCGGCCGCAGCGGTGCAGCTCGACCCGACTGAGATCGACGCGATCGGCGTGGAACTCGCATCGATCGCCCGTTGAGGAGCACTCCGGCGTTCCGTTGATCGCAAGAAAGAGGTGTGCCCGGGCGATCGAGGCACCCGGGCACACCTGGTCTATGCGGTCAGCTCCGCGTCAGGAGCCTTCGGCGAATGCGACATCCATCGCCTGCAGGAGCTGATCCACGGTGGTGCCGCCTCCGATCAGAAGCTGAGCCTGCTCCATCAGCACCGCCGACACCTTCGCGTTCGGCCACAGCTGATCGTCGTACGGGTGGATGCGGCCCGCGTCCACGTAGGTCATGATCTCGGCCAGCGACGCCGGCGTCTCGAACTCATCCGACGCGATCGCCGGAAGCGTGTTCTGCAGCTCCGCGATCTGAGCCATGGTCGCGTCGGATCCGAGGAACTCCATGAACTTCTTCGCCGCGACCGGGTTCTTGGCCTTGGCATTGATGGAGTACGCGCCGGAACCTCCAGCGGAGATGTTCGTCTCGTCGGGGTCGTCCGTCGCCGGAAGGGCGTGGAACATGAACTCCGTGTCCGCGGGGGCGGTCGCCGCCAACGCGGCGAAGGTGGAGGTTACGGATGAGATCGCGAGCGCATCGCCCTTTGCCACCATGCCCGTGGCGACCTCGTAGGCCGTCCCCAGAGGCTCCGGCTGCCAGCAACCGGCATCCTGCATCTCGAGCACTCGATCCCAGACCTCGGTCCAGTCCGAGTCGGCGAACGTCGCCTTGCCCGCGGCCTGATCTTCGGTGAAGGTGGATCCTTCGCCGTACACCAGGGTCGCCGACAGCGGGAACGCGAAGAGCTGGTTGTTCCATGTCGTCTGCGCCCCGTAGGCGTAGGCGACCTTGCCCGCGGCCTTCGCATCGCCGCAGAACTCGAGGAGCTCGGTCCACGTCGTCGGAGCGGTCAGGCCGACCTCTTCCATCGCGGTCTCGTTGTAGATTCCACCGATCGCACCGAGGGACAGCGGCAGCACGTAGCGCTTGCCGTCGACCATGGTGGTCTCGTCCATCGCTGCGGGGAGCCGGTCGTTGAAGTTCAGATCGGACAGGTCGGCGAGGAACCCGCCCGGAACGAGGTTCTCCATCGCGGTCGGGGTGCCGTTGCCGGGGTACGTGGTGAAGATGTCCGGCGCGGTGCCGGCCGAGAGCTGCGTCCGGATCTGCGTGTGCAGCGCCGCGACGTCGACGAACTCCAACTCGACCTTGATGTCCGGGTTGGCCTTCTCGAACTCCTCTACGACGGCCGGCAGCGAGTTCTGGTAGTTCGGGATGCTGGCGATGGTGAGGACACCCGCACCGTCTCCTGTCTCTTCCGGCGCGGCGCTTCCGCCACCGGTCGTGCAGCCGGACAGCACCAGGGCGGCGGCAACGGCGCCGACGCCGAGGACGACGAATCGTCGCTGTGTCATTTCGTGCTCCTTATGTAGGTGACTGCAGGGTGCAGTCTCGGGTGGGGTGGCTTCGCGAAGGTCTCAGCCCTTGAGCCCGCTCGCGAAGCCCTTGATGACAGACCTTTGGAGGATGAAGAACGTGATCAGGATCGGGGCGACTCCGATGACGAGCCCGGCGAAGATCATCGGCCAGTTCGTGACGTACTGGTCGACGAATCCCATGATCGCGACCGGCACCGTCTCGTTCGACGTGCCGCTGAGGTAGAGCAGCGGGGTGGCCAGATCGTTCCAGATCGCGATCGCATTGAGGATGATCACCGTGCCGGTGATCGGCCGAAGCAGGGGGAACACCACGTTCCAGAAGGCGTAGTTCACGCCTGCACCGTCCAGCCAAGCGGCCTCTTCGTAGTCCACCGGGACCGAGCGGAGGAAGCCCGAGTAGAGGAAGATCGAGAACGGCATCTGCGACCCGAGGTAGAACAGCACGAGCGCCCACAGGTTGCCGAGCAGCCCGAGGTCGCGCATCGTGAAGTACAACGGAATCATCGCGATCTGGAATGGCAGGAGCAGTCCGACGAGAAACACCCAGAACAGCGTGTTCGACACTCGCGACAGCACGCGCACGATGGCGTAGGCCGCCATCGCCGACCCCACCACGAGCAGCGCGACGCTCACGACGGTGATGAAGAGGCTGCTGACCAGCGCCTCGCCGAGCCCGGCCTTGCCCCAGGCGGTCACGTAGTTGTCGAGGGTCATGTTCTCGGAGATCAGAACCGGTGAGGCCTGATCGCTCTGCGTGCGCAGCGAGATGTTGATCATGACGTAGAGCGGGAACGCGAAGAGGGCTCCCACGAGGATCATCAGGACTTCGAGGATCCCGGTGCGCCAGGTGTAACGGTTCATCGCTGCTCCCGCGAGATCAGGGCTCGGTATTGGACGACGGAGACAGCCGCCACGATCACGAGCAGCACGAGGCCGAGCGACACCGCCTTGCCGAAGTCGCCGTAGGTGAAGGCCTCGCGGAACATCAGCGTGGTCAAGGTGTTCGTCAGGCCTCCCGGACCGCCGCCGGTGAGCGACCAGACCTGATCGAACAGCTTCAGCGAACCGATCATGCTGAGCATGACGTTGATGGTGATCGCGGGCGCGAGCAGGGGAAGGATGACGTTCCAGAACCGGCGGATCGGGCCGGCACCGTCGACGGCGGCGGCCTCCAGCAGTTCCTCGGGAATCGCCTGCAGGCCCGCAATGAAGATCACCATCGAATAGCCGGCGAACTGCCAGATCAGGATGAAGATGATCGAGCAGACCGCGAGGGTGGGATCACCCAACCAGGTCTTCGCGAAGGCGCCGAGACCGATGGCACGCAGCACGGTGTTAACGGGTCCATCCGGCGCGAGCATGTACTGCCAGAGGTATCCCACCACTACGGGCGTCATCACCGCCGGAGCGAAGATCAGCACCCGCAGGAAGTTGCGGGACTTGATCCTGGAGTTCACCGCGAGGGCGAGGAACAATCCGAGGATGTTCTGGATGACGGTGAATGCGATCGCGATCACGACGGTGTTGATCAGCGCGCGCTGGGACTGCGGGTCCTGAAGCACCGCGACGATGTTCTGGAACCCGACGAACTCGTAGTCGGGGTTCAGACCGTCCCAGTCCGTGAAGGCGTAGATGCTGCCCTGCAGCGTGGGCACGATGACCACGAACGCATACACAACGAGCGCCGGGAGCGCGTAGAGCAGGAGCGTCCTGGGGAGGAGACGCCGACTCCTGCGCTTTCGCGCGGTCGGGGCGGTGGTCGTCATCCAGAACTCCTCGTCGAGTGTGCTGCCGCTGCTACGGCTGAGATCAACATCTTTGCCAACTTGTATGAACAGTGTCAACGCAAAAAGGCGAAACCATCCATATTTCCCCGCATGAGGGGGTTCATATCAGATCTGTTTGTCTCGACAGGGCGCGTGAAAACGACTTGTCGGACAGGATCTCCGGGCTGTACGGGTCAATCGCTGCCGGCGAAGTGCGCGGTCTCGCCGAGCCCCTCGGGGCCCATCCCGCTGTAGCCGCCGTCGACCATTAGCTCGGTTCCGGTGATGAAGGATGCTCCGTCACTGCTGAGGTAGAGCACGGCATCGGCCACTTCGCCGGCCTCCCCGAGGCGCCGCAGCATGTGGTAGTTGCCCCACACGGGCTCCCACCTGGCCCGATCACCCCCGGCCGCCTTGGCGACCTCGGCGGTCCAGATCCACCCCGGGCTGACCGCATTGACGCGGATTCCCCTCGGGGCCAGATCCATCGCCTGGCCGCGGGTCAGCGAGACGATGGCCGCCTTGGTGGCGTTGTACGTCCACCTCGCCGGCTGTGCGACATGTGCGGAGATGCTGGCGATGTTCACGACAGTGCCGCCCCGGGGCATGTGGTCGGCAGCGAATGCCGTGAGCATCGACGTCGCCGCGACGTTGACCCCGAGTGAGCGATCCCAATCCTGGCGCGTGGCATCGGCCCCGGCCGCGACGAAACTCGCCGCGCAGTTGACGAGGTGGTCCAGCCCTCCGAGTTCGCCGATGAGCGGCGCCAGAGTCTCCCGCAGCCCGTCGGTGTCGGAGATGTCCGCGGCGATCGGGCGGATGCTCTGCGACCCGCCGGCGACCTGGTCTCGCTGTCGAGCTAGGCCCTCCGCGTCGAGGTCGACCGCAATCACCTGCGCGCCGGCGGCGTGGAATGCCGACACCGTCGCAGCGCCGATTCCCGAAGCGGCTCCGGTCACCAGAGCGACATGTCCGTCAAAGTCCCATTTCATGGCTGTGTCCTTCGTCGATCACGGAAGCGGAAAAGCCCAACCGTTCATACATGTTCAAGAGAAATCTGGTCTAAACATGCCCAAAACGCAAGCTTGGCTTGACACTTGTCTGATCTGTCAATAATCTCGACGCCACGACCTGCCCTCAAATGCTCCTACCTTCCAGGGTCTCAGCGTGCGGGCACGACAATCAGTACATGACGACACCTCGACGAACCCCCAAACCAGAGAAGGGCACCGCAGTGGCAAAGGCGCGACTGAGCAATGCCATCGTGACCGACTACCTCCACCGAATCGGCGCAGGCGAGATCGAACCGGGGGCTCCGCTACCTCCCGAGTCGGTGCTGTGCGAGCAGTACGGAGTGGGCCGAAGCGTGGTCCGCGAGGCGTTGCAGGCGCTGGACGCCAAAGGCTTCATCGTCGTGCGCCAGGGCAGTGTGGCCGTCGTAGCCCCGCGCTATCACTGGCATGTGCTCGACCAGGACTTCCTCGCGGTGACCAACCCGAAGGAGTACTACTCACTCCTGCAGGAGGCGCGCGAGATCCTGGAGCCCCCGCTGGCAGCCCTGGCAGCCGCGCGAGCGACAGACGAAGCCATCGATGAGATGGAGCAGGTGAATCGGCGACTCGAAACCGTGCTGGATGACCCGTCGCAGCACGCCGAACTGGACATCGCGTTCCACGATGCCGTTGCCCGCGCCACCGACAACGCGATCCTGGTCTCGATGCACAGCTCGATCACCGGCCTCGGCCAGCGTACCCGCGAGGCATCCTCGGCGATCCCGGGGGCCATCGAGCGCGCGGTGACCTGGCACGACCACGTCATCGCCGCCATCCGTGCGCGCGACGCCGTCGGCGCATCGGCGGCCATGCACCTGCACCTGCGCCAGGTGCGGGAAGAGCTCGGCCGTATCGACACGGAACCCGAAGCAGCCGAGGAAGGATCATGATGACCCAGTACCGCGTCACCACCCTCGCGATGGGCCGAAGCATCATCCCCGGCCCCGAGCTCTACTGGATGAACGACTTCGATCAGTGGCATCCGCTCACTTTTCAGGCCGTCCTGATCCAGGGCGACGGGGTGACGGCGATCGTGAACACGGGGCCCGCTGCCGATCTCACGCCGATGAACGACGGCTGGGCATCCTTTCTCGGGGAGAAGGCCCGCATGGAACGCGCCGACGGCGAGTTCATCCTCGATCAGCTGGCCGCGCACGGAGTGCGCCCGGAGGACGTCACCCACGTCATCCTGACCCCGCTGCAGCTGTACACGGTCAGCAACGTCCTGGCGTTCCCCCAGGCGCAGATCTGCATCGCGAAGCGTGGCTGGGAGCATTTCCACACCACCCACGAGCACCCGCACGACAATCGCTCGACGAGCATTCCCGATGACATCCTCGTCGAGCTCGTCACCACGGCCTGGCCGCGCGTTCGCCTCCTCGAGGACGAGGACGAGATCGCCGCAGGCCTTCGCACCTGGTGGTCCGGCGGCCACCACCGTGCCTCCGTGGTCGTCGAGGTGGACACCGCCCGCGGGGTGGTCGCGATCTCCGACAGCTACTTCCACCTGCGCAACGTGGAAGAGAACATCCCGCTCGGAATCAACGAGAACATGTACGAGATCTTGGACTGCTACGAGCGTGTGCGCCGCACCGCGGATGTGATCGTTCCTCTCTACGACCCCGCAAACTTCGAGCGCCACCCCGGCGGAGTCATCGCCTGAGCGCTCGCTCTTCTCGCCGGATCGTCCGGCACCTGCTGATTGAGAGTTGGAGCAGATGCACGCACTCGCGTACCTGAAACCTTGGGAGATGTCGATCATCGACCGTCCCGAGCCGATCGCCACCGTCGATGAGGTTGTGATCGATGTGCTGGCAACAGGGATCTGCGGGTCGGATTCGCATGGCTACAGCGGAGAGAACGGCCGTCGCGTCAGTGGCCAGGTCATGGGGCACGAGACGGTCGGGCGCGTCAGCGCCGGGGGTACGATCGCCGCCGGCACCCTGGTCACCTTCAACCCGATCATCTCCTGCGGCGTGTGCGAGTTCTGTCGCGCCGGAGACACCCAGGTGTGCCCCGACGCGATCGTCATCGGCGTCGATCCCTCACTCGACGGCAGCTTCGCCGAACGTGTCGTCGTGCCGGCACGCAACGTCGTCGTGCTCTCCGACGAGATGCCGATCACGCACGGAGCCCTCGTCGAACCGCTTGCGGTCGGCTACCACGCCGTGATGCAGGGCAATCCGTCCTCGGATGACATCCTCCTGGTCATCGGCGGAGGGCCGATCGGCCAGGCCGCCGCGATCGGCGCGCGACGCGCCGGAGTCGAGCGTGTCCTGGTCAGCGAGCCCAACGATCAGCGCAGGGCTCTGCTCGAAGACCTGGGATTCGCGACCACGACGCCGGACGCGGTCGCGGAGGACCTGACGGCGAAGTTCGGTGGCAAGGCCACACTGGTCGTGGATGCGGTGGGACTCTCGGCCACCTTGGGCTCCGCACTTCGCACTTCCGTGACGCGGGCCCGCATCGTGCTGGTCGGCATGGGCGAGCCGCAGATGACCGTGCAGCCGTATGACCTCACCGTCGGTGAGCGGAGCCTCATCGGCAGCTACTGCTATTCGGAGGCGCATTTCCGCAGCACGGCCGAATGGGTCAGTCAGGGGCGTCCCGAGCTGGATGCCCTCATCGATCGACTGGTGCCGCTGCGCAATGGCCCCGATGCGTTCCACGATGTCGCAAAGGGGATCGGCGGAGTCAACAAGACGCTCGTCGTGTCCGGTGAGGCGCTCGCGCAGATCAGCACTCGATGACCCCCGGGATGCATCGACGCCCGGTGCATCCTGAAAAAGGACGATGATGTCTCAGCAGGACCCGAATCGCGTGGAGAACACTCCGCTCGTCTTCCTGGACCGTGCCGCTCGCGCGTTCGCCGGCCGCGCAGCCATTCAGTTCGGCGAGCGCGCTCGCACCTACGGCGAGTTCGCGGCAGATGCGCAGACGATGGCTCGCGCGTTGGCGACCGTGGTGACACCCGGCCAGGCGGTGGCGACCCTTTCCCCGAACGCTCCGGAATTGCTCACCGCGCACTACTCCGTGCCGCTGGCACGCGCCGCCCTCGTGACCGTCAACACACGACTTGCGGCGGACGAGGTCGCGTACATCCTCGAGCACAGTCAGGCTCCCCTCCTGTTCGCGGACAGTTCCCTCGCCGCGACGGCGCTTCAGGCCGCCGCGGCGTGCGACCACGAGGTCCGCGTCGTCGTCTGGGGCGGGGAAGCTCCGGATGGCGCCGAGCCGTACGACACGTTCCTCGCCGGCGGCAACGGGACTCCGGACCTGCCGTGGGAGGTGTCCGATGAGGACGCCGTCATCGCGATCAACTACACCTCCGGAACCACCGGACGCCCCAAGGGCGTCGAGTACACCCACCGTGGCGCCTATCTGAATTCGCTCGGTGTCCTGCACCACGCCGGCTTCGACGCCGACACGCGCTATCTGTGGACTCTGCCGATGTTCCACTGCAACGGCTGGTGCACGCCGTGGGCGGTGACCGCCGCGGGCGGACTGCATCTCATCATCTCCGCCGTGCGCACCGACCTGGTCATGAGCGCGATCCACGACGACGGGGTGACCCATCTCTGCGGAGCTCCGACGGTGATGGACACGATCGTGACCGGCGCGGGCGCCACTCCCTTCCCCCAGCGGATCAGGATGATCGTCGGTGGGGCGCCGCCATCGCCGAGCCTGCTCGCCCACATCGAAGAGCTCGGGGCCACCGTCACGCATGCCTACGGCATGACCGAGGCATACGGGCCGTTCACGATCTGCGAGTACCAGCCCGAGTGGGACGACCTCGAGCCGTTGGAGCGGGCGTGGCGGATGTCGCGGCAGGGGGTCGCCATGCTGCAGTCCGGAGGTGTCCGGGTCGTGGACGAGCAGATGCGCGACGTGCCCGACGATGGAACGACGATCGGCGAGATCGTGATGCGCGGGAACAACGTGATGCGCGGCTACCACCGTGACCCCGAGGCCACCGCGAAGGCGTTCACCGGCGGATGGCTGCACTCCGGAGACCTGGGGGTCATGCATCCCGACGGGTACATCGAGCTGAAGGATCGCACGAAGGACATCATCATCTCCGGCGGGGAGAACATCTCATCCATCGAGGTGGAGAACGCTCTGCTGGCCTATCCCGACATCGAGGATGCCGCCGTCGTGGGCGTGGCCGACCGCCGCTGGGGCGAGCGGCCGTGGGCGTACGTCGTGGCCAAAGGCGACCTCGATCAGGCGGCCTTGATCGAACACCTGCGCCGGCATATCGCCGGGTACAAGGTTCCCGATGCGATCCAGGTACTGGAGTCGCTGCCGCGAACTTCCACGGGAAAGCTGCTCAAGCGAGACCTGCGTCTGCGCGCAGCCGAGGAGGCATCGCGCACCGCTCCGGGTATCGGGGCGGCCTGAATCCCGCAGCGGCTCAGGTCGCCGTCGGCGAGCTGGCGAGGGGGATGATCCGGTCGAGCGCCCTGGACACATGCTCGGCGATCACCGCGCGCGCGGCATCGGGATCACCGCTGGCGATCGCTTCGAGGATGAGGCGGTGGCTCTGCACATGCTCGGCCTGATCGGCGGGAGGCAGGGCCGCGTTGGCGGCGCTGATGAATCCGGCGATGCGGCTGCGCAGCTGGGCGGTGACTTCGGTGAGGAAGCGATGTTCGGCGAGTTCTTCGAGCGCCTCGTGGAATTCGCGATCCAGCCGAAGCACCTCCCCCATGTCGCCCGGCGCAGCCGATTCCATGGCGTAGACGATCGTCTCGAGACGGATTGCGGATGCCTCGGACCAGCGCTCCTGAACACGGATGACCATGAACTGCTCGAGGACGATCCGCAGGCTGGAGATCTCCTCCAGGTCGCCCGCCGTGAGCTCGGCCACCCGCGCGCCACGGCGCGGTTCGTGGGAGATGAGTCGCTCTTCGGCGAGGCGAGTCAGTGCCTCGCGCACCGGGATGTGACTCACGCCGAGACGTTCGGCGAGCCGGCGCTCGACGAGGCGTTCACCGGGGAGGAACTCTCCCGAGTGGATCGCCGCGCGCAGCTGATCAGCGACCTGCTCGGCGATGTTCTGATCCGAAACGCTGCGCATCCGTGTGCCTCCCCCGGCCCGCCCGGCGGAATCGAGTCGGTCCCGCCGCCCCGATGCTATGGCATTCGATGCATGGATCCGGCTTGAGCGTGTTTGCTACATGCTATAGCGTTTCCTCTATGACTCTCCCCCGCATCCTCGTCACCGATTGCGACCTGCCCGGCGACGCCGCCGAGCAGACCCTCCGCGCTGCCGGCTATCCCGCCGAGCGCGCGTCGGACACCTCCTTCGACACACTCGCCGAACTCGGCTCCGATGCGGAAGGGCTCATCGTGCAGTGGCATCGCATCGACGGCGCCCTCATGGATCGGATGCCGAAGCTCAAGATGATCAGCCGCCTCGGCATCGGCTACGACATGGTCGACGTCGCGGCGGCGACCGAGCGAGGCATCGCCGTCGCCAACACGCCCAGCTATTGCATCGAAGAGGTCGCCGCGCACACCATCGCGATGATCATGACTCAGGCGCGCGGCCTGCCCGCGTATGACCGCGCCGTGCGCACGGGCGAGTGGAAGGCCGTCGCCGCAAAGCCCATGGCCGTGCGGCCGTCGCGCACCACCGTTTCGGTGCTCGGCTTCGGCCGCATCGGTTCACTGGTCGCCCGCGGATGCCGCGCGCTCGGGTTCCGCGTGCTGGTCGCCGATCCGTATGCTCCGACCGCCGCGGTGGAGGCCGCCGGATGCGAAGCCGTGAGCATCGAATCGGCCATCGCGTCAGCCGACCTGCTCACGCTCCACGTGCCGCTCACCGACGCCACCCGCCACCTCATCGACGCCACGAGCATCGCCACGATGAAGCCGGGAGCGGTCATCGTGAACACGTGCCGCGGACCGCTCATCGACGAGACGGCCCTCGTCGATGCGCTGCACAGCGGGCAGATCGGCGCGGCGGCCCTCGATGTGTTCGAGGTGGAGCCGCTCGACCTCGGCGCGGCGCTGCGCGATGCGCCGAACGTGCTGCTCACGCCGCACGCCGCCTGGTATTCACCCGAGGCGCTGGAGGATCTTCCGGTGCACGCCGCCGAGAACCTCATCCGCTTCTTCGGCGGAGAGCAGGTCACCGCGATCGTCAACCCCGACTACGCACGCTGACGCGAAGGAGCACGCACTCATGGAACTCATGCGACTCGGCGCCCCCGGACACGAGCATCCGTTCGTCCGCGACGATGCGGGTGTCATCCGCGATCTGGGGCCGATCACCACCGACATCGACGGCGCCTTCCTCGCCGCCGACGGCATCGCCCGTGTCCGCGCGGCGCTGGAGCGGGGCGAGCTCAGAGAAGCCGCGACCGACGGCCTGCGCATCGGCGCACCGATTACCCGTCCCACGGCCGTCGTCTGCATCGGCCAGAACTATGTCGCGCACGCCGCCGAGTCCGGATCGGAGCCCCCCACACACCCGGTGGTCTTCTTCAAGCATCCGAACACCGTGGTCGGGCCGAACGATGTCGTGCTGCTGCCCCCGGGGGCGGAGAAGGTCGACTGGGAGGTCGAACTGGCCGTCGTCATCGGCAAGACCGCCCGCTACCTGGCCTCGCCCGAGGCGGCACGCGACGTCATCGCCGGCTACACGATCTCGAATGACGTGTCCGAGCGCGCTTACCAGCTGGACGTCTCCGGCGGGCAGTGGTCTAAGGGCAAGTGCTCGGAGACCTTCAATCCGTTGGGCCCGGTCCTGGTGCCGGCCGACGAGGTCGATCCCCAGGCGCTGCGACTGCGCTCCTTCGTCAACGGGGAGCCGCGTCAGGATTCGTCGACGGCCGACATGATCTTCCCCGTGCTGCAGATCGTCCACGAACTCAGCCAGTACATGGTGCTCGAGCCCGGGGACGTCATCAACACCGGGACTCCGCAGGGCGTCGCCCTGTCCGGGCGATTCCCCTACCTCGACGACGGCGACGAGATGACGATCGAGATCGATGGCCTCGGCCGCCAGCACCAGCGCACCGAGCGCGTGCGCCTGGCCTGACGCCGCCGTAGCAGCCGAAACGAAAGAGGCGGAGCGACCACCCGGTCGCTCCGCCTCTTCACCTCGTGCCTCGGGCTATCCGAGTCCGTTCCAGAATCCGCAGTTGTGCGCGGTCTCGAACGTGTCGACCATCTCGAGCCCACCGGCATCCGCCGTCTTGAGCTCCATGACCTCACGGCCTTCGGCGAACGTGGTCCATTCCGGACCGCCTTCGACGCTCGGCGTACCGGTCTGCACGAATGACAGCCACAGGTCGACCATCTGGTCGGCGAGCGCGCGCTGCTCCTCGTTCAGCGATCGCTGTGCCGCGGCGTAGTTGAACAGGTACTGCAGCTCCGTGGTGTGCGTCGCGCCGAGGGCGATCGTCGACGGCGGGAACGGGTCGCCGAGCGAGCGCCATCCGGGGGTCGTCTCGTCCGCGAACTCGTAGAAGTACACCGAGCGGCCGGCATCCGCAAAGGTATCGGCTCCGGCGACGGACGGGCACGCGAACATCGAGTCGCCACTGAGCCATCCGGAGGCGAAGATCGGGTCCTCGCCCGCGTCGGCCGGGTAGAGCTCCAGCACCTGGGGCGCCAGCGGTCCGAACTGGGCGGTGACGCCGGCCTCGTACTCGACCGGATCGAGCGGGTACTGCGCCGACGCGAAGCCGAGCCACTCGTCGCGGGTGACACCCATCATGATCGGCACGTCCGCGAGGGTTCCGTCGGCCGCTGCCTCGAGCGGGCCCACGGGCTGGTCCGGTCCGCCACTGGCGGGGTAGACGTCGCCGAATCCGGCGGGCGTCCCCACGATCGTGGCGGTCGGCACCGCGCGGAGGCAGTCGGCGTCATCGGCCGCACAGCCCCACTGGGTCGTGAACTCGGTCGTGTCGGCCGCCGGCGCCCCGGGACCGCAGCCCATGGACTGGATCACGGCCTTGTCGAACAGGCCTTCCGCCGTCGGGGAGGCGAGCTGGAAGCACACCGCGCCGCCACCGGCGGACTCGCCGACGATCGTGACGTTGTCGGGGTCTCCCCCAAAGGACTCGATATTCTCCTGCACCCAGCGCAGTGCCTGCTGCTGGTCGAGCATGCCCCAGTTGCCCTGGGCGCCGTACTCCCCCTCCGCGGCGGTCGCCGGAGTGGCGAAGAAGCCGAACAGGCCGAGGCGGTAGGCGGGGATGACGGTGACGGATTCTCCGGTGGCGGCGAAGTTGCGGCCGTCGTAGATGTTCGGCGTGCCGGCGGTGTACCCGCCGCCGTGCAGGAAGACGACGACCGGCAGCTTCTCGTCTTCCGCGCCCTCCGGCGCATAGACGTCGAGGTACAGGCAGTTCTCGCTGAGTGATCCGTCGGAGTCGCCGTTGACGGTCTGGGCGCAGTCGGGACCGGGCTTGGACGCGTCGAGCACGCCCGCCCAGGGCTCGGGCGCCTCGGGCGCGCGCCAGCGGAGGTCGCCCACCGGGGGTTTGGCGAACGGGATGCCGAGGTATTCGACGCCCGCGGCGGTCGCGACGCCGGTCAGTTCTCCCTGTGCGATCTCGACCTGCGGCTGGGCCGCCGGTGCGCTCTCATCGACCGCGTCACCGGGCCCGGCGAAGCAGCCGCTCAGCATCAGCGCCGTGGCCGCGATCACCGCCCCGACCGAGGTGACCGTGGCGAATCTCCGTGCTCTCATGTGCGCTCCCTTGTGCTGTTATGCGGAGCCTATGAGTCGCGCAACGTCGTTGTCAAAGGCGTTGACATTCGGATGCCGCGGCTCTGCCCGGCATCGGCCGGAGGGGGGTGGAAGGGTCAGAGATACGCGTCGAGCCGCCGCAGCGGAGGCTGTCCGCTGGGGTGGGTGACCGCATCCGCCCCGGCCCCACATGCGGCGCGCAGGGCGTCCTCTCGCGACCAGCCTGCGTGGAGGGCGAGCGTCAGGGCCGCGCAGAACACATCGCCCGCCCCCACCGAACTCACCACGCGCACAGACGGCGCCGCGACGTGTGCCACCTCGCGGCCGTGCTCGCGCAGCGCGGCGCCGTTCGCACCGTAGGTCACCGCCACCATGCGCGCCGTCGCCAGCTCGGGGATCAGCGCGAACTCCGACTCGTTGACGATGATGAGGTCGGCACGCGCGATCAGCGCCGCCGACAGTGCGCGAGCGGGCGCGGCGTTGACGGCGAGGAATCCCGGAACGGCCTCGACGAGGGCCTCCACGATCTCGAACGGGATCTCCAGTTGCGCGAGGACTGCCTCGCCGGGACCGAAGTCGATGCCGTCGATCGACACGTCCGCGTTCGCAGCGGGACAGACGACGATCTGGTTCTCGCCCTGCCCGTCGACCGTGATCAGTGCCGTGCCGGTGGCCGCATCGCCCAACCAGATCGGACCGGTGTCGACGCCCGCATCGCGCAGGGACTGCAGCATCCACTGGCCGTCGGAATCGTCGCCGACGGCGCCGACCATCCGCACGACCGCTCCCAGCCGCGCTGCGGCGGCGGCCTGATTCGCACCCTTGCCGCCCGGCAGCCGTCGCAGTGCTCCGCCGAGCACGGTCTCGCCTGCGGAGGGCAGCCGGTCGACGGATGCCGTCAGGTCGACGTTGATGCTGCCGACCACGGTGAGCGGGCCGAGCTTCGGCTGATCCATACGCACATTCCACCACGGGAATGTCGCGGGCTCGGCCGCACTCCGCGCGGCGGGCGGATTCGGCCCTCGGCTAGCCTGTGGCATAACGAACCCGACACTGCCGAAGACGACCAGCGCGGAGAGAGACATTGCACCGGGAGCATCCGTATCCGACGACTCCATGGCGCTATCTCTGGTTCCTGATCCGCCACCAGCTGTCCCGGGTCATCCTCGGCGCGGTGCTGGGAACAGCATGGATGGTCGGCCTCACGCTGCCGCCGCTGATCCTCTCGCGGGCGATCGACGACGGCATCCGCACCGGCGAATTCGCCAAGGTGTGGATGTGGGCGGGGATCCTCCTGGTCGTCGGGCTCACGATCGCCCTGCTCGCCATCCTCCGGCACCGCACCATGACGAGGGTCCGCCTGGAAGCGGCCCTCCAGACCATCGAGCTCACCACGCGGAAGTCGGTCCAGCTCGGCTCCTCCCTGGGGAAGCTCGCCACCACCGGCGAAGTCGCGACGATCGGCGTCGGCGACGCATGGACGATGGCACGGAGCCTGACCGCGACGGGGCCGGGCGTCGGCGCCGTGGTCGCCTACCTCGTGATCGCGATCGCGCTGCTGCGGATCTCCCCGCTGCTGGCGGGGATCATCGTGCTCGGGATGCCGCTTCTCATGCTCTCGCTGGGCCCGCTCCTGAACCACTTCCGCGCCCGCGGCGGGACCTACCGCGAGGCGCAGGGCCGGATGTCGGGGCGCGTCGTGGACATGGTCTCGGGGCTGCACGTGCTGAACACCCTCGGCGGCAAGGACCTCCTCGCCGAGCGCTGGGAGGCCGATTCCGATGACGTCCGTCGTGCGGGCTATCGCGTCGCCGCCACGGAGAGCTGGATCCGCGGGATCGCGGTCGGGCTGCCCGCGCTGTTCCTGGCGACGATCGTGTGGGTCTCCGCGAGGCTCGCAGTCCAAGGCGAGCTGACGATCGGCGACCTCGTCGCCGTCTACGGGTTCGTCGCGGTCACCGTCGTGCCGATCGCGTCGTTCATCGAAAGTGCGGTGGACATCAATCGCGCCCTCGTCTCCGCCCGGCGCACCGTCGACTTCCTCCGTTCCGAAGCCCCTCCGCGGGGCACCGAGGAGGTCCGGGACTCCGCAGGCCCTCTGATCGACCCCGCCACCGACGTCTGCCTCCGGCAGGGCGAGTTCGCCGTGATCGCCACCGACGACCGCGTGCAGGCGACGGGCATCCTCCATCGTCTCGCCGGGCTCGAGCCGTCCGACGCCCGCTGGGGCGCGCAGCGCGTGGCCGACATCGACCCGACTCTGCTCCGACGCGCGGTGCTGCTGCTCGACGACGGAGCGTTCCTGTTCGGCGGGACGCTGCACGACGCGGTCTTCTCGGGGACGGCGCCCAGCGAACCGCACCGGGAGAGCACCACTCTCGCCAGCGGGATGGACGACATCCTCCGCGGCGCGGATCGTGGCTGGGACAGCGAACTGCGCCCTCGCGGCGCCAATCTCTCCGGCGGGCAGCGGCAGCGCGTCCGGCTCGCGCGCGCGCTCGCCCGCGACCCGAAGGTGATGCTGGCCCTGGACCCGCTCTCCGCGGTGGACGCCATCACGGAGGGGCAGGTCGCGCAGCGCATGTATGACCGGCGCCGCGGCGCGACCACCCTGATCGCGAGCAATTCCTCCGCCGTTCTGGCGCTGGCCGACGTCGTGATCTTCGTCGATGAGGGAAGGGTCGCGGCGTCCGGGAGCCACGACGATCTCACGCGCGCGAACCCGCGCTACCGTTCGCTCGTCTCCCGCGGCTCGTGGGGCGAGGAAGGGGAGTGATGCGGATGGAGGAGGAGCCTCTCGCCGGCGGACTGCCGGTCGCCGACACGCGCGACGTGCGCCGGGCGGCGGCGCGACTGATCCGCGGCGACGGGTGGGGATTCACCCTCACCGTCGTGCTCGGCGTGTGCGCGGCGGCACTCGCGCTCGCGCCCCCGCTGCTGGTCGGCGTGATCATCGACCGCCTGCAGCACGGCGCCACCCTGGAGGAGATCGATCGACTCGGCCTCGCCCTGACGGCGTTGGCGATCCTGCAGGTCGTGGTCTCGCGGTACTCGTTCCTGGTCACCGCGCGGTTCGGGGAGCGCACGTCGCAGCGTCTTCGTCGTTCGATGGTCCAGCGCGTGCTCGGCCTCCCGCCACGCGTCGCGGATCGCGCCGACACGGGCGATCTGCTGGTGCGCGCGACCTCCGATGTGCAGCGCGTCACCGGCATCCTGAGCAATGCAGCACCGGAGATGCTGGTCGCCATCGTGCAGGTGGTGCTGACCTTCGCCTTCATCGTCCTCCTCAGTCCCCCGCTCGCGCTGACGACGGTGCTGTCGATGGTCGGCATCGTGGTCGCGACGCGCTGGTACCTGCGCCGGGCGAATGCCGCGTACCTCGTCGAGGCCTCCGCCGGCGCCGAGCTCGCGCAGTCGCTCTCGGCGACGACCGCCGGAGCGCGGACGGTGGAGCTGTACGGCCTCCAGCAGGCCCGCCTCGAGGAGGGCGCACGACTGTCGGACCGTTCGCGCCGCACGCAGATGGCGACGCTCCGCCTCCGTACTGTGCTGTTCCCCGCGGTGGACTCCTCCTACGTCGTCGCCCTCGTGATGGTGATGCTCATCGGCACCGCCCTCTACGCCGACGGCGCCCTCGGGCTCGGCGCGCTCGTCGCGGTGCTGCTGTACGTGCGACAGCTCGGGGCACCGATGGACACGGTCCTGCTCTGGCTCGAGTCGCTGCAGAGCGGGATCGCCTCATTCGCACGCATCGAAGGTCTCGCCCAGGCACCGACAGGCGAGCCGGCGACGGCGAGCCCGGCGGGCTCGGCGATCGCCGTCGAGGATGTCTCATTCCGCTACGGGCATGGCCCCGAGGTGCTCCACGCGATCGATCTCACCATCGAGCCCGGCGAGCACCTGGTCATCGTCGGCCCCTCCGGCGCGGGCAAGTCGACGTTGGCGAGGCTCCTCATCGGCTACGAGAAGCCGACCCACGGCCAGGTCACGGTGGGTGGCGTCGAAGCATCCGATCTGCCCGTCGAGACGCGCCGTTCGCATCTCGCCCTGGTGACCCAGGAGCAGTACGTCTTCCGCGACAGCCTGCGCACGAATCTGCAGCTGTCCCACCCGGCGGCCACCGACGACGAGGTGGGTGCGGCGCTGCGCACCGTCGGCGCGCGATGGGTCGGCGACCTCCCCGACGGACTCGACACCGAGCTCGGCGACGCGCACGATCTCTCCGGCGCGCAGGCACAGCAGGTGGCGCTGGCACGGGTGCTGCTCGCCGATCCGCAGACGCTCGTGCTGGATGAGGCGACCTCGCTCCTGAACCCCGGCACCGCGCGGGATGCGGAGCGCGCGCTCAACGCGGTCCTGCACGGCCGCACGGTCATCACGATCGCGCACCGGCTCGCCAGTGCGAGCGAGGCGGACCGCATCGCAGTCATGCACGAGGGCCGGATCCGCGAGATCGGCCGGCACGACGACTTGCTGCGCCGGCAGGGGCTCTACGCCTCGCTCTGGCGCGCCTGGCAGTCCGACGCGCCCTGAGGCCGTACAGCCCAGCCAGATCGCGGATAGCCCCCAGCGATAGGTGATATCGGCGATCGTTGTCGCGATCATCTTGCTCGCGATGCGGGCACAAAGTTGACTGGACACAAGCCTCGCTCCGACCCCCGGCAGGCGACACTCGGCCGCCCGGTCGTTTTCGCAGAAGAACTGGAGGTGCGAGGTGCTCGATCGAAAGAGCATGCGCATTTGCGTCAATTGGCTCCCCCGAAGCCTGCCCGAGACCGCGGAAATCGCGCGCGCCGCGGAGTCAGCAGGGCTGTGGGGAATGGGAATAGGCGACTCGCCCCGGTATGCAGAGTTGTATTCGTCATGCCACGCAGCGCTGGAGGCAACATCGGCGCTGACTGTCACCACGTGCGTCACCAACCCGGTCACCCGTCACTGGTCGGTGCACGCGAGCGCCGCCCGGTGGCTGGATGACTCCGCTCCCGGTCGGTTCAGGCTCGGCATGGGCCGCGGCGACTCTGCGGTGCATAGTTTCGGAGTATCGCCAGCAACGCTGGGCGGTCTGCAGCGCACGCTTCAGGATCTCGGCGAGGCGACAGAAGTACCGCTACTGCTCGCCGCCAGCGGCACCAAGACCGCGCAGCTGGCCGGTCGGTACGCGGATGGCCTGATCGCCGGCGTGGGCAGAGCTCCCACCGACCTCGCCCGGCTCGCCGATTCCGCGCACCTGGTCCGGGAGGCCGGACGACCGCCCGTCGAGCTGTGGGCGACGGTGCGCTTGGCGGTCGCGACCGACGATGAGGATGCCGCTGCACTGCGTCGCACGCTTGTGCCGCGAGCGATCAGCGCCGCGCATTTCGCCTTCGCGTCGACGTTCGAGTCCAAGAGCGTGCCGGAACAGTTCAAGCGGGTGCTGTCGGATCGTTTTGGACGCTACGACTACGGCTCACACGGCAGTTCCGGTGCGACCAGCAACGCCACGATGTTCGCAGACCATCCCGAGATCGAGGATTACCTCGTTGACCGCTTCGCCATCGTCGGCCGGATCGACCAATGCCAAGACGATCTCGCAGCGCTTGCGGCGCATGTCGACGGGGTCTTTCTCTCCTTGATCTTCGAAGACGCTGTCGAGCAGATCCACCGACTCGCTGACGTCATCCGTCCCCTCGACTGAGGCTCAGCGGCCGCGGAGGTCGGACAGTGACACCGCAATGGAAATCGCTAACGACCCGATAGGCAGCCGCGGGGGAACCCGCGAAGGGATGACTGATAGGACTGACAATGACGACGACGTCGATACCAGGCGTCGCGTCGCTCACTGTCGGAACTCAACGAAGGCGGTACGGCGCACATGCTCGGACTCGTGTGGGATGGACTCGAGCTCGCACCTCAGGAGGCGATCGAGCTTCGAACCCCTGTCGGTGACGATGTGGTCGTCGAGGTGGACGTCGCCGGATTGTGCCACAGCGACCTGAAGCCTATCGACGGCGACATCCCCCAGGAGCTGCCCGTGATCCTCGGGCACGAGGCTGTGGGGCGAGTCGTCGCCCGCGGCCCGTCGGCCACCATCCCGCTCGGGCAGCGCGTGGTCATGACGGTGCTCCGACCGTGCGGCCAGTGCGCGGACTGTCTCGCCGGTCGACGCATCCGGTGCCGGGCCACGGCGACACCGCCCGCCAGCCCATTCAGCCGCGACGGTCGATCGATCGCGCAGTTCGTGCGTCTCGGCGCATTCGCCCGCAGAACGCTGGTGTCCGAATCGCAGGTGATCCCGGTCGGCGATGACCTCAGCGACGAGATCATGGCGATGATCAGCTGCGCCACCGTCACCGCATTCGGCGCCGTGGAAGAGCGCGCCCGTGTCGAGGCGGGCGAGAGCGTGATGATCACGGGCGCAGGGGGCATCGGGCTCAATGCCATCATCGCCGCCCGCGCAGCGGGCGCTCGTCGAGTGGCGGTGTTCGATATCAACCCCCGCAAGGAGGACATCGCTCGCCGCTGCGGTGCGACTGACTTCGTGTTGAGTTCTGACCGTCCGATCAGCGATGTCGCGCTCGAGCTGGAGCCCGATGGCTTCGACGCCGTCCTGGAATGCGTCGGTATGCCGGCTTTGCTCGAGCAGGCGGTTCGATCGCTCGCCTGGGGCGGACGGGTCGTCATCGTCGGGCTTCCCCCGCACGGGGCCGTCCTGCCTCTGGAGATCCGATCGCTGTTCAACGATCGATCGATTCTCGGATGCAGGATGGGCTCGGTCGACCCGTGGACGATGATTCCGCGTCTGGTCGAGCGATGCACCGCCGGCGAGCTCGATCTTGGCCCGCTGGTCTCCAAGACCGTAATCCCGTCCGAGATCCAGGAGCTCGTTGCAGAGCTGCGATCCGGCTCGCTCGAACGTGGGTTCATCGACTTCCGACAGGAGAGCTAGCGATGCACACTGCGACGAGAGTAGCCGCGATCATCGATGGCGCGCACGCCACGGACGACGCATACGAGGTGACCGACCCGAACGACGGATCCGTCATCGCGGTGGTGGATGATTGCGGGACCGAGGCGGCCGCGCTCGCCGCGGAATCGGCCGCCGTCGCGTCCACGTCGTGGCGTACCACGACGATCGACACGCGCCGGGAGGTGCTGCGGGTGGCGGCCGACCACCTCGCCGCGCGCGAGAGCGAACTCATCGAGTTGGCCATAGCCGACACCGGCTCGCGTCGCAGCGTCGCCGGAGACATGCAGGTGCGCGCTGCCATCGAGCGGCTGCGGGCGTGGGCCGACGCACCCGCGGATCTCCTCGACCTTCAGTCGCCGCATCCGAGCGGTCGAGTGTCCGCCCGCGTCCGCCGCCAGCCCGTCGGCGTCGTGGCATGCATCAGCCCGTACAACTTCCCTCTGCTGGCAATGGTCGCAAAAGTGGCACCGGCGCTGTTCTCCGGCAACGCAGTGATCATGAAGCCCGCACCCCAGGACCCCCTGCTGGTCGGTCATCTCGCCGAGGGATTGGCTGCGGGGCTGCGAACGGTGAGGGCGGATACGGGAGTCGTGAGCTTCGTCCCGGGGGCCTCGCCTGCACCCGGACAAGAGCTTGTCGAGCATCCCGCTGTAGGGGCGGTCAGCTTCACAGGCAGCACCGCTGTCGGCACCGAGATCTATCGATCCGCCGCACCGCATATGAAACGCCTCCTGCTCGAGCTCGGGGGAAAGGGGGCGCTGATCGTTCGAGCGGACACGTCATTGGACGCCGTCCTTCCCGCCGTCACCCGGGCGTGGACCTATCACGCCGGACAGGTCTGCCTCACGCCATCCCGCATCCTCGTGCATTCGTCTCGATACGCCGAGGTCGTCGCGGCACTGAAGGACGTGCTGAAGCAACTGCGCCACGGCGACCCGCGCGACACTGCGACAGACGTCGCCCCCATTATCACCGCCGCCCAACGCCACCGGATCGGGGGCATGGTCGAGCGGGCACGAGAAGCCGGAATGGACGTGCATCAGAGCGCCGGGGTTCCCGGCGGGGGATTTCACTACCCGGCCACGCTGGTCAGCAATGCACGACCGGACGCGGAGATCATGCGCGAGGAGGTGTTCGGCCCGGTCATCAGCGTCATGGCGGTGGACAGCGACGATCACGCGGTGGAGGTCGCCAACGCAACGCGCTACGGCCTGTACGACTACGTGTTCTCGGCGGATCGTGCGGCCGCCGAACGTCTGGCCGGCAGGTTGGAATCCGCGCAGGTGGGAATCAACACCATACGGCGACACCCCGGCGCACCGTTCGGCGGCAACAAGATGAGTGGAATCGGACGGACCGGCGGGACGTACGCACTCGATACGTACACAGACCTTCAGGCGCTCGTGTCGGAGGATCCTGAGTGACGCCCTCAGTTGTTCCAATGGCGTCCATCGGCCATTGAGTGGGTGGAAATCTTGATTCCCACTACGCCGCGAACTTAGCTTCTTAACAGACCACAACGCCCACTAGACCTCGTCAACGACGACACGAGAGGCTCCCCGTTCCGATGAATCAGGTTCACGCAGACGACAGAAGTATCGGCACCGCCATCGATGAGAAGCCCGCCAAGATCTCAATCGAACACATGTCGTTCTCGTATCGCCACGCGCGTCGCGCAGAGGTCCAGGCGCTCACCGACATCGACCTCACGATCCGCGAAGGCGAGTTCGTCTCGGTCGTCGGACCGTCGGGCTGCGGCAAGTCGACGCTCCTGCGCATCTTGGCACGGCTCCAGCGACCGACCTCCGGCGCGGTCTACATCGACTCGACCGGGTCCGGCCGCGCACTCGTGGCTCCGGTCTTCCAGGAGTACAGCATCTTCCCGTGGCGGACGGTGAAGGACAATGTGGCGCTCGGACTTCAAGCCGCCCACGTGCCGAAGGCCGACATCGAGCGCCGGGTTGCGGATTGGATCGGCCGTGTGGGACTCGCGGGCTTCGAGGACTCCTATCCGTCCAACCTCTCCGGTGGCATGAAGCAGCGGGTGGCTCTGGCGAGAGCATTCGTCATGGAGCCGGAGATCCTCTTGATGGACGAGCCGTTCGCCGCGCTCGACGCGCAGCTACGGCAAGTGCTCCAAGACGAGCTCCTCGCGATCTGCCAGGAGCAGTCCTACACGGTGTTCTTCGTCACGCACAACATCGATGAGGCGATCCTGCTCTCGGACCGGATCGTCCTGATGAGCGCCCGCCCCGGCCGCGTCCGCGGGACGTACGACGTCCCGTTCGGGTATCCCCGTGGCCCTGAGCTGCGCAGCGATCCGCGGTTCGTCGCACTGGAGGAACAGATCTGGGGCGACCTCCGCGGCGAGGTCACGACCGCAATCGAGCAGGAGACGAAATGACCACGACAGTGCCGACGCACGCCCCCGTGGCGTCCCCCGCCGAGCGCATCAGCATCCTTCCCGATCCGGCACTCGCGGATGTGGACAAGAAAGCACGCATCGACCGGACCACCCAGATCCTCTTGGGACTCTCTATCCCGATACTCGGCCTCGTGCTCTGGGAGGTCGCTGCCCAACTGGGCTGGATCGATCCGCGCTTCTTCAGTCAGCCGACGGCCATCGCCACACGATTCATCGAGGACATGCAGGCGAACCTCATCGTCGGAGAACTGCTCATCACCGTGCAGCGACTCCTCTTGGGCTACGTGATCGGCTCGATCAGCGGAATCATCGTCGGTCTCGTCATGAGCCAGATCAAGCTGGTGCGGTGGGCTCTTGAGCCGCTCATCCGCGCACTGTACGTCATCCCGAAGCTTGCCCTGCTGCCCATCTTCCTGCTCCTGTTCGGCCTGGGTGAACTGCCGAAGGTGGTCTTCGTCGCGCTCGGTACGTTCTACATCGTCGCGTTCACCACCCTTGCTGCGGCGATGATGATCCCGACTTCGTATCACGAGGTTGCACGCTCGTATGGACTGAGCTGGTTCCAGCGCTTCCGCTGGCTGATCGTCCCCGCGAGCATGCCGCAGATCATCTCGAGCCTGCGACTGGCGTCGGGCATCTCGATGCTGCTCGTGGTCGCGGTCGAGTTCGTACAGGCACGCGAAGGGCTCGGGTTCTACACCTGGCACGCGTGGGAGCTGTTCATTCCTGACCGGATGTATGTCGGGATCATCCTGATCTCGATGGTCGGCGTGCTGTTCAGCCTCCTTGTCGGTGCCCTGGGCGCTCGCGCCGTGCGGTGGGCCGAGAGCGAATACAACCAGACCCGATAGACCCCACCACGCATTCCGCGCTGCTTCCCTAGAAAGGGGATTACTTATGGTGCCCGCCGACGAACTCGTCCAACTCCGCGAAGAGGTCCGCAGATTCGCCCACGCCCGCTATGCGGATCGTGCGCGGGAGTGGGACGCCGCCCGCCAGCCTGTCACCGCCGAGGAGCGGCTGTTCCTTGGCCAGCAGGGATATCTCGGCATCGCCATCCCCGAAGCGTACGGCGGGAGCGGAGGCAAGTATCAGGAGGCTCTCGTCGTGGTCGAGGAGCTCGGTCGGGTCTATGCATCCGCCGCATTCCAGGTGTTCGAGGCCAACACCGGCCCGGCCCAAGCGATCCTCGCGTGGGGCACCGAAGAGCTGAAGCAGCGGTACCTCCCCGCGATCGCGCGTGGCGAGGTCACCATGGCCGTGGCCATCTCCGAGCCCGACGCGGGTTCGGCGGCGACCGACATGCGCACCAAAGCCGAGATCAAGGGCGACCGGATCGTCTTGAACGGCAGGAAGCGTTGGATCTCGAACGGCGGGGAGGCTGACGCCTACCTCGTGTACGCCCGCATGAGCGATGCGCCGGGGTCTCGCGGCATCGGTGCCGTAGTCGTGGATGCCGGAACACCTGGCCTGTCTTTCGGGGAGCGGGAGCGCCTGATGGGGTTTCGCACCGTTCCGAGCGCGGACGTCGTCTTCGACGATGTCGAGGTCCCGCTCGAGAACCTCGTCGTGCGTCCACCAGACGGATTCAAGAAGCTCTTCGGGGCATTCTCCATCGAACGCCTCGGCAATACGACGATGAGCATCGCCCTCGCCCAGGAGGCACTCGACCGCACGGTCCGCTACGTCCAGGAGCGCGAACAGTTCGGTCGTCCGATCGCCGACTTCCAGGCCGTGCAGTTGACGCTCGCCGACATGCTGATCGCCGTGGAGTCCGCGCGACTGCTTCGCGACCGGGCCGTGGAGAGCCTGGATCGGGGAGAGCTCAGCGTTCTGGAGGTGTCGCTCGCGAAGTGCGCCGCCAACGAGATGGCTCGGGTGGTCACGGCCAAGGCCATCGAGCTGCACGGAGGCAACGGGTACACCGAGGAGTTCGAGTTGGAGCGATTCCACCGAGACAGCCACGGTTGGGCCCTGGCTGGCGGAACGCCGGCCATTCAGAAGATGCGCATCGCCTCCGAGCTCCTCGGTCGCAGCGTGAGCCAGCGCCCGGCGGTGGCCGGATGACCGGCTTGGCCGATGTCGTCATCGTCGATGCGGTGCGCTCCCCCATGGGCCGTGGCCGATCGAGCGGTGCGTTGACCGGGCTTCACCCGGCCGAGCTGCTCGGACAGGTACTGCGCGCCCTCATCGAACGAACAGACCTCGACCCCACCAGCGTCGACGACGTCCTCGTCGGATGCGTGACCCAGGCAGGTGAACAGGCCGCCGGCATCGGTCGGATGGCCTGGTTGTCGGCGGGGCTGCCCGTCGAGGTGCCCGCGGCGACGATCGAGCGCAAGTGCGGGTCCGGCCAGCAGGCGATCGTGTTCGCCGCACAGGCCATCGCGTCGGGCATGCAGGACATCGTCATCGCCGGCGGCGTCGAATCGATGAGTCGGGTGCCGATGGGTGCGGCGAAGCTGGATCAGGACGGGTACGGCGATCGACTGCGCTCACGTTTTCCCGCGCTGGCCCCGCAGGGCGTGGCCGCGGAGCGGGTCGCAGCGCTCTACGGTATCGATCGGCGCGCGATGGACGAGTACAGCGTCCGTTCACACCAACGCGCTGCGCGCACAGCTGAGACCGGCGGATTCGCCGACGAGATCGTGCCGATCACCCTTCCGGACGGCACAGTCGTCACAGAAGACGAGACGATTCGCGCCCAGTCGAGTGTGGATGGCCTCTCCGCGCTGGCGCCGGCATTCGCGCAGGAGCCGTGGTTGTCACGCTTCCCTGACATCCCGTGGGGCGTCACCGCGGGCAACTCATCCCAATTGACCGACGGCGCCAGCGCCGTGCTGGTGATGTCGCGCCGCCGCGCCGACGAACTGGGGTTGCGACCGCGGGCCACGATCATCGATGCCGTCGTCCGCGGCGACGATCCGGAACTGATGCTCACGGCTCCGATCCCCGCGACGCAACGCCTCCTGGAACGCACCGGGCTCTCCATCGACGACGTGGATGCGTTCGAGGTGAACGAAGCCTTCGCGTGCGTCCCTCTCGCCTTGGCGAACACTCTCGGAGTGGACCTGGACCGCGTCAATCCACGGGGTGGCGCGATCGCGCTGGGACACCCGCTCGGGGCGTCAGGAGCACGCCTGTTCACGACGCTGCTCAACCACCTCGAGCAGACCGGCGGCGATGTCGGAATTCAGACGATGTGTGAAGCGGGCGGCATGGCCAACGCCTTCGCCGTCGCCCGCGAGAAATGAAGGGAAAGTACATGGATATCTCAGGCAATGCCGCGCTCGTCACCGGCGGCGCATCCGGACTGGGGAGGGCGACTGCAGAGGCGCTGATCGCTGCCGGTGCGCACGTGACCCTGTTGGACCTCCCCACCTCCGCGGGAGAGCAGGTCGCCGCGGAGCTCGGTTCGGGAACACGCTTCGCCCCGGCCGACGTCGTCGACCCGGACGCGGTCGCACGAGCCGTCGAACTGGCCGGATCGGAGGCGCCGCTGCGCGCCGTCGTCCACTGCGCCGGTCGTGGGGGTGCGATCCGACTCGTCGATCGTGACGGCAACCCCGGCTCTCTGGAAACTTTCAACGCCGTCGTGGGCGTCAATCTGGTGGGGTCGTTCAACGTCCTTCGGTTCGCGGCAGCTGCGATGGCCAAGAACGAGCCCGTCGACGGCGAACGAGGAGCGATCATCCTCACGGCATCCGTTGCCGCGTTCGAGGGTCAGATCGGACAGATCCCCTACGCGGCTTCCAAGGCGGGCGTGGTCGGCATGACGATCGTCGCGGCACGCGACCTCGCCAGCAAGGGAATCCGCGTCTGCACCATCGCCCCCGGGCTCTTCGACACTCCCATTCTGGGAAGGCTCGGCGACGAGGCCCGACAGCGACTGGCCGACTCGGTCCCGCATCCACATCGCCTCGGATCGGCCGACGAGTACGCCGCACTGGCGGCACACATCGTGGCCAACCCGATGCTGAACGGCGAGACGATCCGGCTGGACGGCGCACTGCGGATGGCTGCACGATGACCGGGGCAGACCGCTTCCTGGACATCGAACGCGACTCGTGGGAGCCGGTGCACCTCGACCCTCCCGCACCGGAGACCGGGATGTGGGCGGAGCTCACCGACGATCAGAACGAGCTTCGCCGTCGGGCGCGCGATGTGGCCGTCCAAGAGCTTCGGCCGTGGGCTGCGCACTGGGACGAGACCGAGGAATTCCCGCGTCGCTCCCTCGAGGCGGTGCGGGATGCCGGGCTGCTGGACCTGTGCATCCCGGAGGAGTACGGCGGGCAAGGGAAGTCCCTTCTGGAGGGATGCATCGTCGTGGAGGAACTGGCACGCGTATGCCTTTCGAGCGCCATGGCAGTGCAGCCCTATCTCAACGGTCCGTGGCGGGCGATCCACGAACTCGGTACTGACGAGCTCAGCCACCGCCTGCTGCCGGGCGTGGCAGACGGATCACGCCACTTCGCGATCGGCATGAGCGAACCCGGCGCGGGGAGCGCGGGGACGGACCTGCGAACGGAGATCCGTCCCGACGGAGACGGGTTCCGCCTGACCGGTTTCAAGGCCTGGATGACGGGTGGGTCCGTTGCCGACACGATGATCGTGTTCGGGCGACACCCCGACAGCGAAGGCCCCTACGGCATCGGTGCCGTCGTGATCAACGGACGCCCCGAGGGCATGAGGGAGCCGGAAACCGACTCGAAGATGGGTATCCGGGGAGTGCCGGAGGCCGCGATCCGGTTCGACGATGTGTGGATTCCGCGTGAGGACGTACTGATCGACCCTGTCGCCGACAGCAAGAACGGAGCGCGTATCCTGGTGCAGCAGTTCAACCCGGAGCGGTGCGGCAACGCAGCGATGTGCATCGGGCTCGCCCAGGGGGCACTCGACGCGTCGACCGGCTACCTACGTACTCGTCAGCAGTTCGGACGCCGCCTCTCCGAGTTCCAGGGCCTGCAGTGGAAGGTCGCCGATATGGCGCTGGACATCGAAATGGCGCGCATGCTTATGTGGCGGGCCGCCCGCTCAGGCGTGGACGGGTTCCCCGACCAATGGTCGACCATCACGGCGAAGCTCCACAGCAGCGAGATGGTGCAGCGGGTCACGAACAACGCGATCCAGATGCTCGGTGCGCGCGGGTACTCCCGTCGCTGGCCCGTGGAGCGTATGTTCCGCGACGGTCGCGGGCTCGCGATCGGCGGCGGCACCGCAGAAGTGATGCGCAACATGATCGCCGGTACCGTCTTGGGCACGAGGACGAGTCAGCGGCGTGGCTGAGCAGCCATCGGTCCTCGCCTGGGAGGACCGCGATGCCTATGGCGAGGAGCACCGCGACTTCGGCGAGAGCGTCGCCGCGATGCTGCGGCGCGACGTCGTGCCGTTCCAACGTGAGTGGACGGACGCCGGCGCGGTGCCACGCTCGGCCTACCGCGCCGCCGGAGCGGTCGGGCTCATCGGACTCTCCGTCCCCGAGGAGCATGGCGGTGGCGGAGCTCCGTTCTCGTACAACTGCGTGGTGACCGAGCAGGTCGCCTATGCCCTGGCGTCCTTCGGGTCTCTACGGGTGCACATGGACGTGGTGCTGCCGTACATCTACCGCTTGGGCACGCCCGAACAGCGCGACAGATGGCTCCCCGCCTTACTCACGGGCGAACGGATGGCATCGATCGCGATGACCGAGCCGGCGACCGGCAGTGACCTCGCAGGAATCCGCACCTCACTGAAGCGGGGTGCCCATGGGTGGGTACTGAACGGCTCCAAGACCTTCATCACGGGCGGCACGCAGAGCGACCTCATCATCGTGGTTGCACGCAGCGGATCCGACGGCGATCGGCGCCGGGGGCTGGCGCTGGCTGTCGTCGAGCCGGGCATGGCGGGCTTCACCCGCGGGACGGCGCAACGCAAGCTGGGACTGCACTCCCAGGACACGTGCGACCTCTTCTTCGAGGACGTGCGCGTCCCCGACGAGAACATCCTGGGCGACGTAGGGCGCGCCTTCGACTACCTCAGCGAGAATCTCGCTCAGGAGCGGCTGTCGATCGCGGTGAATTCACAGGCGCAATCCGTCGCGGCGCTCGACGTCACGATCGCGCACGTGCGTGACCGCGATGTGTTCGGAAAGCCGCTCGCCACGTTCCAGAACACCCGATTCGTGCTGGCCGGACTGGCGGCCCGGATCTCGGCTGGACAGGCCATGCTCGATCGCGCGATCCGACGTCACGATCGCGCCGAGCTCCACCCGTCGGAGGCCGCGCAGGTGAAGCTGTTCACCACCGAGCTGCACGGTGAGGTCGTCGACTCCTGCCTGCAGCTCTTCGGCGGGTATGGCTACATGCAGGATCACCCGATCGGTCGCCTCTATGCCGATGCGCGGGTCGCTCGCATCTACGGGGGAACGAGCGAGATCATGAAGACGATCATCGCGAAGTCCATCGGTCTCTGACTCGGCGGCAAGATGAAGAGCGGGCCGCCACGGCGGCCCGCTCTTGTTCGTCTCGTTGATGTCAGCGCTGCAACACGGTGACGCCGGCGCGGGCATCGCGGACGACCTTCCTGAGCATCTTGCCCGCTTCCGAGTAGGGAATCTCGTCGGCATACTCGAAGGATCGAGGCACTTTGAAGCCCGCGATGCGGGTGCGCAGTGCAGCAGTGAGTTCCTCCGTGCGCTGTTCCTCGTCTGCTGGCGCGTCTGCACTCGTGACCACCACGGCGTGCAGGGACTCGCCCCATCGCTCGTCGGGGACGCCGATGACACACGCATCGAGAACCCACTCGATCTCTTTCAGCGCGTGCTCCGTCTCAGCGGGGTAGATGTTCACGCCCCCGCTGATCACGACGTCGGCCTTGCGGTCGCACAGGAAGAGATAGCCGTCTTCATCGATGTACCCGATGTCTCCGAGCGTGACAGCAGACCCGACACGCGTCGACGCCGTCTTAGCGTCGTCGTTGTCGTAGACGAACGCCGCCGCCTCGTTCTCGAAATAGATGTGACCGATCTCTCGGGGCGGCAACACGTGGCTGTCGTCGTCGCGGATCTCCATCCGAACGCCCGGCCGCGCGCGACCGACGCTCCCAGGGTGATCCAGCCATTCGTCGGAGCGGATGACAGTGGCACTTCCTTCAGTCCCGCCGTAAAGCTCGGTCAGGATCGGGCCGACCCACTCGATCATGGCGCGCTTTACCAGGGGCGGGCACGGTGCGGCGGTGTGCACGATGGCACGGAGTGTGCCCACGCCCGATCGCGACTCCGAGGGCAGCGCGAGCATCTCTTGGAACATCAGCGGCACCATGTAGGTCCATGTCACGCCGTATTGCTCGATCGCAGCGATGGCGGTTTGGGCCCCCCATTTGGGCATGATCACGACAGTGTGCCCGAGTTCGAGGGCTTGGTCGGCATACGAGAGCGGGGCAGCGTGGTACATCGGCGCAACACTCAAGTACACGCCCTCCTCGTGATCGACGCCGTACAACGCAGCCCTGGTGACGTGGGCTGCAGCAGCCGTTTCGGGAGAGATTCCTGCGAGCGGACGGCGGACGGCCTTCGGCCGACCGGTCGTGCCGGACGTATAGAGGCGTCGAGTGCCGGCCTTCGCACTATGCAGTCGTTCGGCCGGGAGGTCCGCGATAAGCGCGTCGAGCGATCGAGGATCGTCCTCGGCACCGTCGACGATGACGATGACGTCCGCGCTGATGCCGGCCAGTTCCATGGCTGCACGTGAGGTCTCCTCCAGCGCCGACGTCGTGAAGAACAGGCGAACGTGGGAGTCCTGAAGGATGTATGCGGCTTCGGGGGGGGTGAGGTGCCAATTGATCGTCGAGAAGTAGACCGGCAACTGCAGGATGCCACGCTGCACGATCAACATGTCGGGGCCGTTCGGCAGCAGCGCGCAGACGACATCGCCCTCGATGTATCCGACCTTCTCAAGGAGATGGCCGATCTTGTTGGCCCGGATGGCCACATCGCGATAGGTGTGCACCCGGCCACCGTCACTGATGATCGCGGCACGTTCGGGGAACGCGTCTACATAGTTCGGGAACGACCGAGTCATTTCTTCTCCATCAGTGTTGTGAACAGGCGATCTCGATGCAACTCGTCGCCGCCGAAGATCAGGCGTGACGCAATCGCGCGTTTGAAGAGGAGGTGCAGATCGTGTTCCCAGGTGAACCCGATCCCCCCGTGGATCTGGAAGGACTGCTGTGCGGCGGCGTCGACAGCACGGCTGCTGGCCAGTCGCAGGAGGGAGATGGCGCGCGGCCAATCCTCGCCATCCGGATCGACGTCTACAGCGGCCCACAGCGCGGATCTCGCTGATTCGATCAGCATCAGCAGGTCCGCGCACTTATGGGTGATCGCCTGACGCTCCCCGATCCGCATCCCGAACTGCACCCGTTGGCCGGCGTAGGTGACTGCCATATCGAGGAGCTGCTGGGCCGTGCCGATCTCCCCGGCCGACAACCACAGCGCGCCGATCGCCTCGGCATGGGCAATGCTGCGCTGCGCAACGCCCGAGGTGCAGACGGCGAGTACCCGCGAGGAGGCGCTGTCGAACTCGACATCCGCGAACGGCAGCGTCGTGTCCAGAGCTGCTCGAGGACGCACTCGCACGCCCTCTTGACGCAGGTCGATCGCACGGACGGATGATCCGTCTGCATCCACGGTGATCACGGCCTCCGCCCACGCCGCGCCCAGTGTGAGCGGCAGCATCCCTGTGACGCGACCGTCCGGCTCGATCGTCAAGGGCGAACGCGACAGCCGCCCCGCCTCATCGAAGGGGCCGACCGCCCAGGTCGATCCGGAAGGCAGCTCGAAGCCGGCGCTCTGCGCGAGCGCGGGCGCAAGGACCGCCGTAGACAGCGCCGGTACATTCGCCGGATGGCGTCCGAGCGCGTCGGCCACCGACAACGCCGCGCCGAGCTCACCCTCGGCCAAGAGTTCGGCGACGCCCATCTGCTCGAGGTCACGCCACAAGGCCTCGTTCCACGCCTCGGCGCGATCCGCACCGGCCCTCGTGGCGGCCACCGCACCGCGTTCGGCCAGGAGATCCGTGACCGTCGCGCCGAACACGGCTTCTTCTTCACTGGGGAGCCACATCGGTTGCACCTTCCGTTCGACCTGCGCCGGACACGAACTCGTCCCACGCGACACGTCGACTCGGGTCGACGGACCGCGGCATCCCCAGCCCGCGCTCGGCGATCTGATCCCGCAGCACCTCGCTGGTGCCGCCGGCGACGGTCTTGGGCTGGGCCCGCAGGTACGCCCACTGATCGCGGACCGCCACCTCGTCCTCGAGACCGGGCGCCACGGCGGCCAGGCCTCCGAGCTCCATCCGCAGCGCTTGCAGGCGCTTGGTATGTTCGGCCTGCAGGACCTTGTTGACCGGAGATCCGCGTCCGAGAAGCTCGCGACCGGCCGCTGCCAAGGCCGCGTTGCGTTCGTTGTTCAATCCGATCAGCGTCGCCTCAACCCACGTGTCGATCAAGCGGGTACGCGCCCAGGGACCTGCTGTCGGCAGGTGTCGGTCGAGGAGCTGCTCGACACCCCGTCCCACCACGGATCCGGGAGTGGCCGCCCCCGCACCCGAACCGGCACGCCGCTCGAACGCCAGAACGGCCCGGACGATCTCCCACCCCTGCCCCTCCGATCCGATGCGGTCGCTGTCCGGCACACGCACGCCGTCGAGCCTGACCTCGAAGAACTCGGCGTCCCCCGTCATCTGACGAATGGGTCGGATCTCCACTCCTTCAGCTCCCATGGGAATGCAGAAGCACGTGAGACCCGCGTGCTTGCGCACAGAGCCGTCCGTGCGCGTCACCGCCAATCCCCAGGACGCAAGGTCGGCCCGGCTTGTCCAGATCTTGCCCCCGTCGATGACCCACGAGTCCCCGTCGCGGCGCGCCGTCGTGCGAACGGAGGCGAGGTCGCTCCCCGCTTCGGTCTCGCTGAACAGCTGGCACCAGAGGTCTTCGTTGCGAGCGATCCGAGGCAACAGCCGATCGCGCTGATCGTCGTTGCCGAACTGCAGGATCGCCGGACCCAGCCATCCGGCCCCGATGGCGCTCTCCACGAGTCCGACCCGCCACCGCGCGAGGGTCCGGCGCACGTGCACAGCGGAGTCGGCATCCAGCTCACGCCCGCCGTAGCGTCGTGGCCATTCGGGGGTCAGCCACCCTTCGACGGCTGCGGCTGCGGCAGCGGCCCGCGCGGTCTGCTGATCGGCGGACGCATCCGCCAAGGCCTCGTCATCCTGCGTGCGCACCGCGCGCACCCACTCGACCGGGAGCGCGCTCGACAGAAGTTCGACCAGTGGTTGGGTCACATCACTCATCGTGACCGACCACCCTCGCGTCCAGGGCGATCAGTGCGCCGTCGACGACACCGATCGGATTGGCCTCGACCAGTGCATACCCCTGCCCGGCAGTCTCCACCATGCGCGCAGCGATGCGGGCCAAGCCTTGTCCGAGTCCGCGATACCGGTCGCCGCCGCGGTCGAAGACGACCTCGGCGAGTCGCGCCGCCAGCTTCTCAGACGAGACTCCGGCGGGCACCGTCACCGTGCGCCCCGTCAACTCGACGTGCGATCCTCCGAGACCGGCGGTCACGACGAGACCGAATCGCTCGTCGTCGCGGACGCCAACGAAAAGCTCCAGAGATGCCGACAGCTGGGATGCGACGATGATGCGCCCGCTCGCGGCGAGGAGTCGCCCGGCTTCCGCCGCGATGTCGTCAGGCCCGACGTTCAGGCGCACACCGCCGGCGAGTGCTTTGTGCGTCGACGCGTCGCCGTCGATCTTCAGGACGACCGGCCATCCGAGCCGTTCAGCGTGGATGCGCGCCTCGTCGACGGTGCCCGCACCGGCCCAGGGCGCCGCGTCGATGCCGGCTTCAGCGAAGATCCGGAGACTGTCACTCGCGGTCGGAACGGTGCCTCGGAGCGCAGGTGTCGGCCGAACCAGCCGAAAGTCTCCGGACGGATCGCCCCCGTCGGCGACGACGGCCGCGACGGCCACCGCAGCGCTGTCGATATCCCCGACGACGGTCACGCCATCCCCTCCGGGGCCGACATCCATCCCGTCGAGCAGACCCAGGACCATCGGGATCCCTTCGTTGCCGCGGAGCTCGGGCTCGAACTCAGCTCGGCCGATGCTCAGGACCGCGTCGACCTCACCGCTGCGCGCGATCACTCGGCAGACCGCACCGATCAGCGCCGCATCCCCAACCGCTTGTGCCGTGACATCCACAGGGTTGCCCGCCGAGGCGAACGGCGGCAGCAGCGCCATGACTTCCGCCTGCAGACTCGGGCTGAGAGGCGGCACGATGGCCCCGATCTCCTCGAGTGCGTCCGCGGCGACGACACCCGCCCCACCGGAGCCCGTTACGACGGCGACGCGCCGTCCCGCCGCGACGCCAGCGTGGGCACGGGCCCGCGCGGCGATCAGCAGTTCGCGATCGGTGCGCACGAGGTGGGCACCGAGCGAACGCAGCAGCTCGGCGAGCACGTCGAAGTCGGTGGAGAGCGCACTTGTGTGCGAGGCTGCGGCCGCGGCGCCGGCACGAGTGCGCCCGCCGTACAACACCACCACGGCCACACCGGCCGAGCGCGCCTCGATGAGGAGTTCGACGAGCGACTCGACCTCGCGCACGGTTTCCAGATACATCATCAAAACCTTGGGCCGGCGGGCGGACGCCAGTAGCGCACGTCCGAACTCGGTCGCGTTCACGGACGTCTCGTTGCCCGTGGCGACCAGCCCGTCCAGCGCGAACCCACTCGCGCGGGCCGCGCGTGCGATGCGTACGCCGAAGGCGCCGCTCTGCGAGATCAGGAACGCGCCCTGTCCGGGAGCGCAGTCCACGAGGTCGTCGAACGCCTGCGCGAACGTGAGGACGAGCCGGGTCTCGGCGCAGTACACGCCGACGGAGTTCGGACCAATCAGCGAGACGCCTTCGGGAGCGCGGAGCGCGGCGCGTCCGGACTCTTCGAATCCCGAGCTCATCACGAGCGCGTGGCGAGCATGGCCTTCGAGCCGGTCCAGTACGCCCTGAACGTGCTCAGCAGGCACCGCGATGGCGGCGACATCCACCACCGCCTCCAACGGAACCGTCGGGTCCGCCACCACGATCTCGCCGGCGAACGCTGCGACCTCTAGATGGCGGACGACACGACGACCGAGCCCCGAGTCTTTGGAAGTCGAGCCGATGATCGCGACGCGCGCCGGGGCGAGCAGGGTCTCCACATTCACGTTCGTCATCGCAGCTCCGAGGGGAGGCGCACCTTCTTCGTCGAGCCCCACTCAGGTCGAGAGCGCGTCTTGAACGCCTCGATCCCGCGGAGGGTCTCGCCCAGCGTACGGACCCAGTTCAGAGTCCGGCGTTCCCGGTTGTACGCCTTGAGTCGGTCGGTCTCTTCAAGGAATTCGTACATGAGGCGCTTGGTCACTGTGACCGACGCGGGCGCACAGCGCTCGGCGATCTCGTGCGCCATCGCCAATGCACGGGTGAGGACCTCCTCCCGCGGCAGCGACTCCGATGCCATCCCCCACTGGGCCATGCGCTCTCCGGAAATCGTCCTCCCCGTAAGCAGGAGGTCCATGGCCGGCCCGAATCCTGCCAGCCGTGGGAGAAGCCACATCGAGTTGCGATCGGGAATGATCCCCACTCGGTTGAAGGAGAAGGCGATGCGCGCGTCGTCGGCGACGAGACGGATGTCGGACTGCATCGCCCACGTCAGGTGCACGCCGATCGCATCACCGTTGATGGCCGCGATGATGGGGGTGTCGAGATTCCACGGGGCTTCCTCGGGGCGGCTCATCGATTCGACTGCGTGCGCTTCGGGGTCACGCCAATCGATTCCGAAGTCTGCGCCGACGCCGAAGTTGTCGCCGGCTCCGGTCACCACGATCGCGCGAATCGACTCGTCGCGGTCGCTCTCCACCAGCGCGCGCTGAAGGCGCACCGCCATATCGGGCGTGTACGCGTTGCGCTCCTCCGGGCGGTTCAGCCAAACGACCGCGATCGGCCCCTGGTGCTCTATACGGATGGACTCATCAGTTGTCATGCTTTCCTCATTTCAGATTCGACCGAGTACCAGCACGCCGGCAGCGGACTGCATGCCGCCCAGGCCCAGGGCGAGGCTTACGCGAACTCCCGGTACTTGGGCCGCTGCTTCACCACGGACTTGCCGCACTGATTCCTGGATCGCGAACATTCCGTACATTCCGGTGTGGGTGTATGCCAACCCGCCGCCGTTGGTGTTCAGGGGGAGCGTGCCGCCAGGCGACGTCGCGCCGCTTCGGATCAGTTCCGCCGCACCGCCGGGTGCCACCAGGCGCATACTCTCCAACCCGATCCATGGCAGGTGGGCGAACGCGTCGTAGGACATCACGTGCTGGATCTCTTCGCGCCGCAGTCGCGCCTCCGCGAACGCGGAATCAGCAGCGGCTCTGATCGCTCTGGATACACCGGGATCACGCTGTTCGGAGATGAGGAGTGAGTCCGTTCCCTCCCCCGTGCCGAGAATGTCCACCGCCCGACCGCGCGTCGACGGCGGTGCGTCATCCCTCGCGGTGACCACGAGCGCGCCGCCCCCATCGGTGAGCATGCACACCTCTGGCGCGCGAAACGGGTACGCGACCAGCGGCGCGGCGAGAACCTCCTCGGTCGTGAGCAAGCCCTTTCGGCCCGCGCGCGGGTTTCGATGCGACCATCGACGCTGCGCCACGGTCACTTCGGCCAGATCGGTCTCGTCCAGGCCGTGCTGGTGCATGTACCGCAGCGCCGGCAGTGTGAACTTCGTGTAGGGCGCCCGTGCCCCGTAGGGCTCCTCGAACTGACCCGTCATCGAAGCCGGATCGCGCGGACGCGGTGGGACCCCGACGCGCGATCGGCCGGACTCGCCGTGGGTGATGAGCACCCGGGTCGCGTAGCCCGCGCGGATCGCAGCGACCGCATGCCGGACGTGAATCATGAACGAGCACCCACCGACGTTCGTCGAATCGACCCACGTGGGCGAGATTCCCATCGCGTCAGCGACGCCGTGCGGCGAGTAGGCCCCGGCGATGCCGTCGATGTCCGCGATGGACAGCCCTGCATCCTCGAGCGCACGCCAGCCGGCCTCGACGTTCAACGCCAGCACCGACCGGTCGGGCACGACGCCGATCCGGTCTGTCTCGGCAGCGCCGACGATCACGCACCCGGTCATGATGCTGCCTCGTCCACGCGCCACACGGGAACGAACATCTCGCCGCGCGGCTCGAAGTCGACGACCACCGGCATGTCGATCCGAAGTGACTCCGGCGTCGGATCGACCATCGCGAGCGAGCCCATCAGATGAGGCCCCTCTGCGAGTTCGATGATGCCGAGGGCGTAGGGTGCACGATCCTCGAACCCTGGCTCGGGCCGGTGCACGATGATGTAGGACCACAGCCGACCACGACCGGATGCATCCGTCCACACCAGCGCGTCACATCCGCAGCGATCGCAGCGCAGACGCGGATGGAACACCCACATCGAGCATTCCGCGCACTGCTGGATCACGAGCTTGCGCTGCGCCGTGCCGTCCCAGAACGGCTGCGTCTCGGGCGTCGGGTGGGGCACCGGCAACAGGACCGCGGTCATCGGTCGGCCAATCTGAGCAGCCCGGCCTCGATGACCACGCGATCGTCGACACGCACACGGAAGTGGATTTCGGCGTCCGACGAGCGCCACGCGTCGATCCTCAACTCATCGCCAGGAAGCACCGGGCCCCGGAAGCGACCCCCGAATGCGGCGATGCGCGAAAAGTCACCGTCGGTGGCCGCGCGCCCGAGTACTCGCGCAGTGATGCCCCACGTGCACAGACCGTGCAGAATCGGGCGAGGGAACCCTGCGCGTTTCGCAAAGCCGGGATCCGAGTGGAGGGGGTTGCGGTCGCCGCACAACCGGTAGAGCAGCGCTTGGTCCGTCCTCGTAGAAGCGGCGAGGACGAGGTCGGGCTCGCGATCGTGCCCCGCCTTGGGCAGAACACTGGAGCCGTGCGATCGTGACCCGCCGAAACCACCTTCGCCACGGATGAACAACCCAGTGGTGGAGGTGAACAAGGATGCACCGGTCGCCGCATCCACTGCTCGCGACTCGATCTCCACCAGCGCCCCTGTGCCCTTGTCCTCGACGGCCGCCACGCGACCCACGATCTCGATGTCGCCGGAGACCGTCAGCGGCGAGTCGAACTCGATGAATTGCGTGCCGTGTACGACCGCGCCGGGCGCCCACGAGCCGAGGCGCGATCGCAGCTCTCCGGCGCCTCCCCCCAGGACCGCCGCAAAGGTGGGGATTGCGATGAGGTCGACGCCGTCCGTGTTCTCAGTCGTCAACTCGAGTTCGTCGGCGCCGGCACCGACCGCAAGTGCGTACAGAAGCGTGTCATCGGCGGACCAGGAGTGTCGGCGAGGCTCTGTCGTTTCCCCGACCGCGTCGGCATTGATCACCAAGTCCCGCCTCGCATGGCCGAGTTCGAACGCGCTTCCGCCAAGAGTCCACGCAATGCGGTGTCGACATCGGCGACGTCTTCGACCGGTGCCGTCGACGGGCCGCGCTCCCATCCCTGCGCGATCCCCAGGCTTCGGCCGGATGTCATGAACACCCGCCCCGTCACGCCGGCGGACATCGGGGAGGCGAGCCATTCGACGATCGCCGCCGGCCACCGTGGGGAGAACGTGTCATCCACCGACATCGCCTGCGCGTCGCGACCGGGGATCGACGCTGTCATCCGGGTCGCCGCTCCCGGGCTGATGCAATTTGCTGTGACACCGTGCTGGGACAGCTCGAGGGCCGCTACCAGCGTCATCGCGACGATGCCTGCCTTCGCCGCGGCATAGTTCGTCTGACCGGGATTGCCGAATAGGCCCGCGACCGATGTCGTGTTGATGATGCGGGCATCCAACGGATGCTCGTCGTCCGAGGCAAGGCTGCGCCAGTGCTCTGCAGCGTGGTGCATGGTCGCCGCTGTCCCCTTCAGATGGACCGCAATGACGGCGTCCCACTCCGCCTCCGTCAGGCGGGCAAGTGAGCGATCACGCAGAACTCCCGCATTGTTCACGAGGATGTCGAGTCGTCCGAATGCTTCGATCGCCGTGCGCACCAATTCGCCAGCCTGGTCCCACCGGGAGACGTCGTGTGCGCTCAGCACCGCTTCCCCGCCGTCCGCACGGATCTCTTCGACGAGGCGCACGGCCGGCTTGTCGGCATCCTGGCCGCCGTCGAGCAGGACACCGAGGTCGTTCACGACCACCATCGCTCCCGCTCGAGCCAGACGCCGCGCATGGGCAGCACCGAGGCCCTGACCCGCTCCGGTGACAATCGCCACCCGGCCTTCGCAGTGTCGATCCGTCGTCATCGAATTCCTCTTCTCGTCGTCATCACATCGGCCGCCCACCAGGTCGTCGGCGGCCCGATTCGTGCTGATATCCGCCCCGCGCCCTGCATGTGCACCAAGTGGGCCAGGGTCTCTTTCACCGCCATCCGCGCCTGATCCGTCGGCATCCGCACCAGCGGATCCCGCCAATCCAGGGCGTGCGCGAGGTCGTAGCAGGTCAGTCCAGGCGAGCGCGCGGCCGCGTTCTCAAGCAGCGCGAAGCGGCGCTCGTGATGTGCGAGCAGCTCATCTATGCGCTCTACGAGGCCGGTGAAGCGGTACTGATGCGCGGGCAGCACTTCGACCACGTCCAGCGATCGCAGAGCCCGCAGGGAGGAGAGGTAGTTGCCGAGAATGTCATCCGCGGGATCGGACAGCTGCGTCACCTGCGGAGTGATCGTCGGGAGGATGTGGTCTCCGGAGATCAGCAACGCATGATCCTCCACGAGGAAGCAGAGGTGGCCCGGGGTGTGTCCCGGCGTCCACAACGCGCGAATCGACCAACTGCCCAGCGTGATCACCTGGTCGGGCGCCAGCGTGACAACCTGGGATGCTATGTCGTCGTCGACCCGGTTGGTCACCATGGCGCGGGTCGTGATCTCGTAGGAACCCGGCGCACCGACGGAGACCATGAGTTCCTGCCAGCGAGGAGTTGTCCGCTGGCGCAGCGCGTCTGATCGCCCGTCCACAAGCCGCAGATCCGCGTCGTGCATGAACAATCGGCAATCCGGATTCGCCCGCAGGATCCTCGGAACCAGACCGAAATGATCAGGGTGCATGTGGGTGATGAGGATGGCGGAGATGTCGGTGATGGAGTAGCCGATGGCCGCCAGTTCCTTCGCCAGTGCGGTAGCGGACGCCTCCGTGGCCCAGCCTGTGTCGACCAGGGCGATCCCGTCAT